>NZ_KB906511.1:65000-79293 GCF_000381445.1 Thioalkalivibrio sp. ALE22
ATCCGCAAGGGGCGGCCCGTCTTGAGACGCTCGACGAGATCGTCCTCGAGCAGGATTTCATCGGCGCCGCGACGAATCACGGCCAGCTGGTCTTCGAGTTCCATGTCGCCCCTTGTTCGAGATCGGAGAACCGGCCGGGCGGGCCGGACGCGCGCAAGGATACCGCGAGGCCCGGACAGACGCGAAACACGGCCGTGGTCCAGAATGGGTCCAACACGGCCTGAGGAACACGCGCATGACACAACGCTTTATCGGATTGATGTCCGGCACCAGCCGGGACGGCGTGGACGCCGTCCTCACCGAGATCCGCGAGGACGGGGCCGTCACCGTCGTGGATCACTGCCAGCTGGACTACCCCGACGACCTGGCCCTGGAACTGGCGACCGCCGCCACCAGCGAGGCCCTGCAATACCGGCACCTCGGGATGCTGGACGCACGTCTGGGGATGCTGTTCGCCCGCGCGGTCCAGACCCTGCTCGACCAGACCGGCCTGGCACCCGGCGCGATTCGCGCGATCGGCAGTCACGGACAGACCGTTCACCACGCCCCGGACGCCGAACCGCCCTTCACCTGGCAGATCGGAGATCCGTTCCGTATTGCGGAGGCCACAGGGATCGACACCGTGGCCCAGTTTCGCCCGCGCGACATCGCCGCCGGGGGCGAGGGTGCCCCGCTGGCCTGCGGCTTTCATGCGATGCAGTTCGGCGCACCGGACGAGACGCGCGCGGTGCTGAACCTCGGAGGCATCGCCAACGTCACCTGGCTGCCACCCGGGGCACCCGTGATCGGCTTCGACTGCGGACCCGCCAATACCCTGATGGACGACTGGAACCGGCGCCACCACTCGACCCCGTTCGACCGGGATGGTGACTGGGCGCGCAGCGGAACACCCGACCCCGAGCTACTGGCCCGACTGCTGGAGGACCCGTTCTTCCGGCGCCCCCCGCCCAAGAGCACGGGACCCGAGTATTTCTCCCCCGCCTGGCTGCGCCATGTCGCAGGTGACCGCCTCGACCAGCTCCGGCCCGCGGACCTCCAGGCCACCCTGGCCGAACTGACGGTGGAAGGCGTACGCCGCGCCCTGACGCATCTGGATCCGCAGCCGCCCGCCCGCCTGCTGGTGTGTGGCGGCGGCGCGCACAACCGCTACCTGATGCAGCGCCTGGCGCAGGCTCTGCCCGATACCCGCGTGGAGTCCACCGAACGCCATGGCATCCCTCCGCAACAGGTGGAAGGCGCCGCATTTGCGTGGCTGGCGGCCCGCACCCTTGCGGGGGAGCCCGGCAATCTTCCCGAGGTAACCGGTGCGCGTGGGCCGCGGGTACTCGGCTGCATCATCCCCGGCCACGCCCGCCCCACCGACCCCGCGGACCAGGGCCGGTAACAAAAAAGGCCCGATCCACCGGATCGGGCCTTCGCCTGACTCGCTTGCGGTCGGCTTCAGACCGAGAAGCTGGAGCCGCAGCCGCAGGTCGTGGTGGCGTTCGGGTTGCGGATGACGAACTGCGCGCCCTCCAGACCCTCGGTGTAGTCGATCTCGGCGCCGGCCAGATACTGGAAGCTCATCGGATCGATCAGCAGGGTCACCCCGCCATTCTCGACCACGGTGTCGCCATCACCCACGGTTTCGTCAAAGGTGAAGCCGTACTGGAAGCCGGAGCAACCGCCGCCGCTGACGAACACGCGCAGCTTCAGGTTGTCGTTGTTCTCTTCTTCGATCAGCCCCTTCACCTTGGTGGCCGCGGCATCGGTAAAGATCAGCGGGCTGGGGATTTCGATGTCCATCTCCGCTTCGGACGTCATGGGCTCGGACATTCGGGGCCTCCTGTAATAATCATTTTCATTCACGCTACGGAAGACTGAGCCCCAGAGTCAAGAATGCCCACCTTCCGTGGGATTGGTCAGGGCCTGGGTCTCGCCCGGCCCTTCCAGTTCACCCTGGAGCGGATGATCCACCCGCTTGAGCAGACCGTCGATCTGCGCACCTTCCGCCATCTGCAGCATGGTGTAGTAGAGATTGCCCACCAGACGGGCCGTCTCCCCGAGTTCCACATGCTCGCCTACATGGACATCGCCCTGCACCTCTCCGTTCATCAGCAGGTGCGGGACCGCGATATGGCCCTCGACCACGCCCCCATCCGCCACCACCAGAACGGCGGCCGGATCGGTGGTGGCCCGGATATCGCCGATCACGCGACCCTCGATGTGCAACCCGCCCCCGAACTCGACATCGCCATGGATCACCGTATTGCGCCCAACCAGCGTATCCACCTTGCCCGCCCGGCGGCCCTTCTTGCGTCCCATCATTGCATGCCCTCCAGCAGGCGATCCCAGTCGGCCCGTTCGGAAACCGGATCCAGTTCCTCGTCATCTTCGGCGCTCGCGCGCAGCGTCAGGTGTCGCGGCTCGAAGCCCTCCGGCAGCCGGATCCGGACGCGCTGATGCCGCAGCAACCGCAGCTCTTCCAGCGTACGCCCGGAATCCAGCCCCAGCGCCTCGGCATCCAGGGTGCTCGGCTCTTCCGCGTCCGCCGCGAGGCCGTCCACCTCCAGCGACCAGCGCAGATCCACCGAGCGGCCCAGCCCCGGACGGTAAAGCTGAAAGCTGACATCGAACACACCGGACTGCCCGGTCGGCTGCAACCGGAGGGCCCGGATGCCCAGACCGTCCTCGCCCGAGCCTTCCGCGAGACGCTGATAAAACGCCAGTTCGTCGCGCAACGTCTGCAGTTCTTTCTCCTGGCGCTCGATGTCACCGGCATAGGCCGCCAGCTCGGCCTCCTTGATTGACAGGTGCTGCTCGGCGCGGCGCAGCGCCTCCTCGGCGGTCTGGCGCGCGGCGACCTCCCGCTCCAGGTCCGCCCGCAGGGCGTCGATCCCTGCCTGCGGTTCCACACCCGCCGTCCCGTCGTGTCGCTCGCTGGCCAGCCAGCCCAGTCCCCCGGCGACCGCAGCCAGGACCAGCGCGATTGCCAGCAGGCCGGCCCACCACGTTCCGCGGCGCCGTCCGGACGCCCGCCGCCGAGCCGGGATCCGCGGCCGCCGGGGCAGACGCGGCACCGGAATACTCATGCGGCCAGACCCGGCATCAGGGGAAGACCGGCAGCGCGTCCAGGCCTGCGGTTTCCGGCTGGCCAAACATCAGGTTCATGTTCTGCACGGCCTGCCCGGCCGCGCCCTTCACCAGGTTGTCGATCACCGAAAGCACCATCAGCCGACCGGAATGCGGCGGCTGCACCAGCGCCACCCGACAGACATTGGTGCCGCGCACACTGGAAGTCTGCGGATGCTCCCCGGGCGACAGCACGTCGACAAACGGCTCGTCGCGGTAGCGCTGCTCGAAACAGGCCTGCCAGTCCGCGTCCGCCGCCAGCGGGCGCAGATAGAGGGTCGCGTGAATCCCGCGCGTCATGGGCACCAGATGCGGCTGGAAGATCAGCCCCACGGACTGCCCGGCCACCCCGCTCAGCGTCTGATGGATCTCCGGCCAATGCCGGTGCCCGCCGCTGGCGTAAGCACGAAAGTCCTCCTGCACCTCGGCGAACAACCCGCCGATCTGCGCCTTGCGCCCAGCCCCGCTGACACCGCTCTTGGCATCCGCGATCACGTCCGCCGGATCGATCAGGCCGGCCTCCAGCAGGGGCAGCACCGCAAGCGTCACGGCCGTCGGATAACAGCCCGGCACCGCAATCAGGCGGGCATCGCGGATGAGCGTCCGGTTCAGCTCCGGCAGGCCGTACACGGCCTCGCCCAGATACTCGGGCGCGCCATGGGCCTGCCCGTACCACTGCGCCCACAGATCGGGATCGCGGATGCGGAAATCCGCCGACAGATCGATGATGCGCGTGCCCCGCTCCAGCAGGGGCGCGGCCAGCGCGTGGGCCACCCCGTGCGGGGTCGCGAAAAAGACCACGTCGCACTCGCCCAGGGTCGCCTCGTCCGGCGCCTGAAACACCGCGTCGACCGCGCCACGCAGGCTCGGGAACAGTTCGGCCACGGGCGTGCCCGCCTCGCCCCGCGAGGTCACCACCTGCAGATCGGCCGCCGGGTGCCGCGCCAGCAGGCGCAGCAATTCCACACCGGTATAGCCGGTGGCACCGACAACCCCGATGCGGATGGGTTTGCTGTTGGTTGCATTCGTCATGCTGCGGCATGATACCGCCTTGGCCGGGGCCACGGAACGCACGCCCGCCCTGCCAGTCCACATTTGCAGGCTATTCGATCAACGGATCACACCTCATGAGCAAAGTCAGGATCGACCGCAAGGCCATCTTCGGAGGCATCTTCATCATCGCGCTGGTCGCCATTGCCGCGACCATCTGGCTGACCGACGACGGCATGCGCCCGGCGCCCGCCTTCGCCGCCACCACACTGGATGGCGAACAGGTGTCGCTGGAGGACTACGAGGGGCGGCCGGTGATGATCTCGTTCTGGGCCACCAACTGTCCCTCCTGCATTCGCGAGATCCCGGAACTGATCCACCTGCACGAGACCTACGCGGACAAGGGATTCGAGCTGCTGGCGGTCGCGCTGTCCTACGACCCGATCAACCGCGTGGAGGCCATGCGCGAGGATCGCGGGATGCCCTACAAGGTCATCCACGACAGCGACGATGCCTTTTCCCAGGCCTACGGCGGCGTACGCCTGACGCCGACCACCTTCCTGATCTCGCCGAATGGCCGCATCGTCTATCAGAAGCTGGGCGACCCGGACTTCGAACAGATCGAACGCCACCTGGAACGCTGGCTCTCGTAAGCCCGGCACCGTCCGACGAGAAGGACCTCCATGCAAGCCTACAACTGGTTCCTCAGCCTGCACGTGATCTTCATGGTCACCTGGTTCGCCGGGCTGTTCTATCTGCCCCGCCTGTTCGTCTATCACGCGATGACCGAGGACGCCCTGGGCCACGAGCGCTTCAAGATCATGGAGCGCAAGCTGTTCTACGGGATCATGACCCCCGGCGCCCTGATCACCATTGCCTTCGGCGTGGCCATGCTGGTGGATCGCTCGTTCTATCTGGCCGAGCCGTGGATGCACTTCAAGCTGACCCTGATCGCAATCCTGGTCGCCTATCACGTCTGGTGCGGCAAGATCGTGCGCGACTTCCGCGACGACCTGAACCGTCGCGATCACACCTGGTATCGCTGGTTCAACGAGGTGCCGGTTCCCATCCTGGTGGGCGCGGTGGTGCTGGTGATCAACCGCTCGATCCCCGACGCCCTGATCGCCATCGGGGTGGTGCTCGGGATCTTCCTGCTGAGCGCGCTGATCGCGCTGTGGCGAGCCAGTCGCAACGGATAGCGGGTCCCCCGGACAACCGCGGGCGCCGGAACACGGACTCCCGGCGTCAGGTCTTGCCGGCGCGCACCAGACCGCCCAGCCCCGCCTGGACCAGGGCGTTATTGAGCAGCGAGCGGATCTGATCGGCGTTTTCCAGCAGCCGGCATTGCGCCAGCAGCGCCTCGGCGCGGTCGGTGGAGAAGCTGCGGATGACCCATTTCACCCGCGGGATCGAGGACACGCTGACACTCAGGCTGTCGATCCCCATCCCCAGCAGCAGGATCACCGCGGCCGGGTCAGCCGCCATCTCCCCGCACACGCTGACCGGCTTGCCGGCCCGGTGCGAGCCCTCGGTGATCGTCTCCAGCGCGTGGATGCAGGCCGGGTGCAGGGTGTCGTAGAGGTGCGCCACGCGGGCGTTGTTGCGATCCACCGCCAGCAGGTACTGGACCAGATCGTTGGTGCCCACCGAAAGAAAATCCACCCGCCGGGCGAGCATCTCCGACATGTAGACCGCCGCCGGCACCTCCACCATCACGCCGACCCGCGGCATCGGGATGCGGAAGCCCTCGTCCAGCAGTTCCTCGCGCGCCCGGTTGAGCAGGCTCATCGACCCCTTCAGCTCGTCCAGCGCCGAGATCATCGGGAA
Source organism: Thioalkalivibrio sp. ALE22 (assembly GCF_000381445.1). NCBI lineage: Bacteria > Pseudomonadati > Pseudomonadota > Gammaproteobacteria > Chromatiales > Ectothiorhodospiraceae > Thioalkalivibrio > Thioalkalivibrio sp. ALE22. The sequence goes on from NZ_KB906511.1 coordinate 70,929, forward strand.
CAGGATCTGCAGGTTGTCGTGCGACCGGCTCGCCTTGAGCATCGCCCGCAGCTGGGTCAGGAAGATCTCCGGGTGGTCCAGCGAGATGCGGATGCCGCGCCAGCCGAGGAACGGATTGTCCTCCTTGACCGGGAAGTACGGCAGGGCCTTGTCGCCGCCGATATCCAGGGTCCGCAGGGTCACCGGCATGGGATCGAAGGAGGCGAGCACCTGCTCGTACAGCTGGACCTGCTCCTCCTCGCCGGGGAACCGGTCGCGGATCATGAACGGGACCTCGGTTCGGTACAGCCCGACCCCCTCGGCCCCGGATTCCAGCGACGGCTTGATGTCCGCCAGCAGACCGGAGTTCGCCAGCACCGGCACGGCAACCCCGTCGCGGGTCTCGGCCGGGTCCTTGGCCAGCGCCCGCAGGTCCTCCGCCAGCTCGCGCTCCTCGCGTACCAGGCGCTCGAACTCCGCGCGCAGTTCGGCGTTGGGGTTCACGAACAGCCGGCCACGATAGCCGTCGACCAGGATCTCGCGCCCTTCCAGCCGCCCCACCGGCAGCTCGGACACCCCCATCACCGCCGGGATGTTCAGGGCACGCGCGAGGATCGCGATATGCGAGGAGCCGGTCCCCTTGGCCGAGACCATCGCCCCCAGCCGCTCGATCGGCACCTCCGCCAGGTGTGACGCGGTCAGGTCGTCCCCGACCAGGATGCCGCCCTCGGGAAACTCGTCCTGGCTGCGATCCGCCGGCAGCAGATGCGACAGCACGCGCCGACCGAGGTCCCGCACGTCGGCCGCGCGCTCACGCAGGTACGGGTCCTCCATGTCCTCGAACACCCGCACGCTCTCGCGCACCGTGTCGCGCAGCGCGGCGGGCGCCCACTGGCCGTTGCGGATGCGCGCCTCGGTCTTGTGCACCAGCGAGTCGGACCCCAGCAGCATCAGGTAGGCATCGAACAGCACCTGCTCGTCCGGGCCCAGGGCCTCGCCCATACGCTGCTTCAGGTCCTCGATCTCGGTGCGCGTCTCCGCGACCGCCTGCTTGAAGTGCTCCAGCTCGCCGTCCACCCCGGCACTCTCGCGATCCGGGATGGAATCGAGATCGGCCAGCCGGTAGGCCACCACGGCGCGCCCGATGGCTACGCCGGGCGAGCCGGCGATGCCGGTGGCCTCGACGTTCACATGACCGATCAGCGGGGTCTCGGAGGAGATCTCGTCGTTGAACTCGGCGTAGGCGATCGCCCCGGCCAGCTGCGCGGCCAGGGTGATCAGGAAGGAGACGTGTTCGTCATCGAACTTGCGCGCCTGGTGCTGCTGCACCACCAGCACGCCCAGCAGGCTGCGCTGATGGATGATCGGCACGCCCAGGAACGCGAGGAAGTGCTCCTCGCCGGTCTCCGGGAAATAGCGAAAGCGCGGGTGATCCTGGGCGCTGTCGAGGTTGACCGGCTCGGCGCGCGAGGCGACCAGACCGACCAGGCCTTCCGACGGGTCCATCTCGACCTGCCCCACCGATTCCGAACGCAGACCTTCCGAGGCCATCAGCACCAGGCGCCCGGACTGTGGCGACTTCAGGTAAATCGAGCAGACATCGATCTCCAGCGCCGCCTTCACCCGCGTGACGATGATGTGCAGTGCTTCGAAGAAATCGGCCGCACCATTGACCTCCTGCACCACGCGGCGCAGGACCTCGAGCATCGAGGGCTGCTTCGGGACCGTCAACGCGAGGACACCGACGGGCGGTTCAGCGAGGGTTCCGGGGTGCGGCTATCGGAACCGCGGGCGCGCCCCTGATCCAGCTCGGGGAACATCAGCGGCACCAGTTCGCACAGCGCCCGGCGGTAGACCTGGCGCTTGAAGTGCACGACCTCGCGCGCCGGGCGCCAGTAATCGATCCAGCGCCAGTCATCGAATTCCGGGGTTTCCATTGCATTCAGCACCACGTCGTTCTCATCTCCGACCATGCGCAGCAGGAACCAGCGCTGCTTCTGGCCGATGCAGACCGGGCGTTGATGGCGCCGGACCATGCGCTCCGGCAGGCGATAGCGCAGCCAATGGCGGGTGGCGCCCAGCACCTCGACGTGCCGGGGGAACAGGCCGGTCTCCTCGCGCAACTCGCGGTACATCGCCTCTTCCGGCGTTTCTTCCGCGTGCACGCCCCCCTGGGGGAACTGCCAGGCCTCCTGACCGACCCGCTTGCCCCAGAACAGCTGTCTTTCCGCGTTGCACAGGATGATGCCTACGTTTGCGCGATACCCGTCACAATCAATCACTTGCATCAGCCAGACGCTTTTCTATTACTGGCATTGTTCCACAGCGGACGCCCTGGCGGCAAAGCCCCTACCCGGCCTCCGGTGCCGGCCCGACGGGGGATGCGAGGCTGCAGGCTGCCACGCCCGCCGGTACACTTTCGCCCGACTCATGCCAACCCGAGAATCACCTCATGGCCCTGGCCCTGTTCGACCTCGACAACACCCTTCTTGCCGGCGACAGCGATCACGCCTGGAACCAGTTCCTGGCCGAGGTAGGCGCCGTGCACCCGACCTGCCACGCCGAGACCAATGACCGCTTCTACCAGGAGTATGTCGCGGGCGTGCTCGATATCCACGAGTTCTGCCGCTTCGCGTTCAGCCCGCTGGCCGAGCACCCGCGCGCGCAGCTGGAACAATGGCGCGAGCAGTTCATCGAGACGCTGATCCGGCCGATGATCGCCCCCGGCGCCCAGCGTCTGCTGGACAAGCACCGCGAGGCCGGAGACGAGCTGGTCATCATCACCGCGACCAACCAGTTCGTGACCCAGCCGATTGCCGACCTCCTCGGCGTGGACCACCTGATCGCCACCCTGGCGGAGGAACGCGAAGACGGGGAGTTCACCGGCGAACTGACCGGCGTGCCCTGCTTTCAGGAGGGCAAGATCGAGCGCCTGCGCCAGCACCTCGCCGATCACCCGGATCCCGAGGGCACCATCACGCAGGCCAGCTTCTACAGCGACTCACGCAACGACATCCCCCTACTGGAGCAGGTCGGCCGCCCGGTGGCCGTGGATCCGGACCCCACCCTCGCGGAACATGCCCGCAACAAGGGCTGGCCGGTCATCTCGCTGCGCGACACCACGGCTTAAGGCGACACCCGAGCCACTGGCTCGGGTGAGTTGATTGCACCACGAAGCCCACGAAGGCACGAAGAAAGGCAAGGTCAAGGGCGTTTTCACCACGGAGGGCACAGAGATCACGGAGAAAGACAGGGGGGGGTTCGGGATGATTGTTCAGGATGACCCGTAGGCTGGAACCAAGCCATTCGGCGCCAGCAAGGCTTGCAACAAAAGGATTTTCTTCGAGCCTTCGTGCGCTTCGTGGTGCAACCGCCCTTGACCTTTACAGTGCTGACGCCGCCTGGCGCGTAGAGCGATCTGCGTTACTCAAAGACCGCCGCGATCTGCGCCAGGCGCTGGCCGGCCGGGGTATCACCCTTGCCGGCGGCCACGACCGCATCGCGGTAGCCGGTCACCAGCTCCGGCACCACGGCCGTCACCTGCTTGCGGCGCAGACGCCCGGCGCCGGTGACCGGCCAGGTCGCGCGGAAGTCGCAGTTGTCGAGCGCATCGCAGACCCACAGGCTCCACTCGTGCCGCGTCACGTCGATCTCGTGCTGGCGGATCACCAGGCGATAGACATGCTGGGCATTCATGTCCGCCATGCCCACCCCGGGACCCACGTGCTCCACCTGCAGCTCGGCGGCGATCCGGTTGATCTCCTGCTCCAGCGCGGCCAGGGCCTGGTCGACCTCCGCATTCAGCGTACCGCCGGCCTTGGCGGCGACCAGGGGACGGATAGTCTCGACTTCGAACTCGTGGCTCATGCTGCGTACACTCCCGGGATTCGGAACAGGAACGCCCCGGGGGTGCCGGGGCGCGCGCAACCTTAGCACGGGAGCCCCCACTCATGAATCATCCCCCGATCGCGCTGACCATTGCCGGCTCCGACCCCGGCGGCGGTGCGGGTCTGCAGGCCGACCTGACCACCTTCACCCGCCTCGGGGTACACGGCGCCACGGCGGTGACTGCGATCACCGTGCAGGACACCCGCAACGTGGTGGATTTCACCGTGCTGCCGCCGGAGCAGCTGCGCGCCCAGATCGAGGTCACCCTGGCCGATCTCGAGGTGGCGGCGATCAAGATCGGCATGCTGGGCTCGGTGGAGAACGTCACCGTCATCTCCGCGCTGCTGGGCGCGCACCCGCATATCCCGGTAGTACTGGACCCGGTAATGGTCGCCGGCGGCGGCGGCGCGCTGGCGACCGAGGCGGTCGTCGACGCCACGCGCGAGGCCCTGCTGCCGCGGGCCACGCTGATCACCCCGAACGGACCCGAGGCCGCCCGCCTGGCCCGCAGCGAGGACCCCGCGCAGTGGGGCCACCAGCTGCGCCAGCTGGGCGCGCGCAACGTGCTGGTCACCGGCGGGCACGAGGGCACCGAACAGGACCCGATCATCAACCGCCTCTACCGCGAGGACGACCACGTGCGCCCGTTCGAGCTGCCACGCCACCCGGCCGGCTTCCACGGCTCCGGCTGCACCCTGGCCGCGGCGATCGCCGCCTTCCTCGCCCGTGGCCGCGATATCGAGCCAGCCGTAATCGAGGCCCAGGCCTTCATGAACGATGCCATCTCCCGCGGCTACGCCCCCGGTCACGGCCAGCACATCCCCAACCGCCTGTGCCCGCATGACGACTGACAGCCGAGCGCCCCTGCGCGGGCTTTACTTCATCACCCCCGCGGTACCGGAGAGCGCGGACCCGCGCGCGACCCACCTCGCCCATGCCACAGCCGCGCTGCGCGGCGGCGCCAGCCTGATCCAGTTCCGCGACAAGCAACTCGCGGGCGACGCGCGCGAGGCGATCGCCCGCGAGCTGGTCGCCCTTGCCCACACGCACGGTGCGCGCTGCATCATCAACGACGACACCGAGCTGGCCGCGCGCATCCAGGCCGATGGCGTGCATCTGGGTCGCGACGACCCGGACCCGGCCGCAGCCCGCGCGCTCCTAGGGCCGGACGCGGTCATCGGGGTCTCCTGTTACAACGAACTGGCGCGCGCCGAAGCTGCCGCCCGGGCCGGCGCGAGCTATGTCGCCTTCGGCACCATGTTCGCCTCCCCGACCAAGCCAGAGGCCGCCTTTGCCGGACCGGAGTTGATCCGTCAGGCGCGCACAGCCCTGGACCTGCCGATCTGCGGCATCGGTGGCATCACCCCGGACAACGCGGCCGAGGTGGTCACGGCCGGGGCGGATCTGGTCGCCGTGATCCAGGGCATCAGCGCCGCGCCCGATCCAGAGGCCGCCGCCCGGCGCATCAGCACACTGTTCGACTGACCACTTTGCACGCGCCCGCGGCCGTCGCTATGGTTGCCGGGCCTACCGAATCCCGAACTCAACGAAATACAGGACACCGTCATGCAGGAAACCGAGCGTCTGTTCGAGGCCGCCAAAGAACACATCCCCGGGGGCGTGAACTCCCCGGTCCGCGCGTTCAAGGGCGTGGGCGGCACCCCGATCTTCATGGACCGCGCCAACGGTGCCTACATGTGGGACGCCGATGGCCAGCGCTACATCGACTACATCGGCTCCTGGGGCCCGATGGTCGCCGGCCACGCCCACCCCGAGGTGATCGAGGCGGTGCGCGAGGCCTGCAACAACGGCCTGTCCTTCGGCTGCCCGACCCGGCTGGAGAACGACATGGCGGCGAAGGTCTGCGAGCTGGTGCCGTCGATGGACCTGGTGCGCATGACCAACTCCGGCTCCGAGGCGACCATGAGCGCGATCCGGCTGGCGCGCGGCTACACCGGGCGCGACCGCATCGTGAAGTTCGAGGGCAACTACCACGGCCATGGCGACTCGCTGCTGGTGAAGGCCGGCTCCGGCGCCCTGACCCTCGGCCAGCCGAGTTCGCCCGGCGTGCCGAAAGAACTGGCCGCGCTGACCAGCACCCTGACCTACAACGACGCCGACGGCGTGCGCGCCTTCTTCGCCGAGAAGGGCGACGAGGTCGCCTGCATCATCGTCGAGCCGATCGCCGGCAACATGAACTGTATCCCGCCGGAACCGGGCTTCCTCGAGACCCTGCGCGAGGTCTGCGACCAGCACGGCGCGGTACTGATCTTCGACGAGGTGATGACCGGCTTTCGCGTCTCGAAAAACTGCGCCCAGGGCTATCTCGGCGTCACCCCGGACCTGACCACGCTGGGCAAGATCATCGGCGGCGGCATGCCGGTGGGGGCCTTCGGCGGCAAGCGCGCGATCATGGAACACCTCTCGCCGCTGGGCCCGGTCTACCAGGCCGGCACCCTGTCCGGGAACCCGATCGCGATGACCGCCGGGCTCAAGACCCTGGAGATCCTGTCCCGTCCGGGCTTCCACGACGAACTGGAGCAGCGCACGAAGAAGGTCGTCGCGGGCTTCGAGGACGCCGCGCGCGAGGCCGGGGTCGCCCTGACCACCAACCAGGTGCCGGGCATGTTCGGCCTGTTCTTCTCGGACCAGAAGGTCACCGACTTCGCCGGGGCCACCGCCTGCGACACCGCCGCCTTCGGCCGCTTCTTCCACGCGATGCTAGGCGAGGGCATCTACCTGGCCCCCAGTGCCTTCGAGGCCGGCTTCATGTCCAACGCCCACTCGGACGCGGACCTCGACGCCACCATCGAGGCCGCCCGCAAGTGCTTCAAGGCGCTCTGAGCGCGCTTTCTCCCCCCTGAACAGTGGGCCGGCAACCCCAGCGGCTTGCCGGCCCACTGTGTCCTGACTCACGACCCGGCACCACGCACGAATGATCGACACGCTCATCCAGTCACCGTTGGCGCTGGGGCTGCTATTTGTGCTTCTGGGGCTGGTCGCCGGTATCCCGGCCGGGATGTTCGGCATCGGTGGCGGGCTGATCCTGGTGCCGGTATTTGTCGCCATCTTCAGCCTGTTGGCCTTCGACTCGGCCAGCCTGGTGCAGCTCGCGGTCGGCTCCTCGCTGGGCGCGATCATCCCCACCGCGATCCTCTCCGCCCGCGCCCACCACCGCCGCGGCGGAGTAGACGGCACGGCCGTGCGGCGCCTGCTGCCGGGGATCATCGTCGGGGCCCTGCTCGGGGCCTGGCTGGCCACGCGCATCGACTCCGACCACCTGGGGCGCATCTTCGGCGCCTTCGAGGTCGCGATCGGAATCTGGATGCTGCTCAACGTTCAGCCGCCGAAAGCGCCCGTGCCGAGGCGCAGCGCCTGGCTGGGCGGCGGCACCGTGATCGGGGCCGTCTCCTCGTTGATCGGCATCGGCGGCGGCACGCTGACCACCCCGTTCCTGGTCAGCCAGGGGCTGGAACTGCGCCGGGCGATCGGCTCCGCCGCGGCCCTCGGCGTGCCGATCTCCATCGGCGCGAGCCTGGTGTTCGCCCTGCCGCAGTGGACCGATCCAACCTACCAGGCGCCGGAGTGGGCGCTGGGCTATCTCTATCTGCCGGCCATCCTCGGCGTGGTGATCGGCACAGCCATCAGCGTACGTGCAGGTGTCTGGCTCACGCATCACCTGCCCGTCGCCATCCTCCGCCGCGGCTTCGCCGGCGTGCTGATCCTCGCCGGCATCCTGATGCTCCTGCGCTAGCCCCACGGGTCAGCGCTCCCCTGTGCGTGAACGGGCGGTTGCGCCATGGCGGTGGCAGCGACTGTTTCGCCATTCGGTGTTTACGGCGCCTTCGGTCCACCGCCTGCCTGATGGTGGCTGGCCCTGGAGTGGCATCCGGTGTTTACGGTGGCTCCGGTCCACATACTGCCAGGCGCTGACTCGCCAGCGCGCCCCGAGTGACTTCTTTGCTCGTGCAAAGAAGTCACCAAGAAACACGCCCGACTGCCGCGACCCCGGCCCGCTGTGCGGGCCGGGGTTTCCCTCGCTCCGAGGCTTTTCGCGGGCGGCGCTGAACTCGCTACGCCTTCGGCTCCGCTCAGACATCCAGCGCCTTTTCTCCCGCGAAAACCCTCTCCACTCGGCGCGACGACAACGGGGGGTCAAGGTCAAGACACCGGCCATCCCGACGGTCTTGCCAGTGGATGAAGGCTGGGTTTTCGAACACCCTGGGCACGCTCGGCCTTCGGCCGTTGCGTGAGTAGTGTGCTGAGTTATGTGCAGAAGCTGGCAGGAGGTGAGCGGCCATGGTATTCGGGTTGGTTAGCGACCACCGGAACCCCTCAAGGAGGGCGAGACCATGACCACTCACAAGAGCCAGGCTACTGCGGATCGCACGTCACTGCGAGCGCTTTTGGGGACAGACGAGGAACTGATGCGCACGCTGGTGCGCGAGGCGGTCCAGCAGGTTCTGGAAGCCGAGATGAGCGACCAGCTCCAGGCGGC
>NZ_KB906512.1:0-74394 GCF_000381445.1 Thioalkalivibrio sp. ALE22
CGCTCGCAGTGACGTGCGATCCGCAGTAGCCTGGCTCTTGTGAGTGGTCATGGTCTCGCCCTCCTTGAGGGGTTCAGGTGGTCGCTAACCAACCCGAATACCATGGCCGCTCACCTCCTGCCAGCTTCTGCACACAACTCAGCACACTACTACCCTCGATCATGCCGGCCGGAGCCCGGGACGACCTGCGGATGGCCGCAGCCCCCGCGGGAGCTCGCGATGACGGCCAGTGAAGCACCGTCATCGCGAGGAGCGCAGCGACGTGGCGATCTCCCGGGACAGCCCGGGCGCCGGATCCGGCGGGTGTCAGGGCCTACGCCGAGAGCTTCCACCCTGCGCAACAAAAAAAGCGCCCGGGAAAACCCCGGGCGCCTATGGATCTGAACCGGGCGAACCGCCCGGCTCGGGCCGTGCTTACTGCTGGAACTGCTCCAGGTCGAAGCGGTCGGCGTTCATCACCTTGGTCCAGGCCGTGATGAAGTCCTTCACGAACTTCTCCTGGTTGTCGTCCTGGGCGTAGACCTCGGCGTAGCTGCGCAGGATGGAGTTGGAGCCGAACACCAGGTCGATGCGGCTGGCGGTCCACTTCACCTGATCATTCTGGCGATCGCGCACCTCGTACACGCCGTTACCCGCGGGCTGCCAGGCGTAGGCCATGTCGGTCAGGTTGACGAAGAAGTCGTTCGTCAGCTGCCCTTCGCGGTCGGTGAACACGCCATGCTTGCTACCACCATGGTTGGTACCCAGCACGCGCATACCGCCAATCAGCACGGTCATCTCCGGCGCGGTCAGGCCCATCAGCTGGGCGCGGTCGAGCAGCATCTCTTCCGGCTTGACCACGTAATCCTTCTTCAGCCAGTTGCGGAAGCCATCGGCCAGCGGCTCCAGCGGTTCGAAGGAGTCGGCGTCGGTCATCTCGGCGCTGGCGTCACCCCGGCCCGGGATGAACGGCACCAGAACATCGTGACCGGCCGCCCGGGCCGCCTGCTCGATGCCCACGCTGCCGCCCAGCACGATCAGGTCGGCCACGCTAGCGCCGGTCTCGGCGGAGAGCTGCTCGTAGACCTTGAGCACGCGGGCCAGGCGCTCGGGCTCGTTGCCTTCCCAGTCCTTCTGCGGCGCCAGGCGGATGCGGGCGCCGTTGGCACCACCGCGCATATCGGAGCCACGGAAGGTACGGGCGCTGTCCCAGGCGGTCGCGACCATCTCGGCGATACTCAGCCCGCTCGCGGCGATCTTCTTTTTGGCGGCCTCCACGGAATAGTCCGTGTTGCCGGCCGGCACCGGGTCCTGCCAGATCAGGTCCTCCTGCGGCGCGTCCGGCCCGATGTAGCGGGTCTTCGGGCCCATATCGCGGTGGATCAGCTTGAACCAGGCGCGGGCGAAGCAATCCTTGAAGTACTCGGGGTCCTTGCGGAAGGCGTCCATGTACTTGCGGTAGACGGGATCCATCTTCATCGCCATATCCGCATCAGTCATGATCGGGTTATGGCGGATAGAGGGGTCCGTGGCATCGACCGGCTTGTCCTCCTCCTTCATGTCCACCGGCTCCCACTGCCAGGCGCCGGCCGGGCTCTTCTTGAGCTCCCACTCGTGGTCGAGCAATGCCTCGAAATAGCCCATGTCGAACTGGGTCGGGTTCTTGGTCCAGGCGCCTTCGATACCGGAGGTGATGGCGTTGGTGGCCTTGCCCTGCATATTGGGGTTCTTCCAGCCGAAGCCCTGCTCCTCAACATCGGCGCCTTCGGGTTCCGGCCCCAGCGCGCCGGCATCGCCGTTGCCGTGGCATTTGCCCACGGTGTGACCGCCGGCGGTCAGCGCCGCGGTCTCCTCGTCGTTCATCGCCATGCGGGCGAAGGTCTCGCGGACCTGCTCGCCGGTCTTCAGCGGGTCGGGCTTGCCGTTGACGCCTTCCGGGTTCACATAGATCAGGCCCATCTGCACGGCCGCCAGCGGGTTCTCCATGGTGTCGGGCTTCTCGACGTCGCCGTAGCGCTCGTCGGAGGGCGCCAGCCACTCCTTCTCCGCGCCCCAGTAGGTGTCCTTCTCGGGGTGCCAGATATCCTCGCGGCCGAAGGAAAAGCCGAAGGTCTTCAGGCCCATGTTCTCGTAGGCCACATTACCGGCCAGGATGATCAGGTCGGCCCAGCTGATCTTGTTGCCGTACTTCTTCTTGAGCGGCCACAGCAGGCGGCGCGCCTTGTCGAGGCTGGCGTTGTCCGGCCAGCTGTTGATCGGCGCGAAGCGCTGGTTGCCGGTGCCGCCGCCACCCCGGCCATCGGCGATCCGGTAGGTACCCGCCGCGTGCCAGGACATGCGGATCATCAGCCCGCCGTAGTGTCCCCAGTCGGCCGGCCACCACGCCTGGCTCTCGGTCAGCAGCGCGTGCATGTCCTTTTTCAGGGCCTCGAAGTCGAGCTTCTGCACCTCTTCCCGGTAGTCGAAGTCCTCGCCCATCGGGTTCGTCTTGCGGTCATGCTGATGCAGGATGTCCAGATTCAGCGATTCCGGCCACCAGTCCATCACCGAGTGACCAGCGGCCGTCTCGCCGCCGTGCATGACCGGGCATTTGCCCATGTTCTGATGCTCACCCATATCCTTCTCCTTGTTCGCTGCGTAGAGCGTGTTCGTGTTCGGGAAGCCACTATCCTTTCGTGATGGCCGGCTTCCGTGAGGGACCGCACGCCTTCTCCGTCTCTTCCCGGCTGCAGCCGGAGAACGGCGTGCTGTTTGTGTATCCCTGAAGGTAGGCCGCCCGAGTCATTGGTGCCAGTTGAGATTCACCATGATCGGGATAGCCCGTCACTATCGCTCCACGGGCGAGTGCACAGCGCGTGCGGTTACAGGATGCTCTCGATCGCGCGGCGTAGATCGGCGGAGCCGGGGCCCGCCTGGCTGGGGAAATGCGCGACCACCCGACCCTCCCGGTCCACCACGTACTTGTAGAAGTTCCAGCGCGGGGCGTCGGCCTGGCGCGCCAGCTCGCGGAAGATCGGATGGGCATCCGCGCCGCGCACGCCAATCGGCCTGAACATGTCGAAGGTGACGCCAAAGTTCTCGAAGCACACCCGGGCGGTCTCGGCCTCGTCGTCGGCCTCCTGATTGAAGTCATGGGAAGGGAAGCCGACCACCTTCAGCCCCCGGTCCCGGTAGTCCCGGTGCAACTGTTCCAGACCGCCGAACTGGTCGGTGTAACCGCAATGGCTGGCCGTGTTGATGATCAGCAGCGGCTGCCCCTGGAAACGCTCCTGCAGGTTGATCACTTCAGACGAATGCAGGCGACCCAGCTCGTGATGGAACAGGGCTTCGGTATTCGGCTCCGTGGCGCTTGCACAGGCCATCGGCAGCACCAGGAACAGAGCGGCGAACAGGGGCGCGAAACGGGACATGACACATCTCCACGGGGTCTCCACGGTCAGACCACCGGCATGCCTTCGGGTTCTGCGGAAGGCCGGTTGGTCACGGCCAGGCCGGGATCGCGATGCCGTCGCACAGCCGCCGGGCCGAAGCGCCTGTCCGCGCCGGCCATGGCCTTGCGGGCATGTCGTGCGTACCCTTGTGGGCAACCATCAACAAGGGCTTCCGCCGATGATTGTCTACGCCCGCCCGCTCCTGCTGCTTGCCGTCATCCTGCCGCTGGCGACTGGCTGCACCGCCGTGAAGGTTGCCGGCACTGCCGGGAGCGCCGCTGTCAGTGTCACAACCGGAACCGTAAAGGCCACCGGCAAGACCGCCGGGGCGGTGGGACGCACCGTCACCCCGGGCGGCAAGCAGGACGATGATGACGCCGATTGAAGTGTCCGGGGTCGGCCGCCCGCAGCGAACGGAACTGAAACGCGGTTCCTGACCGAAAGGGCCGCGCCGGACGGCCTTCATTCCCCGGCGTCCGTGCGGCCTCGTTCGCACGGCAGCCCGGCCCGCCACCAGGCGAACATGCCACCCTGAAGCTGACGGGCATCGTAGCCGTGCGCCCGCAGCTTGCGTACGGCCGGGATGCTGCGGTGTGCACTGAGGCAGATGGCCACCACGGGGCGTCCGCGATCCAGCTCCAGGCCGGACAGCGCCGCCTCGGAGAACCGCGTAATCGGGAGATGGCGGGCACCCGGGATGCGGCTCCGACGGTGCTCGACCCCGGTACGCACATCCAGCAACTGCACCTCGGCGTTTTCCAACGCCCGCGCCAGATCCTCCGGACTCATCTCCGGCACGCGGCCGAACGGTCGCCACTGGCTCCAATCCATCGCGATCACCTCCTGTCCACGATGCCCGTGGCTGACCCCAAGCGTACATCCGCCTGCGCTCGCGTGCGTCGAGAGTGGTTCATCGCCACACCGACACCTCGCGGGCCGCTCCGGCCGATTGCCACGGCCTCTGCGAGGCCTCGCAATGACGGGGCACGCCTCTGTGGGAGCGTGCTTGCACGCGAAGCCCCGGCCTGCGTCTGACTTTGGCAGGGATTTCGCGCGCAAGCACGCTCCTGCGGCGTTTAGCTCCACCGTGGCTGTCGCCCAAGGCTGTCTCACAGACAGTGGCTGGGTGGCACGGGTTACAGGCCAGAGTATTTGCGGGCGTTGCCGCGGGCCTTTTCGACGGGATACTTCCGGGCGTTCATCTCCAGTTTGTCGCTGGCGGCCTCGACCGGGTCGATATCGAGCTTGCGGGCCAGCAGCAGGAGGTAGATCTGGACGTCCGCGATCTCCTGGCGCGCCGCCTCGTGGGTCTCGGCGGACAGGTGGCTGGACTGTTCCTGAGTCAGCCACTGGAAATGCTCGATCAGTTCGCCGACCTCGCCCGCCAGTGCCATGGAAAGGTTCTTGGGCGAATTGAACCGTACCCGGTCGCGCGCCTCGACGAACGACTCCAGTTGCCGGGCGAGTTCCTCCAGCCCCTGTGCGCCGTCCGATTCCCCTTTCATCGCGCCCCCTTGATATCGATCGCCGCCCGGGTCGCATCGTACCCTCAACCAACGCCAGGCGTACCGCCCCATACAGCGGTGGCCCCGCGATTCCAGGCGTTGTTCACGAGTGCTCGCCGGCTACCGGCATAATCGGCCTTCAGCAACCGGGACTGCCCGCGGAACAAGGAACATCGCCCGATGGCGAGTGTAAAAAGTACCTGTTACGAGTGCGACGCCAACTGCGCGATCGACGTGACCCTGGACAACGCTGGCGAGCCGGTGAAGATCGACGGCCCCGACTGTCCGCGCTGCTACGTCCAGCTGGATCGGCGCAACCATCCCGAACGTCTGCTGTACCCGCTGCGGCGCACCGGACCGCGCGGCAGCGGCGAGTTCGAGCGCATCTCCTGGGACGAGGCACTGGACACCATCGCCGAGCGCCTGCGCGCGACCCGCGAGGAGCACGGCGCCCCGGCGGCCGCGTTCTTCGCCGGCTATACCAAGGAGGCGCGCCCGCAGCTGCAGCGCCTGGCGCATGCCTTCGGCTCGCCCAACTACCTGACCGAGAGCGGCTGCTGCTTCTCCTCGACCAAGGTGGCGGAGGAGGTGACCTTCGGCACCAAGATCAAGACCTCCTCCACCGTGGCCTCGGATGCGACCCGCTGCCTGCTGGTGTGGTCCACCAACCCGCGCGGGTCCATCCCGCCGTTCCATCAGCATGCGCTGGCCGCGGCACGCCCCGGCTGCGCCACGGTGGTGGTGGACCCGCGCGTGACCCCGCTGGCGGAGCAGGCCGAGGTGCACCTGCAGATCCGTCCGGGCACCGACGGGGCGCTGGCGCTGGGCATGCACTACCTGATCTTCGAGAACGGCTGGCAGGACCAGGCCTTCCTCGACGAATGGGGCAACGGGGTGGAGGCCTTCCGCGAATACGTGGCCGAATTCCCGCCGGGGCGGGTGGCGGCGATCTGCGGAATCGAGGCGGCCGATCTGCAGCGCGCCGCCGAGCTCTACGCGACCCGCGCCCCGGCGCAGATCATGCTCTCGCCCACCGCCACCGTGCAGCATTCCAACGGCTTCCAGAATCACCGCGCGGTGACCCTGCTGGCGGCGGTCACCGGCAACATCGACCGCGAGGGCGGCAACCGCTTCTTCAACGACAAGGTCACGCCGAAGCCGATCGACCTGTTCGACCACTGCAGGGAAAACCTGCCGCCGCGCATCGGCGACGAGACCTTCCCGGTGTGGACGGCCCACTGGCCGGCGGCGCAGAGCATGCTGCTGCCGGACGCGATCCTCGACGGCCGGCCGCAGCAGGTGCGCTCGCTGCTGGCGATGGGCATCAACACCGCGATGTGGCCGAACTCGAAGCGCATGGAACAGGCGCTGGGGGCGCTGGATTTCTTCGCCGTGTCGGACTTCTTCCACAACCCGGCCACGCGCATGGCGGACATCGTGCTGCCGGCCGCCACCAGCCTCGAGCGCCCGGCGCTGATCGCCTATCCCGGCTGCAACTTCCGGGGCGAGCTGCGTTACCGGCATCAGGCGGTGGACCCGCGCGGCGAGGCACGCGCCGACGCCGAGGTGTTCCTCGAGCTGGGCGTGCGCCTGGGGATGGCGGAGCAGTTCTGGAACGGCGATCTGGAGGCGAGCTGGGCCGAGGCCGCCGCGGGCATCCCCGAGACCATCCGCGAGCAGGTGTACAACGACCCGGACGGCGTGACCGTGTTCGCCAAGGCGCTGGACGACATGGTCGAGCACGGCTTCGAGGAGGGCGACCGCCAGTACCGCCTGCACGGCTTCCGCACGGTCAGCGGCAAGGTGGAGTTCGACGCCGCCGAGCTGCGCGAGGCCGGGCACGACGGGCTGCCGGTCTGGCGTGAGCCGGCCGAGAGCCCGGTTTCCACGCCGGAGCTGGCGCGCGACTATCCGCTGGTGCTGACCAGCGGCGCGCGCCACAAGCACGCTACCCATTCGCAGCACCAGTACCTGGAGCGCATGCGCCGGGCAATGCCGGAGCCGCTGGTGGAGCTGCACCCCGAGGATGCCGCGGCGCGCGGCATCGCTGATGGCGACACCGTGGAGGTGCGCTCGCCGCGCGGGCGGGTCGCCTTCGTGGCGAAGGTCACCGACCGCATCAAGCCCGGTGTGGCGCACTGCCAGCACGGCTGGAACCACGCCAACGTCAACGAGCTGACCGACGACCGCAACCTCGACCCGATCAGCGGCTTCCCCGCGTTCAAGTCGCTGCTGTGCGAGGTGGAACGCCTGCACGCCGGGCACGAGCAACGCCTGCCGGAGGCGGGCTGACCGTGCCCTTCGTTGGTGTTCTGCCCGAGCGCCGGCACCTCTTCCGGCCGCAGCCGCGTCGCGAGGTGGCGGTGTCGGATGCCGCCGCCTGGCGCTTGAACCCCGCGCATCGGCATGTCTACGACAAGCTGCGCCTGGCCCTGGATGCGGGCCTGACCGCCGCGCCCTGCGGGGTCGCGCCCACGGACCTGGGGCTGGACGCGGCGGACACGGTGTTCGTGAAGCCGATCACCAACCTCGCCGGCATGGGGCTGGATGCCCGCGCCGTCGCCGCCGGCGAGGTGCCGGCCGAGCCCGGCAGCTTCTGGTGCCAGCGCCTGGAGGGGGCCCACACCAGCACCGACTGCCTGGTGGAGGACGGCGAGGTGCGCTGGTTCGCCCACACCCGCGGCTCGGACGAGAAGGACGCCGCGCGCCCGATCTACTGGGAGGTCGGCGCCGCCGTGCCCGAGGTGGAACCGTGGATCGCCGACTGGGTGCGGCGCAACCTGACCGGCTACAGCGGAATCTGCAACATCGAGCTGATTGGCGGGCGACCGATCGAGGCCCACCTGCGCGGCTCCAACGGCTTCTTCGACTTCTACGGCCCGGCGTTCATCCCGGCCTGGGTGGCACTGGCCGACAACGAACCCTTTACCCCGCCCCCGCCGATCCCCGGCGGCTTCGTCATCTCGGTATTCGGCGAGATCGAACTGCGGGACGCCGACTTCCAAGCCGCCGAGGCAGCCGGTGTGAATCTGCAGCCGGACCCGTCCACCCCCGGCCGCGCCGCCATCCTGCGCTGCCAGGATCGCGACGCCGGCTTCGCCCTCTACCAGCACCTGACCGGCCACACGCTGTAGCGTCGGCAGCCCGCGCCCGGCCTGGCCGGGGCAACCTGTCCGCCCCCATACCCCCCATCAGCACGCGGGCAATCCAAGGGGTGACAGGCCCGCAGCGGGCATCTAGGGAAATGCGGATTAATGTGCACGCACGCGTTGGCACCCCAGGTTTTCCGAGACAAGGCGCGTCGCGTAGCGGGTAGTGGTTCTACCCGTAAGCGGCGCAACGCAGGATCGGGGAACCTGGGGTGCCAACCCCACAAACCATTGAAAGCAGGGGCTCGGCCGCTTTTGAGCGCGCACGGCGTTGCGGCTCCTTTGTGCAGAATGACTGCACGGCAGTCACCGCGCCTTGTTCGCACGCAAAAGCGACTCGAGCGCGTGCGTGCACATTAATCCGCATTTCCCTAGATTAGGGGCACACCCGATCAAGGGTGTTGGCAATGTTTCCAGGGAGGGAAACGATGAAGAAGACCCGCCGCAATTCGGCCCGCCCGGGCCTTGCCTCGTGTACGCGATCGCACCGCCTTTGCGCTTCGACCATCGGGGCCGCAACGCTCGGATGGTTGCTCTTGCTGGGGCTGATGGCCCCGGCTGAGGCCGATGAACCACCCGAGATCCTGACCATCCTGAGTCAATTCGTCGCCGCCGGTACGGCCGCCATGCGCTGCACGGAAGTCGAAGAGGATCAGATGATCGCGTTTCTGGCTAATCAGCAGATGGTCTACCTGCGCTCCGTCATGGCGCTGGAGGACCAGCACCCCGAAGCCACCCAAGAGCAGATCGCGGCGACCCTGCTTCGCGGCCAGGAAGACATCCAGGCCCAGGTGAAGCGGCGCATCGACCAACACGGCTGTGACGATCCGAATGCCCGGGCACTGGTCGATCTGTTCGCGATGCAGGCGGAATGGAACCCGGGCAGCTCACCCCGGAGCGACACCGAGTAGGGCCCGACGGGTTCGCGCTCACACACTGCCACAAGGGACGTGCGGATGTGGATGCTGGCTGGATTGGTCACGATGATCGGAATGGCGGTCATTGGCTACCGACACAGGATGGAGGACCGCTGGAAATTGCAGGCCCTGACATTCAACAACCCGTACACCGGAACACCAATGGGCAACCCGCCCGAGGACGCCCTTTACAGCGAGCAGGAAACCGGAAGCCGTCGCGCCCCTTTGCAACGCATCGGCTTCGACCAGGCCCCCGATATCGAGCTTCGCGTCAAGGCTCGACGCTGGTGGGACTACCCTTTTACGGCCATTGGCCTCTCCGTGGCCTGCCGCACCGGAAACCGAGCGTTCGACCGGGCCTTTTACCTGGTCACGGACCAGCAAAGCCTCTGCCGCGCCCTCACGGGTTGCGCCACGACACAGGCACGAATGCTGCGCCTCCTCGAACAATGCGAAGAGCAAGATGTTCGGTTCCGCCAGCTCCGGGTTCGGCGCGAACGGATCTGGGTGGAGGTCAAATCGCCGAGGCGGCGCAAGAAACCAAGACCGATCGTGCTCGCCCGGGCATTCGTCCCAGGCTTGCGCGAGATCGCCGAGGCACTGGAGGCGGAGGTTCCCGCCGCGGTACGCGGCCGCAGGGAGCCATTTGCATGGAAGGCGGCGCTGTTCGCGGGTGCCAGTACGGCCCTGCTGATGGGCGGGACGGCGCTGCTGGCCCCCATCATGTTTTCGCCCCTGCCTGCCCCTGCCAGTGCGACAGGTCTCCTGTCGCTTGCATTCACTCTCGCGACCGTCGTGGTCGGCTCGCTGATGGCGCTGAGCATTGCGCTGCTCGGCCGGACGTCACGAACGCACCTGGTCCTGCTCGAGCTGGCCCTGGCAGGTTATCTGGGTGCCCTGATGACCAGCTACGGCCTGCTGCGCGAAGTGAACATGGCGTTCGACCAGGCGGCACCCGCCCAATACGTGGTGGAGGTGCAGGAAAAGACCACCATGAGGAGCAGCCGGGGAGGCACTCGCCGTTACCTGCGCGTGGACGGATGGGACGGCCCCCAACGGGGATACGGGGTAAAGGTCGGAGGTGCGCTCTACCGATCGGTACGCGAGGGTGACCGGCTGCTCCTGGAGGAGTACCCGGGGCGTCTCGGGGCACCCTGGATCCAGATGCACACCGCGCTTCCGGATGCCTCGGCCACGCCACAAGGCAGGGAGTAACCACCCATGTTCACACTAGCGTTGTTTACGTGGTTTCTGCTTTTTCTTTTCGTTTACGCAGCCCTATTCGCCCTGATCATCCTCGGAGCCCGTGCCCCCGCACACCCGGATACACGGGTGTTCTACGCGGCCCTTGCCCTGCTTGCCCCTTTCCCGGTGTTCTTCCTGGCTGTCCGGGGTATGCCCGACGGGACACCTCCACAGCTCGAACGGATGCTGGTGTTCGGCCTCCCGCTGCTGATGCCGTACGCGGTCCGCGCCCCATTCGTATTCCGGGCGCCCATTCGTAACGCCCTGAGCGCATCCAGAGGTAAGCCATGAGAATCCTGAAACTGGGCCTGAAGGCCGCCATGCTTGTGTTACTGGGCGTCTCCAGCGTGATTTTTCTCTGGTTCCTGGCCTGGTTGTTCTGGCTGGGCAGCGGCTATTTCTCTACGGCGTGGGGACTCGGCTCGGTCTTCGACGATGCCTCGCACCTGGCGCGGGACCGGGGAATCCACGAAGAAGACTTCACCCGCGCCCGGATCATCTTTGAAGCAAGGAGCCTGTTTGCCGCAATCGCCGGGCTGTGGGGCTGGATCGCCCTCTATACAGGCGCCAGTCTGATGAACCGGCCGTTGCGCAAAGTGCCGCTGACCATCAAGGCCGGGCTGGTAGCGGGCCTCCCGGCCGCAATCGTCATACCATCCACCGGCATGAGCCTCGCGATGTACCCCATCTCCACCGCTCTGCTGCTGTTCACCATCTGGTGGCTGAACCCTCTGGATACCCCCACATCGAGACTCTCAAGGGACTCGGCACCGGTGTCGCCCGGAGATCGATCATGAAGGACTCAACCTTGCTGACCTGCGGGTCGGCAATGCGCACCGCCACTGGATGAAACAGACCCCGACCTCGATGCCGACTTCGCCTTGTACCGACGGCTAATCGGCTGATCGCTGTAACCCCTGAATTACGACCTATCACCGCCGGCAGCCCGGGCGGGACAGGCACAGCGTCGTGATCTGCTTGCGGCTGCACCGGCAACAGTCGCCAGCTGCGCTGGGCGGGGGTATGTTGGCGACATGGAGATCGACCCCGTCATCCGCGAGTGGCTGCGCCTGGCCGGGCAGGCGCCCTCTTCGCACAACACCCAGCCCTGGCGGTTCCGCGTGGATCGCGCAGGGGTCGAGGTCTGGACCGATCCGGCGCGCTCGCTGCCCGTGAACGACCCGACCGGGCGCGAGCGCATCATCAGCTGTGGCTGCGCGGTGCTGAACCTGCGCATGGCCGCCGCCGCGGACGGCCAGGGCCTGAACGTACGCCCGGAACAGGCGGGCAGCGGCCCGTTCGTGCGCCTGCTGACCGGGCACCACAGCGGGCCGGACCGGCAGGAGCTGGCACCCCTGCGGGAGTGGATCGGCGCGCGCCATTCCTGGCGCGGCCGTTTTCGGCCGGACCAACCCTCCGCGGACATCATCGCCACCCTCGTACAGGCCGCCCGCCAGGAAGGGGCCTGGCTGCGTCCGATCACGGACCCGGAATGCCGCGGGGAAGTCGCCGAGCGGGTCCGGGCGGCGACGGCGGCGCAGTGGAAGAACCCCGCCTGGCGCCGCGAGCTGGCGCACTGGATGCGCGCGCCCTCCCATGGCGACGGGCTGCCAGTCGGGCGCCTGAGCGGTGGTCTGACCCGCTGGAGCGTGCGCCACCTGGTATCCGCCCGAGTAATGGCCCGGGACGAGGCCCGCGCGGCCCGGGCCGCACCGGTACTGCTGGCACTGGGCACCGGGATCGAGGGCCCGATGCAGTGGCTGACGGCCGGGCAGGCCCTGCAGCGCGTACTGCTTGAGGCCACGCGGCACGGGCTCTGCGCCCGTTATCTGAATCAGCCGATCCAGCAGACAGAATGGCGCCCCAAACTGGCCGAACTGCTGGGCGGGGGCCAGCCACAACTGCTGTTCGCGCTCGGCCGCCCGGACGGCACGCCCCACCCCACGCCGCGACGCCCGCTGGACGAGATGCTGAAACGCTGAGGGCAGCGCCCGCCCGCGCCCATTTGAAACGACACGCGGCAGGGGCATGAATGGCGTGCGCTACACTGAACCCCCGTTCACCTTTCGTCCGACGCCATTACTCGTGATGCTGCTCACCCCGCTCATTATGTTCGCCCTGCTGGGCCTTGGCCTGGCGCTGATGCTCTGGCATGCACGGCAGGTGTTTGCGGTGGAACTGCGCGATGGTGCGGCCCGCGTGCGGCGCGGCAAACCGCCGACCGCTTTCCTGCGCGGCTGCGAGGAGGTCGCGCGCCAGTTCCGGCTGCAGCGCGGCCGGATCACCGCCGTGCGCACCGACGCCGGCGTGCAGCTGCGTTTCTCCCGCGATCTCCCAAAGAAGACACACCAGGCCTTTCGCAACGTCTGGACACCCCCGCCGGGCGGCGGCGGTGGCGGTGGCGGCGGCATGCGCGCGACGGGATAACACCACCACGGCCTCGACCATCGCCCTGGTAGGCGGCGCCCCCGTAGGCGAGCGCCACATCGAATGGAATTTCGTCTCCAGCCGCCGCGAGCGCATCGAACAGGCCAAGCAGGACTGGCAGGACGGCCGCTTCCCGAAGGTCCCGGGCGACGAGCACGAGTTCATCCCGCTGCCCTGACTACCGGGGCCGGTACCCGCGAGAGTTGCGCCACAGGATGCTCTCGATTACGCCGCGCAGGTCAGCGGAACCGGGGCCGACCCGGGCGTCCGGGTCAGATCTCGGTATCCACCTGCGAACCCCGATTGGCCGGATCGGTAGCATCCAGTGTGCCGTCGGGTTGCAGCGTCTCGCCAAACCCGGCAGCCGCGTCAACCGACGCCGGCTGCACGCCCGGCGCAACAGCCGAACCGGCAAAGCTGGCCAGGCCCGCCGCCGGGGCCATCGCGCCCATGGGGGCGCTGTCCGTTGTGATCGACGTTGTACTCGACGTGGCCAGCACCTGGATGGCCGGTGCGGACAGGGCGGGCGCCTGTGCCGGGCCCTGGGCATGCGGGGCATCTGCGGGGTTGGCCCGGGTCTCCTGCCCGCTGGCAGTGCGCGCCTCCTGCGTCGACTGTGCAGCGGCATGGGCAGGGGACTGCCCATTACCCTGACCACCGGGTGTGTTCCCGTATTGGGGACGATTGAATGCGGCGCTGGCTCCGATTCCGTCAAGCATGGCTCGGCTCCTGGGGTTTCATCCGTCCGGCGCTAGTAGCGGACAGTGTGCACTTCCGGAACGCGAGTCCCGGCTCGGACCGGTGGAAAAGCAGGGACCATGCCAGGCCCTGCCGCTGATCGGCCAGGGCGCCCCATGGCGCGCCGCGTGCGCCATCCGGCCCCGCGTCCGGGTTGCATTGATCGGCAAGCACGATCCGGTCCGCCGGAACCGGGTTGCCGGCATGCTGCCCTGGCGGGGGTGGTGTTCCGGCGGCCCGGGACCGACACTATGGGCACGCGGCCGACGGCCGCGAGGACCGCAAACCGCGTACCGCGCGGCCCGCTTGGGCAAAGGAAGGAGACACCTGCATGCTGCTGGCCCTGCTACTGATGATCGCGCTGCTACTGGCAGCCGGTGCCGTGCTGATCTGGCAGGTCAGCATCATCTTCAGCATCGAGATCGAGGACGGACAGCCGCGGGTCCGCCGTGGCGACCCGCCAAAGTCGTTCCAGCACACGGTACGGGACGTGGTTCGCCGCTACGGCATCCAGCACGGTCGCCTGACCGCCGTGCGCCGCCAGCAGGGGCTGCAACTGCGCGGATCGGCCTCGATACCCCGAGAGGCCAGATCCGAACTGCAGCACGCCCTGCAGCGCATCAAGGTAGGCCGCAAGCGCCGCAAGAAGCGGCGCTGACCGAAGCCGTGCCCGTGGCTTGCGCGCCCGCGCCCGCTCCCACACCCGGGGAGACCGGCCAGCACGCCGGGGCCTGGTTCGTCTACCTGCTGGAATGCGCGGGTGGGCGCATCTACACCGGGGTGACACCGCGCCTGGCCGCCCGCATGGCGGCCCATGGCAGCGGCCGCGGTGCCCGTTTCACCCGGATGCACCGGCCCAGGCAGCTGCTCGCCGCGCGGCCTTTTGCCTCTCGTGGCGAGGCGCTGCGCATGGAGCTGCGCATCAAGCGCTACAGCCCCGCCGCAAAACGGGCCCTCGCCCGCGACTGGGCACACGCCGCCAGCATCTGCCGGCTGCCCTCGGCGACGTGACTACTCCAGCGGCTGCTGGCGCGAGTGCCGGAACTGCTCCTGCACCGAGGCGGAAGGCTTGCCGGTCAGCAGGCTCACCACGACGATGGCCACGGTCGCGAAGATAAAGCCGGGCAGCAACTCGTAGACGTCGAACAGCCCGCCCTCGGCCTGGTTCCAGAGGATCACGGTAACCGCGCCGACCACCATGCCGGCCAGCGCCCCGTTGCGCGTCATCCGCGACCAGTACAGCGCGAGGATGATCACCGGGCCAAAGGCCGCGCCAAAGCCGCCCCAGGCGTAGGCCACCAGGTCCAGCACCCCGGCCTCCGGCGCCATCGCCAGCAGCAGGGCCACCAGCGACACGCCCAGTACGGCGGCACGGCTGATCCACACCAACTCGGTCGCCCCCGCCTCGGTGCGCAGGATGCCGCGGTAGAAGTCGTTGGTGATCGCACTGGCGGAGACGATCAGCTGCGAGTCGATGGTGCTCATGATCGCGGCGAGGATCGCCGCCATCAGGATGCCCGCCACCCACGGGTTGAACAGCGCGCGGATCAGCTCGATCAGCACGGTCTCGCCGTCCGCCAGCGGCGCGTCGGCAAAGTAGGCGATCCCCATGTAGCCCGTGGCCACCGCGCCAATCAGGGCCAGGACCATCCAGGTCATGCCGATCAGCGTGGCGCGCGGCACGTCGCGCTCGGAGCGCAGCGCCATGAAGCGCGCCAGGATATGCGGCTGGCCGAAATAGCCCAGCCCCCAGGCCAGCAGCGAGATCATGCCGAGGAAGGTCATGCCCTGCAGCACCTGCACATGCGTCGGATCCACGGCGGCGACCTCGCTCTGCACACTGCCCCAGCCACCGACCAGCACCACCGCGAACATCGGCACCACCAGGAGCGTCAGGAACATCAGGATGCCCTGCAGGAAGTCGGTCCAGCTGACCGCCAGGAAGCCACCCAGGAAGGTGTAGCTGATGATCACGATGGCGCCGACCCACACGGCGGTCTCGTAATCCATGCCGAACGAGCTCTGGAACAGCAGACCGCCCCCGACCAGCCCGGCCGAGATATACAGGGTGAAGAACACCAGGATCACGATCGCGGAGACCACGCGCAGGATACGCGTGCGGTCCTCGAAGCGGTTCTCGAGGAAGTCCGGGATGGTCAGGGAGTCCTTCGCCAGCGCGGTGAAGCGGCGCAGGCGCCCGGCCACGAACAGCCAGTTCAGCAGCGCCCCGACCACCAGCCCGACCCCGATCCACAACTCGGACAGGCCGGACACGTAGACCGCACCGGGCAGCCCCAGCAGCAGCCACCCGCTCATGTCCGAGGCCCCGGCACTCAGTGCGGCCACCCCCGGTCCCAGGCGGCGCCCGCCGAGCACATAGTCCGACAGCGTGGTGGTCGTGCGGTAGGCCGCAATCCCGAGGATCAGCATCGCCGCCAGATAGGCGGCAAAGGTCACCAGGGTGGGCATCGGCATGTTGATCTCCATGGAGCGTCTCCTCGTATCAGGCCGATGGCCCTTGTTGTTGTGGTACTCGGTCGCGTCTCGATCAAGTGTAGAGGACGCCGTGCCGCCCGGCGGCCTCGCGTCGTCAGTGCGGCGTGATCCTCACGCTCTGCTCAGTCGGCCGCCGCCAGCAGGCTGGCGTTGCCGCCGGCGGCCGTCGTATCGATGCACAGGTGGCGCTCCACCACAAAGCGTTCGGGCGCGATCAGGGCGGTTTCCAGCGCAACGATCGGCCCGTCCCGCTGTGCCAGCGCCTGACGCAGCGCTCGGGTCCAGTCGCTCACGCCGGCTGCGGCCACCGCGACCAGCCCCTCCAGCGCGGCCAGTGCGTCCGGTTCCAGCGCGCCGTCGATCCCGACCAGCGGCACGCCCTTCCCGTGCAGCGCGCGCGCCGCGCGCTCGGCCCCCGGCGCCAGCATGATCACCGGGCAGCCCGCCCCCAGCGCCTGCACCGCCTGCGCCAGCGCGATCTCCGCACCCTGCCCCAGGCACAGCACCGGACCGCGCGGATACAGGCGCAGACGATTGCTCTCGCCGGTCGGACCCGGCAGCGTCTGCGGACTGGTGTCGAAGGCCGCGGTCTCCGCCAGGGCCTTGCGTAGCAGACCCGTGCGCTCGGGCAGCGCCTCGCGCAGCAGGTGCATGCGGTCGGTGCGCTTGGCCCAATCGCTCCCGTCCAGGGCATCCAGGGCCTGCTGCAGGCGCTGCGGGGCCACCCATTCCGCCTGCGCGCCCGCCTCCGGCGGGTCCGGCCGCTCCGCGGCAATGGACGTGCGACGGGCAAAGCGCGTCAGGTACAGCGGCCCGCCCGCCTTCGGCCCGGTGCCGGAGAGCCCCTCTCCGCCGAACGGCTGCGAGCCGACGATGGCGCCGATCTGGTTGCGATTGACGTACTGGTTGCCCACGCGCAGGCGTTCCACCACCTGCTGCACGCGGTCGTCGATGCGGGTATGTAGACCGAAGGTCAGACCATAGCCGCGGGCGTTGATGGCATCCACCACCGCATCCAGCTCGCGGGCCCGAAAGCGCGCCACGTGCAGCACCGGCCCGAACACTTCGCGCTCCAGCTCGCCGATCCCGGACAACCGGACGATGGACGGTGCGACAAAGCGGCCGTGCTCCGGTACCGGGAGGGACTTCAGCAGCCGCCCCTGCTCCTCCTGTGTCCGCAGGTAGTCGCGGATATCCGCCTGCGCCTCGGCATCGATCACCGGCGAGACGTCGGTCGCCAGCTGCCAGGGATCGCCGATGCTCAGCGCGTCCATCGCGCCCTGCAGCATCTCCAGCAGGCGGTCGTAGGCCTCGTCCTGCACGTAGAGCATGCGCAGCGCCGAGCAGCGCTGCCCGGCGGACTGGAAGGCGGAGGCCAGGATGTCGCGCACCGCCTGCTCGGTCAGCGCCGAGCTGTCCACGATCATCGCGTTCAACCCGCCGGTCTCCGCGATCAGGACCGCATCCGGCCCGGCGTTGTCCGCCAGGCTGCGGTGAATCCGCTGCGCGACCTCGGTGGAACCGGTAAAGCAGACCCCGGCAATGCGCGGGTCGGCGGTCAGCGGCCCGCCCACCGTCGGGCCATCGCCCGGCAACAGCTGCAGGGCCGACTGCGGGAGACCGGCCGCACGCATCAGCTCGACCGCGCGGGCGGCGATCAGCGGGGTCTGCTCAGCCGGCTTGGCGACCACGGTATTGCCCATGGCCAGGGCCGCGGCGACCTGCCCGGTGAAGATCGCCAGGGGGAAATTCCAGGGACTGATGCAGACGAACACGCCGCGTGGCTCCAGCTCCGCCTCCTGCCCCAGGCGTTCGGCCTCGCCCGCGTAGTAGCGCAGGAAATCGGCCGCCTCGCGCACCTCGGCAATGCCGTCCCAGACGGTCTTCCCGGCCTCGCGGTTGGCCAGTGCGATCAGTTCCGGGGCATGTTCCTCGTAGCGGTCCGCGATCGCGCGCAGCAGATCGGCGCGCGCCGTCACCGGGTGCGCCGACCAGTCGACGAACCCGGACAGGGCCGTGTCCAGCGCCTGTTCGACCTCCGCCGCCGTGGCCTCGCGGACCTCGCCGACCACGGCACCGGGATCGGCGGGGGAGACCGCAACGCGCGGCGCGCCCTGCGCCGCGTGACCTTCCACCAGCATGGGTGCGGCCTGCCACTGCGTCTGCGCGAACGCCTCGCGCGCGGCCAGCAGCGGCAGGATGGAGGCCGGCTCGTTGACGCGGTACCCGCGCGAGTTCTGTCGCTGTGGCCGGTAGAGATCGACCGAGTCACGGATGGCCGGGTTGGCCACGGCGTCGCCCAGCGCGTCCAGGTCGGCGATGGGATCGCGCGCGATCTCCGCGGGCGGGATGCTGCTGTCCACCACCTGGTTGACGAACGAGCTGTTGGCGCCATTCTCCAGCAGGCGCCGCACCAGATAGGCCAGCAGGTCGCGGTGCGCCCCCACCGGCGCGTAGATGCGGCAGCGGGTGCCGGCCGTCGCCTTGACGATCGCGTGCACCGATTCCCCCATGCCGTGCAGGCGCTGGAATTCGAAGCCGTCACGGGCGTCTCCGGCCATCGCCAGCACCGCCGCGCAGGTGTGCGCATTGTGGGTCGCAAACTGCGGGTAGATGCGGTCGCGCCGGTCCAGCAGCATCTGCGCACAGGCGATGTAGCTGACATCCGTGTTGACCTTGCGGGTGAAGACCGGGAAGCGTTCCACGCCCAGCTCCTGGGCCTGCTTGATCTCGGTATCCCAGTAGGCGCCCTTGACCAGACGCACCATGATGCGCCGGTCCAGCCGCTGCGCCAGCGCATACAGCGCCTCGATCACCGGGGCCGCGCGGCGGCCGTAGGCCTGCACGACCACGCCAAAGCCGTCCCAGCCCTCCAGCTCCGGGTCCGCCAGCAGGGCCTCGATCACGTCCAGCGACAGGTCCAGACGGTCCTGCTCCTCGGCGTCGATATTGAACCCGATGCCGGCGCGCGCGGCTTGACGCGCCAGCTCCTGCGCCCGCGGCACCAGCTCCGCCATGACCGTCGCGCGCTGGGTGTACTCGTAGCGCGGGTGCAGCGCGGAGAGCTTGACCGAGATGCCGGGGCTGGAGCGCACGTCGCCTTGCGCCTGGTTCGCGATCTCGGCGATCGCCGTGGCATAGGCCTGGTGATAGCGGCGGGCATCGGCATCGGTGCGCGCGGCCTCGCCCAGCATGTCGTAGGAATAGGTGTAGCCCTCGTGTTCCCTCTCGCGGGCATTGCGCATGCCCTGGGCGATGGTCTCGCCAAGCACGAACTGGCGACCGAGCAGCTTCATCGACTGCGCGACGGCCGTGCGCACCAGCGGCTCGCCGACACGCCGGATCAGGCCGCGCAGGGCGGCGGCCGGGCGCTGCGGATCGTCGTTCAGCACCTTGCCGGTCAGCATCAGCGCCCAGGTCGAGGTATTCACCAGCGGGGACGATGAGTGCCCGAGGTGGGCCGCCCAGTCGGAGGGCTCGATCTTGTCCTGGATCAGTTCGTCGATGGTCTCGGCATCCGGCACCCGCAGCAGCGCCTCCGCCAGGCACATCAGGCCGACCCCCTCCTCGGTGGACAGGCCGTACTCGGCCAGGAAGCTCTCCATCATCGACGGCGTGGTCTCGGCGCGTACCCGCTCGACGATGCGCGCGGCCTCCGCCGCGATGCGGGCGCGGGCCTCGGCATCCATCCGGATGCCGCCGCGCAACTCCCACAGTACGGCCGCCTCGTCGGCCGTGTAGGCCTCACGGATGCGGGCGCGGTGGGGATCGGACGCCGGGTCGCGTGTCGGGTGCGGGCGGGTGTGGGGCTGCGTCATCGGCCTGCTCCTGCGGTGCCGGGGTTGGCTCGACCGGGCGCCGGCCTCTGACTGGAAGCATAGACGGGCGCGTCCGCGGTCCTCGGGGCCTAAGGGTCACAGGTGCCCCGTCTTCACGTAGATCAGGGTCTCCTGTTCCACCCAGGGATTGTGCTGGCTCAGGTGCGGGCTGCGAATCCACGTGCCGGCGGGGTAACGCCCGTGCTCGTCGATGAATTCACCGGATAGCACCAGGATCTCCTCCCCGCCCCAGTGCCGATGGGGCTGGAAGTGCTCGCCAGTCGGCCAGTGCACCAGGGCGGTGTGTTCGGTCCCGAAGCTGTGCAAATGCAGGACCCGCAACCCGCCAATGCCCGGCTGGAACGGCGCCGAACGGGTATCCACCACCATCTTGTCGCGGTCCTCCGGGGCGAACTGCTCGAGCTTTACAAACAGGGTGCAGCCGGGGTCCGAATGCGGCGCGTGGCGGGAACCCGGCGGGTTGCGCAGGTAGGTCCCGGCGGGATAGTCCCCGGCCTCGTCGGAGAACACGCCGTCCAGAACCAGGATCTCTTCGCCCAGCGCATGGGTGTGCGGCGGGAAGCGGGCTCCCGGCTGGAACTGGACAATGCTGGTCGCGCGACCCGCTTCCGCCAGCTCGCGTTCCAGCGGCTTGCGCACCACACCTTCGGCGCGGCTGCCGCTCCACGACATGGCGGCCGTCTCCACCACCACCGGCTGTTGTATATCCAGATTCAGGGCTTCCATCGCGCGCTCCGTTCACCTCCCCAGTCGAACACGAGACCCCCTGTTAGTTCCTGGGCAGGGATCGGCCACTCAGTCACTCAGTGGTGGTGCCCTTCATGCCCCGGATGATGACCGTGATGGCCGCCCCCAGAATGCGCCCCAGGCGAGCCATCGGACTCGCTCTCGGACTCGCCCTGATAGCCGCGGGCCTGCCGATAGCGCGCCTTCTGCTCCGCGTCGAGCAGCGCATCCATCTCCAGATGGTAGGACAGATGCAGGTGGCGCAGGCGACCACGCAGCTCGCCGATCTCGACGGTCAGCGACTCGATGGTCGCGCTGCTGATACCGCCCTCCGCGAAGCGCGCATCCAGTTCCCGCTCCCGCTCCACAATGCGCCGGCCGAGATCGCGCGCCTGCTCCCGCATCACCGCGAACAGGCGCTCGGTCTCGCGCTGCTGCTCGGGCGTCAGCTCCAACGAGTCGGCCACCTCCAGCACATGCATCGGCCCCGGATAGCCATGCAGTTCGGCCGGCAGCGCCATGCCCATACCCCGCCCTTCCAGCAGATCCTCGGTCTCCTGCGCGGAGAGTGCCTTGATCTCGCGTGCCTGCAATTCGGAGTACGGATTGGCCGCAGCCGGTGCCGCAACGACCAGGGCAAGCCCCACAACCAGCCACCCGGAAAAGCGGAGTACACGATGCATGATGGAACCCTCGACGGTGAAAAGTGTTCGCATTGTAGATCGCTGGCGATCTCGGGGCGCGGGATCACTACGGGACGTCTAGACTCCAGAGCGGGGCCCAGAACAACCAAAACAGAAAGGACGCGACATGCTGATTATCGGACTGATTGTGGTCGTCGCCGCGCTGGTGTTCGCCACGGCGAAACTGCGCGTGCACCCGTTCCTGGCCCTGCTGATCGCCGCCTTTGTGATGGCGATCATCGGCGGCATCGCCCCGCGCGAGGCCATCAGCGTCATCAACGACGGCTTCGGCAGCACCCTGGGCTATATCGGCATCGTGATCGCGCTGGGCACGATCATCGGGGTCATCCTCGACCGCACCGGTGCGGCCGTCGTCATGGCGGAGGCGATCATCCGCACCCTGTCCGACCGCTTCCCGACCCTGACGGTCTCGATCATCGGCTACATCGTGTCCATTCCGGTGTTCTGCGACTCGGGCTACGTGATCCTGAACTCGCTGAAGAATGCCCTGGCCAAGACCGCCGGCATCTCGGTGGTCGCCATGAGTGTCGCGCTGGCCACCGGCCTGTTCGCCACCCACAACTTCGTGCCGCCCACCCCCGGCCCGATCGCGGCCGCCAGCAATGTCGGCATCGCCGATGCGCTGGGCCTGGTGATCCTGGTCGGCCTGTTCGTGTCCGCGGTGGCGGCCGCCGTTGGCTGGCTGTGGGCCAGCCGCTACGCGAAGGCCAACGACGACGAGCTGCTGGAACCGGACCCGATCAGTGAAGCGACTGGCCAGGAGATCGAGAAGGAAGAGATCAAGCTGGAGCATCGCCCGACGACCCTGGGCGCCTTCATGCCCATCCTGGCGCCGATCGTACTGATCTCCATCGGCTCGGTGGCCGCGCTGGCCACCCGCGATAGCGACCCCGGCATGCTCGCCG
Source organism: Thioalkalivibrio sp. ALE22 (assembly GCF_000381445.1). Classification (NCBI taxonomy): domain Bacteria; kingdom Pseudomonadati; phylum Pseudomonadota; class Gammaproteobacteria; order Chromatiales; family Ectothiorhodospiraceae; genus Thioalkalivibrio; species Thioalkalivibrio sp. ALE22. Next base: position 22,062 of record NZ_KB906512.1, read on the forward strand.
CGGCCCTGATCTTCCTCGGCACCCCGGTGGTGGCGCTGGCGATCGGCGTGATCTTCGCGCTGCTGCTGATCAAGGGGGCCGGCATCAAGGACCGCTTCCACCAGATGACGGTGGACGCGATCCTGCTGGCCGCGCCGATCATCCTGATCACCGGCGCGGGCGGCGCCTTCGGCAACGTGCTGCGCGAGACCCCGATCGGCGACCAGCTGGGCGACCTGCTCAGCGGGCTGGGTCTGGGTCTGCTGGTGCCGTTCCTGATCGCGGCCGCGCTGAAATCCGCCCAGGGGTCCTCCACCGTGGCGCTGGTCACCGCCTCCAGCATGATCGCGCCGATGCTGGCGTCGCTGGGCCTGGATTCGACCATGGGCATGGTGCTGGCCGTAATGGCCGTGGGCGCCGGCGCGATGACCGTCTCGCACGCCAACGACAGCTTCTTCTGGGTGGTCACCCAGTTCAGCCGCATGAAGGTATCCACCGCGTACAAGGCGTTCACCACCGCCACGCTGCTGCAGGGCATCAGCGCGATGATCACCATCTACATCCTGGGGCTCATCTTTGTTTAGGGGGACGCAGACCCGCCTGCACCCTCGCATTGGTGCCCCCCGTTTCCCGAGACAAGGCGCGTCGTGCAGCGGGTAGTGGTTCTACCCGCAAGCGGCGCAACGCAGCATCGGGGAACAGGGGGCACCAACCCCGAAGGGGCTCGGCCGATTCTGCGCGCTGCCGGCGTTGCAGTTCGCTCATGTAGCTCGGCTACACTTCACTCACCGCGCCTTGTCAGCGCGCAGAGTCGACTCGAGCGCGAACGTGCCGATTAGTCAGCGTCCCCCTGGTCACCTCCGGGTCGTCGTCTGCCCGGACAGCTACAAGGGAAGCCTCGAGGCCGAGGACGTGGCGGCCGCCATGGCCCGGGGCGTGCACGCGGCCCGCCCGGATGCCCGGATACGCGCCCTGCCCATGGCCGACGGTGGCGAGGGCACAGCCCGTCTGGTCAGCCATACCCTCGGCTGGGCCTGGCACCTGTCCGACGTCACCAGCCCCACCGGCACCCACCTGAGCGCCGGCTGGGGCTGCGATCATCACGAGCGGCGCGCGGTGATCGATGTCGCCTCCGCCTGCGGCCTGGACCGGATCCCCGACGATCGCCACGACCCCTGGCAGCTCCACAGCTTCGGGGTCGGCGAGTTGATGCTGGCCGCCCTGGACGCGGGCGCCGAACACCTGCTGATCGGTCTCGGCGGCAGCGGCACGGTGGACGGCGGCGCGGGCATGCTGGCCGCGCTGGGCGTGCGTTTCCTCGATGCGCAAGGGCAGCGCCTGCCGCCCCACCCCGCGGGCCTCGCGGATCTACAACGGGTGGACTTCGACACACTGGACCCGCGCCTGGCCCGCGTCGACATCACCGTCCTGAACGACGTCGACAACCCGCTGACCGGGCCGCATGGCGCGGCGGCCGTGTTCGGGCCGCAAAAGGGCCTGAAGACCGCGGACATCCCGGCCATGGATGCCCACATGGAGCGCCTGGCCGCCGCTATCGAGGCCGCGGGGCAGTTGCAGCGGCCCGTCGACACCCCGGGGGCCGGCGCCGCCGGCGGGCTTGGATTCGCGCTGGACTGCGTCCTCGGCGGTCGCGCTCGCATGGGGGCCGGCTACCTGGCCGAGCTGATCGGACTGGATGCCGCGCTGCGGGAGGCCGACCTGGTCATCACTGGCGAGGGCCAGCTCGATGGCCAGACCTCGCACGGCAAGGTCGTCGCCGAGGTGGTACGCCGCGCCCGCGAGCAGCAGGTGCCGGTCGTGGCGGTGGCCGGCTCCATCGCCTGCGACCCGGCCGAACTGGCGGCCTTTGGCCTGAGCGACGCCCGCGCCCTGTGCGATGGCAGCATCACCCTGGACGAGGCTCTGGCCCACCCCGCGCGCTACATCGCCGAGCGTACCCGCACTCTGGTCGAGGCCCGTCACCCGACAGATTCACCATCCGCACCGGACTGAACATCATCCCACTGAACGCGCTCGTACGTGATGACGTTGAGCTGAGAGGCCGGGCGCCTGGCGTCAGACGGCGACGTCGGCCAGGTGGCCCTTGCCTTCCAGCCAGGCGCGGCGTTCCGCCGCGCGCTTCTTGCCGAGCAGCATGTCCATCAGTTGCTGGGTGTCGTCGGCGGCGTCCAGCGTGAGCTGCACCAGGCGCCGGGTGTCCGGGTTCATGGTGGTCTCGCGCAGCTGCAGCGGGTTCATCTCGCCCAGCCCCTTGAAGCGGGTCACGGAGACCTTGCCCTTCATCTTCTCCGCCTCGATGCGCTCCAGCACGCCGGCCTTCTCGTCGTCGTCCAGGGCGTAGAAGGTCTGCTTGCCGACATCCACGCGATAAAGCGGCGGCATGGCGATGTAGACGTGCCCGCGCTCTACCAGCGGGCGGAAGTGCTTCAGGAACAGCGCGCACAGGAGGGTGGCGATGTGCGCGCCGTCGGAGTCGGCATCCGCGAGGATGCAGACCTTGCCGTAGCGCAGCCCGTCCAGGCTGGCCTGGCCCGGATCCACGCCCAGGGCCACGGAGATGTCGTGGATCTCCTGCGAACCCAGCACCTGGTCCGGGTCCACCTCCCAGGCATTCAGGATCTTGCCACGCAGCGGCATGATCGCCTGAAAGTCGCGGTCACGCGCCTGCTTGGCGGAGCCGCCGGCCGAGTCGCCCTCGACCAGGAACAGCTCGGTGCGCTCCAGGTCCTGGCTGGCGCAGTCGGCCAGCTTGCCCGGCAGGGTCGGCCCCTGAGTGACCTTCTTGCGCACCACCTTGCGCCCGGCACGGCTGCGCTTCTGCGCGTTCTGGATCGCCAGCTCGGCGATACGCTCGCCCTGCTGCGGGTGCTGGTTCAGCCACAGGCTGAAGGCATCCTTGACCACGCCGGAGACAAACGGCGCGGCCTGGCGCGAGGACAGGCGTTCCTTGGTCTGTCCGGCAAACTGCGGGTCCTGCATCTTGAACGACAGCACGCTGGAGACCCGCTCCCAGACATCCTCCGGCGCCAGCTTGATCCCGCGCGGCAGCAGGCTGCGGAACTCGCAGAACTCGCGCACGGCATCCGTCAGACCGGTGCGCAGGCCGTTCACGTGCGTGCCACCCTGAGTCGTCGGGATCAGGTTTACGTAGCTTTCGCTGACCACCTCGCCGCCCTCCGGCAGCCAGGTGACGGCCCAGTCGGCAGCCTCGGTGGCCCCGGAGACCGAGCCCATGAATGGCTCCTCCGGCACACGATCGAGGCCATCCAGGGCCTCCACCAGATAGTCGCGCAGCCCCGCCTGGTAGCACCACTCGCAGGCCTCGCCGGTGGTCTCGTCGCGGAACGTGACCGTCAGGCCCGGGCACAGCACGGCCTTGGCGCGCAGGATGTGCTTGAGCTTCGGCACCGAGAACTTCGCCGAATCGAAGTACTGCGGGTCCGGCCAGAAATGCAGTGTGGTGCCGGTATTGCGCTTGCCGACCTCCCCCACCGCCTCCAGGTCCTGGGTCTTGTGGCCGCCGGCGAAGGCCATACGGTACTCGCGCCCGTCGCGCTTGATCTGCACCTCGAGCTGCTGCGACAGCGCATTGACCACCGAGACGCCCACCCCGTGCAGCCCCCCGGAGAACTGGTAGTTCTTGTCGGAAAACTTCCCGCCCGCATGCAGCGTGGACAGGATCACCTCCACGCCCGGGCGGTTCTCCCGCGGGTGCAGATCCACCGGCATCCCGCGGCCGTCATCCGACACGGAGACCGAGTCGTCCTTGTGCAGGATCACGTCGATCCGCTTCGCGTGGCCGCTGATCGCCTCGTCCACCGAGTTGTCGATCACCTCCTGGGCGAGGTGGTTCGGGCGAGTGGTGTCGGTATACATGCCCGGGCGCTTGCGCACCGGGTCCAGCCCCTCGAGGACCTCGATATCGGATGCGGAATAGCTCACACAGGAACCCCTTTATTGATATGGACCGTGCCCCGCGCCGGGCACCGCCTCGGCCATCATGCACCGTCATTGCGAGGAGCCGAAGGCGACGAAGCGACCCCTCAACGCAAGCCCCGACGTCCGCGCCTGCCGGCGCCGGGGCCACACGCATGGATCGCCACAGCGCTGCGCGCCTCGCGATGACGAGGGTGGCGGGTTTCGTTACCGGCGTGTCCCCTCGTCCCGGACTGTGCGCAGCGTACCAAAGCCCGCGGGGGAAAGGCTGCTTGCAATCCCGGGGCCGATCCCAACAATGCAGGACAGATTCCGTATCCCCGTCTTCACAGGAGGTTTCCGATGGAAGAAGCCGCGAGCATCACTGGCAACGACATCCTCGACGTGACCCAGGAGGATTTCCAGCAGGCCGTTCTGGACGAATCCCACAAGCGCCCGGTCGTGGTGGATTTCTGGGCCGCCTGGTGCGGGCCCTGCCAGCAGCTGATGCCGCTGCTGCAGCAACTGGCCGCGCAGTACGCCGGCAAGTTCCGCCTGGCCAAGGTCAACAGCGACGAGCAGCAGGCCCTGGCGCAGCAGTACGGTGTGCGCAGCCTGCCCACGGTGATGATCTTCCGTCACGGCAAGCCGGTGGACCAGTTCATGGGCGTGCAGCCGGAGCCGAACATCCGCGCGATGATCGACCAGTACCTGGAGAAGCCCTCCGACAAGCTGATCGAGAAGGCCCGCGAACAGGCCCAGGCCGGAGACACGGACGCGGCCCTCGCCACGCTGCGCGCGGCGCTGGAAGAGGACCCGGACAACGGCGACCTGCGCATCGAGCTGGCCCGCGCGCTCGCCCAAGCCGGCGACCCGGAAGCCGCCGAGGCCGAGCTCGGCAAGCTCCCGCTGGACCAGAGCGAAAAGGAAGAGGCGAAGGCCCTGCGTGCCCGCCTGGTATTCGCCAAGACGGCCGCCGGCATCGACCCGCAGGCGCTGGCACAGGAGCTGCAGGAAGGCGATCCGCGCCCCGAGGCACTGGAGCAGATGGCCGCCTACGCGATGCTGTCCGGCCGCGCCGAGGAGGCGCTGGGGCTGTACCTGCAACTGATGAAACAGCACCGCTCCTACAACGACGGGGCCGGCCAGAAGGGCCTGCTGGCCGCGTTCGAGGTCCTCGGCAACGATCACCCGCTGGTCGGTCAGTTCCGCCGGCAGATGGCCTCGCTGCTGTACTGACCGGGCTCCGATTGCCGTCACAGCATCCTTGCAGACGGCTAAGACTTCGACGTCGCCCCGTCGGCCAGAGGGCTGGCCTCCTGCAGCACGCGGCAAGCCCCCCGTAGGAGCCGAGCCCCCTCGGCGATTGGCGTTGATCAACCACCATCGATCCGAGCTGCACCTGCGACGGGAACCACGGTGTGCAGGGCAAGCGCGGGCGGGGATTCGCGAGCAGGCTCGCTCCCACAAAGGGGCCCTTCCCGGGTGGGTCGAGCCGGGCCGCTGGCTGCGGCCCGGTCGACGTCCGGATCAGTTGCTGCCGAGGATGCGCTCGATCACGGCCTGCGGTTCCTGGTAACCGGAGAGCTGCTGGCCACCCTCGGTGATCAGCGCCGGGGTGCCGCGCAGGCCCAGCTGCTGCCCCATGGCCATGTGCTGATCCTGCGGCGTGGCGCAGCTGCCGTCGATATCGTTCAGCTTGTCGCCTTCCTTGGCCCGGTCCATCGCCTCTTCGCGATCCTCCGCGCACCAGATACGGTCCATGATCTCCGGGGAATCACGTCCCAGCACCGGGAACATCAGGTAACGCACCTTGATCCCGGCCGACAGATACTCCGGCAGGTCCTGATGGATCTCGCGGCAGTAGGGGCAGTTCGGATCGGTGAAGATGTTCAGCACGCCCCGGGTCTCTCCGTTCGGCGAGTAGGTCACCAGCTCGCTGTCGTCGATGGCGGCGAACATGTCCGCGCGCACGCCGCTGAGCGCGGACTGGGTCAGGTTTTCGCGGGTCTCCAGGTCGACCATGTTGCCCTGGATCAGATAGCGCCCGTCCTCGGAGACATAGAGGATATCGGTGCCGTAACGGACCTCAAAGACACCTTCCATCGGCGTCTCGCGGATGCTGTCGATCTCGGTATCCGGGATGACCCGGGCCATGTATTCCTCGATGGCCTCGGTGGCCATGAGCGGGGTACTGATGACGGCCAGGGCCGCGGCAAGGGGAAGAGCGCGTTTCAGGGACATGGATTCTCTCGTGTCGGTACAAAAAAGCGGCGCCAGTTTACCAGCCTCGCGGGGGTATCCCCGGGCCATCTGGCGGAGTCCGGTAATAGACGTCAGCCGCGGGGATGATGTTCCGCATGCAGGCTCTGCAAGCGGGCGCGCGCGACGTGGGTATAGATTTGTGTGGTCGACAGACTGCTGTGGCCCAGCAGCATCTGCACCACGCGCAGGTCCGCCCCGTGGTCCAGCAGATGCGTGGCAAATGCATGGCGCAGGGTGTGCGGCGACAGCGGCGACTCGATGCCGGCACGGCGCGCGTGAGCCTTGATGCGGTACCAGAAGGCCTGACGCGTGAGCCCGCCGCCACGCCGGGTGACGAACACCGCCTCGCAGGGCGGGTGACCGTCCATCAGGTCCGGCCGTGCCTCGCGCTGATAGCGAGCCAGCCAGTGGGCCGCCTCCTCGCCCAGTGGGATCAGGCGTTCCTTGTCGCCCTTGCCGGTAATGCGCACCACGCCCTGCCGACTGTTCACCTCCGACTGCTCCAGCCCCACCAGTTCGGAGACCCGCAGTCCGGTGGCATACATCAGTTCCAGCATCGCGCGATCCCGCAACCCGACCGCATCGTCGATATCGGGGGCCCGCAGCAGGGCCTCCACCTGGGCCTCGGACAGGCTGTCCGGCAACGGGCGCCCGGCCCGGGGGGACTCGATCCCGGCGCTCGGATCATCCTCGCGCTCGCCCTGGTGGACCAGATAGCGATAAAAACGCCGGATGCTGGACAGTGCCCGGGTGATGGACTTCGGCCGTGCCCCGGCCTGCATGCGGGCGCTGACATAGCCCAGGAGATCGGCCGCACGGGCGGATTCCAGGCTTGCCCCCCTGGGTTCCAGCCAGTGCGCCAGACCCTCCAGATCGCGCCGGTAGGCCGACAGGGTGTGGTCGGACAGACCCTCGACCGCCCAGAGCTCGTCCAGGAAGCGGTCGAGGGCCGGAGATGCCGCCGTGGCGACGCTCACGCGTTACTGGCCACCAGGTTTCCCGACATTGCCCGGGGCGTCCGGGTTCTCCGCGCGGAACTTGCCGGCCAGGTTCTCGAAGACCTTGGTCAGTTCCAGCGGCAGCGGGAAGAAGATGGTGTTGGCGTTGCCGTTGGTCGACATGTCGGACATCGTCTGCATGTAGCGCAGTTGCAGCGAAGAGGGGCTGGCCTCCATCTGCTGCGCCGCCTGCACCAGCTTTTCGGCCGCCTGCAGTTCGCCCTCGGCGTGGATGACCTTGGCGCGGCGTTCGCGCTCGGCCTCGGCCTGGCGCGCGATCGCGCGGATCATGGAGTCGTCCAGGTCGACATGCTTGATCTCGACATTGGTGACCTTGATGCCCCAGGCGTCGGTCTGGGCATCGAGGATCTCCTGGATGTCGTTGTTCAGCTTGTCGCGCTCGGAGAGCATCTCGTCCAGATCATGCTTGCCGAGCACCGAGCGCAGCGTGGTCTGCGCGAGCTGGCTGGTGGCGGCGTAGTAGTCCTCCACCTGGATCACCGACTTGGCGGAATCCACCACGCGGAAGTACAGCACCGCGTTCACGCGTACCGTCACGTTGTCCTGCGAGATCACGTCCTGGCTGGGCACGTCGAGCGTGATGATGCGCAGGTCGATCCGCACCATCTGCTGGATGCCCGGGATCACGATGATCAGGCCCGGGCCCTTCACCGACTGAAAACGGCCGAGGAAGAAGATGACGCCGCGCTCGTACTCGCGCAGCACCTTGATCGACATCACGATGATGGCGACCAGGATGACTAGCGGGACGACAAAGAAACCGAGATCGTTCATGTCCTGCTCCTTCTGCGTTATGGGCTCGGCGGCGACCGGTCAGCCGGTCGTGGCAGTGCCCGGGGTGTCTTCTTCAGTCACGGGTTCGACCCGCAGCCTGAGTCCTTCGATGGCGGTCACGCGCACCTTCTGTCCCTCGCGGACCGGTGCCGAGGTCTCCGCGTTCCACTGTTCGCTGTGGACCCAGACCCGACCGCTGCGATCGAAGTCCTCGCGCGCCTCGCCGATCATCCCGATCATCTCTTCATAGCCGGTGGCGGGCTTCTTGCCGCGCAGGCTGAACAGCCGTCCCAGCACCCAGACGGACAGGATGGCGATGGCGATGGCCGTGCCGATCACCAGTGGCAGGGCCACGTTCAGGTTGGGGTCGTCCCACAGGATGATGGAACCGGTTGTGAATGCCACGATGCCTCCTATGCCCAGCGCCCCGAAACTGGGCACGAAGGCCTCTGCAATCATGAAGATCATGCCCAGCAGCATCAGCGCCAGGCCCGCATAGTTCACCGGCATCACCTGCAGCGCAAAGAACGCCAGGATCAGCGCGATCGAACCGATCACGCCGGGGTAGATCGCGCCCGGGTTGGCCAGTTCGAAGATAATGCCGTAGATCCCCAGCAGCATCAGGATATAGGCGATGTTTGGGTTGGTGATCACGGACAGCAACTGGGTACGCCAGTCCGGATCCATGCGCACGATCTCCAGCCCTTCGGTCGCCAGCGTGCGCTCGCCGTCGTGCATGCGCACGGTATGCCCGTCGATCTGGGCGAGCAGGTCGCTCAGGTTGTCCGCCACGAAGTCGATGACGTTCTGCTCCAGCGCGGCGGTCGCGGTCAGGTTAGAGCCCTCGCGTACGGTCTCCTCCGCCCAGTCGGCATTGCGTCCGTAGCGTTCCGCCAGGCCGCGGATATAGGACACCGCGTCCTCCAGCACCTTGCGCTCCATCGCGTCGCCGCCGCGGCGCGGGGCCGGGTCGTCCTCCAGCAGTTCCTCCTCGCTGGCGGGTTCGACCTCGCCGTTGGCGGCTCCATTCTCATCCGCAGGCTCATCCGCCGCGTCGGTTTCGTCGTCGCGCGCCTCGCCATTGGCCTCGTCGGTTTCCGTATCGTCGCGCGCGTCCTCGTCCGGCTCCGGCGGGTCCATGCCCGGGAGCCCGCCGCCGCCCATCTGCACCGGGGTGGCCGATCCCAGATTGGTGGCCGGGGTCATGGCCGAGACATGCGACCCGTAAAGCATGTAGGTGCCGGCGCTGGCCGCGCGGGAACCCGCCGGGTGGACATACGTGACCACCGGCACATCCGATTGCAGGATGTTCTTGATGATGCTGCGCATGCTGGAATCCAGACCGCCCGGGGTATCCAGCATCAGGACCAGGATCTCGGCGTCCTCGGCCTCGGCCCGCTCGATCCCCCGGCGGATGTAGTCGCCGGTGGCCGGGCCGATCGCGTCATTCACCGTCAGCAACAGGCCGTGGCGATCCGCGGTCTGGGCCAGGCTCGAGGCGGCCAGCCAGCCGGCCCCGAGCACCAGGAGGGTCAGCCACAGCAGGTGGCGCCAGCGGCGCCCTCCGCCCGCTCCTGCCTTGCGTCCAAATGAAACCCGCATGGGCTTCCTCTCCCGTCAGGGTGGATTCGTCGTACACTGCGTGCGCACACGCGACAGCCGACTCGCCCACCACGATAAACCAAAGGCCGGACCAGCGCCGAACCCTCAGACCCGCATGGACCCGCATGGACCCGCATGGACCCGCAGGCAAAGCAGACCCCGCCCGAGAATCTCGCCGCCGTGATCCTGGCCGGCGGTCAGGGCCGGCGCATGGGCGGGCGCAACAAGGGCTGGGTCGAGTATCGGGGCCGCCCCCTGATCGAACACGCCATCGCGCGCCTGCGCCCCCAGGCGCCGCGCCTGGCCATCAGCAGCAATACTGATATCGACCGTTATCAAGCGCTGGGGTTTCCCGTCCTGACCGATTCCCACGCCGATTATCGCGGCCCGCTGGCCGGGATCGCCGCGGCCTTCGCGGCCTTCCCCGACCACGCGATCCTGTGCGCGCCGGTGGACGCACCCGCGCTGCCCCTGGACCTGGAGTACCGCCTGCGCCAGGCCCTGGAGGCCCACCCGGCGCCGGCCGCCATTGCCCACGACGGCAACCGCCTGCAGCCGCTGTTTGCCCTCCTCGGGCCGACGGTGGCGCCGCGCCTGCAAGCGGATCTCGCGCATGGTTCGCTGGCGGTGGGACGCTGGTTTCACGAGATCGGCGCGATCACGGTGGACTTCTCCGATCAGCCGGAGGCATTCGCCAACATCAACACCCCCGGGGACCTGATGGGCTGAACGCCCCTCGCGCCCCGGCCGGATCTCGCTATACTCGGACGCGCTTAACGCAGGCAGGCCACCATGATCCAGTCCACCTCCAACCTCCCGCGCATCGGCTTCGCCGCCTGGAGCGGCAGCGGCAAGACCACTCTGCTGAAGGGCGTGATCCCGGCCCTGCGAGCCCGCGGCCTGCGTCCGGCGATGATCAAGCATGCCCACCACGAGTTCGACGTGGACAAGCCGGGCAAGGACAGCCATGAGCTGCGCCATGCCGGCGCCGACCAGATGCTGGTGGCCTCCGGTCGGCGCTACGCCCTGATGGTGGAGACCCCGGAGACCGACGATGGCCGCGTGCCGGACCTGGACATGCTCTGCGCGCGCCTGGACCCGCGCCGCTCCGACCTGATCCTGGTCGAGGGTTTCAAGCAATGGGACCTGCCCAAGATCGAGGTGCATCGACCGTCGGTGGGCAAGGCCCCGCTGTACCGCGAGATCCCCGGCGTGGTCGCGGTCGCCACCGATGCCGCCACACTGGACTTCGACGGCCCGCTGCTGCCGGTGAATGACCCCGACGCAGTGGCGGCCTTCGTCATCGACTACCTGGACATCCACCCCTGACCCGGAGACCCCCATGCCCGAGGCTGCCCCCGGCTGCGACGAGTTCGATCCCAACGCCAAGACCCTGGAACAGGCCCGTACCGCGATCCTGGAAGCCTGCCAGAGCCTCGAGGAACAGGAGACAGTGGCGCTGGAGCAGGCCCTCGGGCGGACCCTGGCGGAACCCCTGGCCGCGCGCATCGACGTGCCGCCGGCCGCGGTCTCCGCGATGGATGGCTACGCCCTGCGCGCGACGGACGCCGCCAAGGGTGCGCGCCTGGCGCTGATGGGCACCTCGGCGGCCGGGCACCCCTGGGATGGCGAACTGCAACCGGGCCAGTGCGTGCGCATCCTGACTGGCGCGGTGGTCCCGGACGGGGCCGAACTGGTCGTGATGCAGGAGCAGGTGGAACGGGACGACGCCACCATCCTTCTGCACAACGGCGACCTCGCCACGGGCCACAACATCCGCGGCCCGGGTGGCGACACCGCCGCCGGGACCCCGCTGTATGCCGCCGGGACAACCCTGGGCGCCGCCGAGATCGGGGTGCTGGCGAGCCAGGGCATTGCCCGGGTGAAGGTACTGCGCCGGCCGCGCGTGGCCTTCTTCTCGACCGGGGACGAACTGGTGCCCGTGGATCAGCCACTGGGCCCGGGGCAGATCCATGACAGCAACCGCCACACCCTGAGGGCGCTGCTCGCGGCCTACCCGGTCGAGGTGCAGGACTACGGCGTGATCCGCGACACCGAGGATGCGGTACGCGAGGCCCTGACGCGTGCCGGGGCAACGGCCGACGTGATCATCACCACCGGGGGGGTCTCGGTCGGCGATGCCGACCATGTGACCCGCGTGCTGCAGGCCTCCGGCCAGGTCGGCTTCTGGAAGCTGGCCATCAAGCCCGGGCGCCCCCTGGCCTTCGGGCATTTCGGCCAGGCCCACTTCTTCGGTCTGCCGGGCAATCCGGTGGCCGTAATGACCACCTTCGCCCTGCTGGTGCGCCCGGCCCTGCAGCAGCTGGCCGGGCGCGCAGCGACCGCACCGCAGACCCTGAACGCACGCCTGCTGGAAGACCTCCACAAGACCCCCGGGCGCAAGGATTTCCAGCGCGCGGTGCTGGAGACCGACGAACGCGGCTGGGTGGTGCGCGCCGCCGGCGGCCAGGGTTCACATCAGTTGCGCGCGATGAGCGAGGCCAACGCCTACGTCGTCCTGCCACGCGAATCCGCCGGGGCCCGTGCGGGTGACTGGGTGGAGGTCCTGCCGTTCCGAGAGATCTTTCCGACCCCCTGAGGCCGAGTCAGTCGGCCTGGATCAGCGCGGCGAATTCGCGCTCCAGCAGGGCCTCGTCACCGAGGTTGAGCTCGACCAGACGGCGCAGGTGGGAGGCGGATTCCAGCGGCATGGCCTCGATCTCCACGCCCAGCCACAGGCCCTCGTGCCAGCGCACCCGGCCCTCGAAGGTGATCCGCGCCTCCTCGCTGAGCGGGATGTCGACACTGACCTCGTCGCCATCGGCCATCGCGGGAAGATCCGCGCCCTCCAGCAGCACGCCCTTCAGGGAGATATCCTCCACCCGGACCGGGCCGCCCCCGCCATCGGTGAGCAGGGTAGCCGGAAATTCCAGGGGGATACGTTGAAAGCGTCGCTCCATGCGGCAAGACTACGCCCACTCCGCACCCGCGGCCAAATCCAGAACCACCCGGAACGCCCATGACCGAAACCGCCGCCTCGTCCATCGACGGCCAGCCCTCCAGCCTGCTGCGCCGCCTGGCCGCCATCGTCTACGACGCCCTGCTGCTGGTGGCGATCTGGATGGTCCTCGGCCTGCTGGTGGTCATCCTCGGCAACACCACCGGGCTGTACTCGCCCCGCGCCCATTTCGTGCTCAACCTGATCGTGGCCTGGGGGTTCTTCTACTGGTTCTGGACGCGCACCGGGCAGACGCTCGGCATGCAGGCCTGGAACATCCAGCTGCGCACCGAGGGCGGGCACGCCGTCAATGCCTGGCAGGCGACGCTGCGCTATCTGGTTGCGGTCGCCCAGTGGCTGGTGATCCTGATGGCCATCTGGGCGGTGCGCGAATACGGCGCGGTCGCCGTTACCGTGGTTACCGCGGCGGCGCTGTTCGCGATCGGCCTGTCGCAGTTCCACCCGCGGCGCTGGATGCTGCACGACTGGCTCACCGGCACCGAACTGGTGCGCATCCCCGGCCTCGCCAAACCCCGCTGGAAACAGAACCGCAAGACCTGACCTCGATCCGGTTGTTTGTTTCACCACGAAGCACACGAAGGCACGAAGAAGGGCAAAGGGCGGATTCACCACGGAGAACACAGAGGACACGGAGAAAACCGAAAGGCTTTCGGATCGAACCTCGCCGGGACGGGTCGAGCCACGCGAAATCTACCGGGGGTGGTCGGTCCGCAGGCTTGATGCGATCTGTTGCGCACGTCGGCACACTGCCCGCCGCCAAACAAACACCGATTTTCTCCGTGCCCTCCGTGCTCTCTGTGGTTCAATCGCTTTTGACCTGGCCCTTCTTCGTGCCTTCGTGCGCTTCGTGGTGCACAACCATCAGGGGGCGAGCCAGAGGCCGAGGTCGTCCAGGGCCTCGGCGATCTCGGTGGCGATGCGGCGGTAGCCGCGGGCATTGGGATGGACCGGGTCCGCGCGCAGATCGCTCTCGGACAGCACCCCGGAGAGCACGCCCTCGATCAGGGGCACCTGTTCCTCGTGCGCCAGCTCGCGGTAGATCGGGTCGTCCCGCAGGTGGCCCGTGGCCGCGCCCAGGGCGGAGGCCCGCGGCACCCCCAGCAGCAGGGGCTGGGCTCCATGGTCGCGAACGATCTCCACCAGTACACGCAGATCCTCGCGCACCGCGGCCGGGTCGCGCTGGCGCAGGAAATCGTTGCCACCCAGCCAGATCAGCACCAGATCGGGCTCGTGCGCGCGCAGGCTCGGGGCGAGACGCTCGCGGGCGCTGCTGGCGCGATCCCCGGGCACCCCGTCGTTGACGATCGTCCAGCCGGTGATCGCCGCCAGGCGCGCCGGGTAGTCCTCGCCCGCTCCGGCCCCGGTCCCGTGGGTCACACTGTCGCCGAAGGCCAGTACGGTCGCCTGGCGCGGGAGCGGATCGAAGTCGCCCGGGACGCCGCTCCCGCAGGCCACCAGCATGGCGACCAGCCCCAGCAGGAAGCCCGCGCGCAGCCAGGCCATCATGTCTGGCGCCCCATTCGATACAGCGCCACCAGTGCCAGGATCAGGAACAGCACGACCGGCAGGCTGGCGGCGACGAAGGGCGGCAGGTTGTAGACCAGCCCCAGGTGGGTCATCGCGCGCATCACGATTGCGAAGGACACGCCGATCGCGATGCCGATGAACAACCGCCGGCCGGCCCCGCCCTCGCGCTGGGAACCGAACAGGAACGGGATGGCCAGCAGCAGCATCACGAAGGTGCTGGCCGGCAGGGTCAGGCGTTGCCAGAACGCGACCTCATAGGGGGCCGAGTCCAGGCGATTCTCCTGCAGGTAGCCGATATAGCGCGCCAGGTTCTGCGCCGCCATCTGGCCCGGCTCGACCACCAGCACGTCGAAGTATTCCGGCGCGATCAGCCGCTCGATGGTTTCGGTCTCCAGACGCTCCGACTCGACACGTTCCAGCGACAGCCTTGAGCGTTTTACGTCCTGCAGCCGCCAGGCCCCGCCCTCGTACTGTGCGCTCTGGGCGCGCGTGATCTCGCGCGGCTCGCGATTCGCGTCCACCTCGATGATGCGCACCCCGATCAGCCGATTGCCCGGCAACACGGTATCCGCCTGCACCATGCGCCGGCCATCGCGTGCCCACAGCCCGATCGGGCTCACGCTCAGCTGTTCGTCGAAGGCCGTCGCCTTCAGGTTCTGCGCCCGGCTCTCGGCGGCCGGGGCGAAGAACTCGCCCACCACCACCATCGCCACCACGACGACCAGGCCGGCCTGCATCACCCAGCCGATAAAGCGGCCCAGTGTCATCCCGGCCGCGCGCATCGCGGTCAGCTCGCTGTTCGCGGCCAGATTGCCCAGCCACAACAGACCACCCAGCAACGCCGCCGACGGCAGCATGTCGTACATCCGCCGCGGCAGGGTCAGCGCCACGTACAAAAGCGCCTCGGTCAGCCCGTAGTTGCCTCGCCCGGTGTCGCGCAGCTCGTCGATCAGCGCGAACACCGCATCCAGCGCCACCAGCAGGACCACGGCCAGCGCGGTCCCGATCAGGACCTGGCGCATGATGTAGCGCCCCAGCACCGTCGTCATGGCGTCACCTCGTCACGCTCCATGGCCCGGCCGAGGCCCAGCATGCCCTTGCGCCAGGCGAGCACCAGCCAAAGCACCAGCATCGAGCCGTGCGTCCACCACAGGCCCAGGGCCAGCGGCGTGCGCCCGTCCGCCAGCTGGCCCTGCCCCAGGATCAACAGGTTGGCATACAGCACGTAGACGCCGATCGCCGCCGGGATACGCGCATAACGGCCGGTGCGCGGCGGCACCTGCGCCAGCGGCAGCGCGATCAGGCTCAGCACCAGGATCGACAGCGGCATGGCGAGGCGCCATTCCAGCTCCGCGCGGTGGTCGGGGCGATGCCGCTCCTCCCAGAGATCCAGCGTCGACATCGCGTT
The DNA here is from genome assembly GCF_000381445.1 of Thioalkalivibrio sp. ALE22. NCBI lineage: Bacteria > Pseudomonadati > Pseudomonadota > Gammaproteobacteria > Chromatiales > Ectothiorhodospiraceae > Thioalkalivibrio > Thioalkalivibrio sp. ALE22. The sequence goes on from NZ_KB906512.1 coordinate 37,591, forward strand.
CAGCGAGCGGCGCCCCGCCCCGGCGTCCGGTTCGGTGATCTGGGTCCGCAGGCGCTCGAACTCGAGCATGCGGAAGCTGCTTTCGCCCGGCACACCGACGTGGCGGTAGCCGTTCTCGAGGATCAGGAAGCCGCTGCCCTCCGCCCCGGGATCGGGGATCGCGCGCTCGGCCACGGTCACCTGCGCCTCGCCCTCCACCTCCCGGTAGATGAACACCTCCAGCAGCGCCTCGCGGTCTTCGCTCAGGCGCTCGGCGAAGAAGACCTGCTCGCCCACCCGCGAGCGCAGGAAACGCCCGGGGGTAATCCCGACCAGGTCGGAGCGCTGCTCGGCCAGGTCGCGGAACTGATCGATCTGGGCCTCGGTACGCGGCACCACCAGCATCATCAGCACCAGCAGCAGCAGCGTCGCGGGCACGGCCACCCACAAAAGCGCGCGATAAAGCGCGGCGAAGGACATGCCGCTGGCCTGCAGCGCGACCAGTTCGCTGTCGCGCTGCAACCGGCCCAGCACCAGCATGAAGGCCAGAAACAGCGCCACCGGCCAGAGGAAGACAATGCCCTTGAAGGCACCGAAGGCCACCAGCGGCGGCAGAAAATCGACCGGGATCGTGCCCTCGGCGACGTCCCGCAGCACCCGCGCCAGCACGCCGCCGATGATGACCAGCAGCAGGACGATGGTGACCGCGGTCTGGGTGACCAGCAGCTCGCGGGCGATGAAGCGTTCGGCACGGCGCAGAATCATGCGCGCATTACCCCGCGGCCCGCGCGGCGCGTGGTCGGTCGCCGCGTGGCGCTGGTACCATGATGGAACTCATTTTCGGGAGGCATTCATGCAATTCTCCGTCACCACTTCGACCCTCGACAAACCCCGCGCCGGCATCCGCGCCGCCGGCATCAATCACAAGCGCAATCCGGCCGCGGGCGCCAGTGCCCTGGATGCCGCGCGCGACGGCGAGATCGCGGCACTGCTGAAGGCCGGCGAGATGGATGGCGAGGCCGGCAGCCGGCTGTTGCTGCCCGGCGGTGGCAGCCCAGGCAATCAGGGGAAGGGTAGCGCACTCCTGATCGGCCTGGGGGCGAAGAAGGACTTCGACGCCCGCGCCGCGCGCAAGGCGGCGCAGGCCCTGGCCGCCGCACTGGTCGAGCGCCCGGCCACCAGCGCCGCGATCGCGGTCGCGGACTTCCAGCCGCGCGGCAAGGACATCGCCTGGGTGGTGCACACCCTGGTCGCGGCGATCTCGGAGGCCGCCTACCGCTTCACCCCGTTCAAGGGCAAGGAGAAGACCACCCCGGTGAAGCTGGACAAGATCCAGCTGTGCGTGGAACGCAAGGACGCCGAGGCCGCGAAGCAGGCCTGCACCGAGGCCGCGGCGATCGCCACCGGCGTGAACCGCGCGAAGGACCTGGGCAACACCCCGCCGAATGTCTGCTACCCGGAGAGCCTGGCCGACACCGCGCGCGAGATGGCGAAACAGTACAAGTCGCTGAAGGCCACGGTGCTGGACGAGAAGGACCTGGAGAAGCTCGGCGCCGGTGCCATCCTGGCGGTAGGCAGGGGTTCCGAGCGCCCGCCGCGCCTGATCGCGATGGAGTACTCCGGGGGCAAGAAGGGCGCCGCCCCGGTGGTGCTGGTCGGCAAGGGCATCACCTTCGACACCGGCGGCATCTCGCTGAAGCCCGGCGCCGAGATGGACGAGATGAAGTACGACATGTGCGGCGCGGCCAGCGTGTTCGGGGTGATCGAGGCCTGCTGCGAGCTGGGGCTGCCGGTCAACGTGGTCGGCGTGGTCACCAGTGCCGAGAACATGCCCGACGGCCGCGCGACCCGCCCGGGCGACATCGTCACCACCCTGTCCGGACAGACCGTCGAGATCCTGAATACCGACGCCGAGGGCCGCCTGGTGCTGGCCGACGCCCTGACCTGGGTGGAGCGCTACAAGCCGAAGGTGGTGATCGACATCGCCACCCTGACCGGGGCCTGCATCATCGCCCTGGGTCACCAGGGTGCGGCGATCCTGGGCAACAAGGAACCCTTGATCAAACGCCTGCTGGCCGCCGGCGAGGAGACCGGCGATCGCGGCTGGCAGCTCCCCCTGTGGCCGGAGTACCAGGAACAGCTGAAGAGCAATTTCGCCGACATGGCCAACATCGGCGGGCGCCCGGCCGGCACCATCACCGCCGCCTGCTTCCTGTCGCGCTATACCGAGGACTACACCTGGGCGCATGTCGACATCGCCGGCGTGGCCTGGAAGAGCGGCAAGGAGAAGGGCGCGACCGGCCGCCCGGTACCGATGCTGATGCGCTACCTGCTCGACCAGGCCTGATCCGGGTCGGGCGCGGATGACCCACGTCAGCTTCTACCTGCTGCAGGACCCGGCCCCGGAGGCGCGCCTGCGCTTCACCTGCCGCTTGGCGAAAAAGGCCAGCGGCCAGGGCCATCGCGTGCACATCCACACCGGCTCGCCGGAGCTGACACGCACGCTGGACGAGTGGCTGTGGACCTTCGAGGACACCGCGTTCCTGCCGCACAGCACCGACGTGCGCGATGCGGACGTCCCGGTCTCCCTGCACGAAGCCCATGCCCCGTCGGATCGCTGCGACGTGCTGATCAACCTGGCGGCGGAGGTGCCGGAGTACTGCGGGCGCTTCGAGCGGGTCGCGGATATCGTCGGCGGCGAGGAATCGGAACGCGAGGCGGGCCGCGCCCGCTACCGCTACTTCAAGGAACGCGGCTACCCGCTGGAGCACCACAACATCCAGTAAAGGGGCGCTGACGGGGGCGGTTCAGACACGCGGCGGCGGGTCGGGGATCTCGCGCAGCCAGGCCTCCAGCTCGAACAGGGGCAGACCGACCACATTGGTGTAGGACCCCTCGATCCATTCGACAAAGGCGGCACCGCGCCCCTGGATGGCATAGGCGCCGGCCTTGCCACGCGGCTCGCCGGTCGCCCAGTAGGCCGCGATGTCGGATGACGTCAGCGGCCGCATGCGCACGCGGGTCGTCACGGTACGCGCCCGCATGGATGCAGCGGGCCGGCCCAGCGCCATGCCGGATACCACCCGGTGCTCCCCGCCGGAAAGGCGTTGCAGCATGGCATCGGCATCGGCGCAATCCGCGGGCTTTCCCAGGGCCTCGTCGCCCACCGCGACGACGGTATCCGCGGCCAGCACCCACTGCCCCGGGATGCCGCACGCGATGGCCGCCTTGGCCTTGGCGATGGCGAGGCGTTCGACCAGCGCCTCTGGGGACTCGCCCGGTAACGGGGTCTCGTCCACGTCCATCGGGGCCACCTCGTAGGCGAGCTGGATCTGCTCCAGCAGTTCGCGGCGGCGCGGGGATGCGGAGGCCAGCAGCAGCGGATGAGCCACGGGCGTCACGCGCGGTGGTAGGGGTGGTTGTTCAGCAGCGACCAGGCGCGGTAGAGCTGCTCGGCGACCAGCACCCGCACCAGCATGTGCGGGAAGGTCAGCGGCGACAGCGACCAGGCCCATTCTGCACGGGTGCGCACGGCCTCATCCAGCCCCGCGGCCCCGCCGATCACCAGCGCGACATCGCGCCCGTCCTGCTGCCAGTCCTCCAGGCGCCGCGCGACGCCCCTGGTGTCCACGCCCTTGCCGCGCTCGTCCAGCAGGATCACGCGGGCGCCCTCGGGGATGGCCTTCAGCAGGATCTCGCCCTCGCGCCGCAGCAGCGTGGCCGTATCCATGGACTTGGCCCCGGAGGGGCCGGCCAGGGCCTGCAGGTTCAGGTTCAGCTCGCGCGGCAGACGACCGGCGTACTCGTCGAACCCGGCCGCCACCCAGTCGGGCATGCGCTTGCCGATCGCAATCAGGTCCAGGCGCATGGCGGCGCGCCCCGGTCAGCCGCGCAGGCGGCGGACGCGCTCCAGGCTGGGGTCCTCGGGCGCGGCCTTTTCGGTATCCGCGGCCTCCTCGGCCAGCCAGAGCTTTTCCAGGTTGTAGAAGTCGCGGGTCTCCGGGAGCATCACGTGGACGATCACGTCGTTCAGGTCCACCAGCACCCACTCCTGGCTCTCCTGGCCCTCGACCCCCAGCGGCTGGATGCCGGCCTCCTTGGCCTTCATTGCCACCGACTCCGCGGTGGACTGCACGTGACGCCCGGAGGTCCCGGAGGCGATCACCATGTAGTCCGCCAGCGTGGTCTTGCCGCGCACGTCGATGCTGCGGATGTTCTGGGCCTTCATGTCGTCCAGAGCGGTGGTCACCAGCTCCAGGAGTTGTTCACTGTTCATGCTGTCGGTCATATCCCGTGATTGCGGTTCGACACGGCCCGGTACAGGCCGCGGTCGTGGATGTAGCGATTGACGGCGCCGGGGAGCAGGAAGCGCGGGCTGCGCCCGGCCTGCAGTTCATCCCGGATCGCGGTGGCGGAGATATCGAGCTGGGTCACCGGCTGGAAATAGACCCGCCCGCCCGGGGCATTGCGCAGCACCGCCGGGTCGCGGGTTGCGGCATTACCCAGCCAGCCCCCCAGATCCTGCGAGGCCGGGCTGCCGGGACGATGCGAGACCACGATATGCGCCAGATCGAAGATCTGCTTCCAGCGGTTCCACGACGGCAGGCCGGCGAAGGCGTCCATGCCCATGATCAGCACCAGCGGTGCCTCCGGCCCCAGCTCCTCGCGGAAGCTGAGCAGGGTGTCGACGGTGTAGGACGGCCCTTCGCGATCCAGTTCACGGCGATCGGCCACAAACCCCGGCACGTCCGCGATGGCACTCTCCACCATCGCCAGCCGGTCGTCGCTGCCGGTGCCCGGGCTCGCGCGATGCGGCGGCACGTGGCAGGGGATGAAGTGTACCCGTTCCAGGCCCAGATGCTGCTGGATCTCCAGCGCCGGACGCAGATGCCCGAAGTGGATCGGATCGAAGGTGCCGCCGAGGATCCCGATCACGCCGGGCGTGCCCCAGGGAGACGCTGATCCAATCGCGCGTCTTTCTTAGCTACGCACATGACCGTCGCCGAACACCACATACTTGAGGGTCGTCAGCCCATGCAGGCCCACCGGGCCGCGCGCGTGCAGCTTGTCGGTGGAGATGCCGATCTCCGCGCCCAGACCGTATTCGAAGCCATCGGCGAAACGGGTGGAGGCGTTCACCATCACCGAGCTGGAGTCCACCGCGCGCAGGAAGCGCCGGGCCCGGGTGTAGTCCTCGGTCACGATGCTGTCGGTATGGTGCGAACCATAAGTGTTGATGTGGTCGATCGCCGCGTCCAGGTCGTCAACCACGCGGATCGCGAGGATCGGTCCCAGGTACTCGGCCACCCAGTCGTCCTCGGTCGCCTCGGCGATATCCGTCCCGGCATTCGCGAGGATGGCCCGGGTACGCGCGCAGCCACGCAGGCTCACCTGATGTTCCGCCAGGGCCGTCGCCAGGCGCGGCAGGAAGGCCTCGGCCTGATCCGCGTGCACCAGCAGCGTCTCCATGGTGTTGCAGGTGCCATAGCGCTGGGTCTTGGCGTTCACCGCGACCGCCAGCGCCTTGTCGAGATCGGCCCCGCCGTCCACGTACACGTGGCAGACGCCGTCCAGGTGCTTGATCACCGGGATCTGCGACTCGTTGCTGACGCGTTCGATCAGGCCCTTGCCACCGCGCGGCACGATCACGTCCACGTACTGCGGCATGCGCAGCAGCGCGCCCACCGCCGCGCGGTCGGTGGTCGGCACCACCTGCACCGCCTCGCGCGGCAGCCCGGCCTGCTCCAGCCCGGCCTGGATGATCGCGGCCAGCGCCTGGTTGGAGTGCAGGGCCTCGGAGCCGCCGCGCAGGATCGCGGCGTTGCCGGACTTCAGGCACAGCGCGGCGGCGTCGATGGTCACGTTCGGGCGCGACTCGTAGATGATGCCGATCACGCCCAGCGGCACGCGCATCTGGCCGACCTGAATGCCGCTTGGCTGATAGGCCATGTCGGAGATGGTGCCCACCGGATCGGGCAGGCCCGCCACCTGGCGGCAGCCCTCGATCATGGTGTCGATGCGGGCATCGGTCAGCGCCAGGCGGTCCAGCATCGCGGCGTCCAGGCCGCGCTCGCGCCCGGCCTCCAGGTCGCGGCTGTTGGCCTCCGCCAGCTCGGCACGGCGCGCGGCGATGCCCTCGGCGATCGCGTGCAGGGCCGCGTTCTTCGCGCCCGGCTCGGCCTCGGCCATGCGCCGCGAGGCCACGCGCGCGGCACGGCCCAGCGCCTCGACCTGGGCGATCACATCGTCGGCTACGGATTCGGTGGGGTTCACGGCAGCGTTCATGCGGTCAGACTCGTTCCGGGTTCAGGGCGGGTTCGGCCACGGTCAGCGGGCGCCCCGCCATACGGGCCACCAAGTCTAGCAACCCCTGCCGGGCATTGCCGTTTTCCTGACCCTTGATCACGCGATCCACACGCGCGGCCTCGGCCAGCAGGCCCCGCGCCTGCGTCAGGCTCAACCGCGACATGGCCTGGCGCAGGGCCTTCTGGCCATCGCCGAAGCTGCCCTGGAAGGCCTCCTTGTCGGGCGCGCCGGCGGCCTTGCGCTCCATCGCCTGCACCAGCAGCCGGCATTCGCGCGCCAGCGCCCACAGGATCAGCGGCTCCGCCTGGCCCTCCTCCAGCAAGCCCTCCAGCATGCGCAGGGCATGGCGGACATCGCCGCGCAGCGCGGTCGGGGCCAGGGCGAACAGCTCGAAACGCGCGGCGTCGGTGGTGGCCTCCGCCAGCACCGCCTCGTCGATCTCGGTCACGCCGGCCAGCGCCAGCTTCTCGATCTCCTGGCGCGCGGCGAGCAGGTTGCCCTCCACCCGCGCGACCAGCAGCGCCAGCGCCGGGTCGGTGATGCGCAGCCCGTTCTTCTGCAGGCGCGCGCGGATCCAGCTCCCCAGCTGGGCCGGCGGCACCGGCCGCGCGTGGATCACCACCGCGCGGTTTTCCAGGGCCTTGAACCAGGCCGCCCGGCGCATATCGCGGTCCGGACGCGGCAACTGGAGCAACAGCACCAGATCGTCCTGCGGATCGCCGGCGTAGGCCTTCAGGTGGTCGCCACCGGTCTTGCCCGGCTTGCCGGTGGCCAGGCGCAGGTCCAGCACCGTGCGCTCGGCAAACAGCGAGCGGTCGCGGATCGCGGCCTCGAACGGCCCCCAGTCGGACTGTGCGGTCAGGTCCAGCACCGTGCGCTCGAGGAAGCCCTGCTCGCGGGCGGCCGCGCGGATCGCGTCGGCCGCCTCGATCGCCTGCAGCGGCTCCTCGGCCAGCAGCAGGTAGATCGGCGCCAGCCCGCGGGCGAGATCCTGCTCCAGGCGGGCGATATCCAGCGCCATTACGGGGCCGGCTCCTCCGCCGGTTCGCGCAGGCGGCCGTCCGGCTCGGTCAGTGCCGCGATCCGGCGCTGCAGCTGACCCACGATGTCGCGGTCCATCGCCTCGCGCAGCGTGGCCTCGCGCTCGCCACGGCTGAGCACGGCGGTCCCGTCGAACAGGTAGATGCGCGAGGCGCGCAGCGGCCCCAGGTCCACTGCTTCGCCGTCGACCGGGCGCAGGCGGACCTCGACCGTGCGGATCAACTCGTACTCGGACACCCGCGCCGCCTCGGTCACCGACAGGGTGCGACGCTGGTCGTTGACCGAGCGGATCTCGAGGATCGCGCCCTGCCCCTCGGGGCGCTGGTTGACGATCTCCACGCCGGCGGAGCCCAGGGTCACGGCCAGCTCGCGGTACAGCGAATCACGCGCATTGATCCCGGTGATCTGGACCGGCTGCAGCGCCTCCGGCCACTCGCCACTGCCGCGCAGCTGGAAACCGCAGGCGGCCAGTGCAGCCACCAGCACCAGGACCAGCGCGGCGCGCAGCAGGGCGGTCATTGCGGCTTCACCACGAAGTTGACCAGCCGGCCCGGGACCACGATCACCTTGACCACATGGTGGCCCTCGAGATGGCGCTGTACGTTCTCGTCGTTGCGGGCAACACTCTCGATGGCGTCCTTGTCAGCGCCGGCCGGGACCGCGATCTCGGCGCGGCGCTTGCCGTTCACCTGCACCGCCAGGGTCTCCTGTGCGGCCTGGCGCGCGGCCTCGTCGACCGTCGGCCAGGCGGTGGTCGCGACCAGCTCGTCATGGCCCAGCGCGCGCCACAGGGTCTCGGTCACGTGCGGGATGATCGGCGCCAGCATGCGCACGATGCCTTCCAGGGCCTCCTGGCGCACGGCCGCGGCCTGCGCACCATCCTTCGGGAATTTGCCGAGGTCGTTCAGCAGCTCCATGTTCGCGGCCACCGCCGTGTTGAAGGTCTGGCGCCGGCCGATGTCGTCGGTGACCTTGGCGATGGTGTCGTGCAGCTTGCGCCGCAGCTCGCGCCCAGCGTCGTCCAGCGCGTCCACATCCAGCGCACCCGGGGCATCACCATTCACGTGCTCGTGCACCGCCCGCCACAGGCGCTTGATGAAGCGCTGCGCGCCCTCGACGCCGGAGTCGGACCACTCCAGCGACAGGTCCGGCGGCGCGGCGAACATGGTGAACAGCCGCGCGGTGTCGGCGCCGAAGCGCTCGATCAGCGCCTGCGGGTCCACGCCGTTGTTCTTCGACTTGGACATCTTCTCCATGCCGCCCACGACCACCGGCTGGCCGTCCTCGCGGTGGCGTGCGGCCTTCACCGAGCCGTCCTCCGCGCGTTCCAGCTCGACATCGGCCGGGTTGATCCAGTCCTTCCCGCCGTCACCGCGCTCGCGGTAGAAGGTCGGCGCGATCACCATCCCCTGGGTCAGCAGCCGGGTGAACGGCTCGTCGGAGGCCACCAGGCCCTCGTCGCGCAGCAGCTTGTGGAAGAAGCGCGCATACAGCAGATGCAGCACCGCATGCTCGATGCCGCCCACGTACTGGTCCACCGGCAGCCAGTGGTCGGCGCGCGTGTCCAGCATCGCGGTGTCGTTGTCGGCGCAGGCGTAGCGGGCGAAGTACCAGCTGGATTCGAAGAAGGTGTCGAAGGTATCGGTCTCGCGCCGTGCCGGCTTGCCGCATTCCGGGCAGGTTGCCTCGAAGAACTCGGGCATGCGCGCCAGCGGCGAGCCGGCGCCGTCCGGGATCACGTCCTCCGGCAGGCGCACCGGCAGGTCCGCCTCCGGCACCGGCACCGCCCCGCAGTCGTCGCAGTGGATCACCGGGATCGGGCAGCCCCAGTAGCGCTGGCGCGAGATGCCCCAGTCGCGCAGGCGGTAGTTGCGCCGGCGCCGGCCCAGCCCGGCCTGCTCCAGGTGTTCGGCGATCGCGGCCTTGGCCGCCTCGGAGGCCTGCCCGTCGAAGTCGCCGGAGTTCACCAGCACACCGGGATCGGTGAAGGCCGCGGCCTGTACGTCGCACTCGGCACCGTCGGCCGGGGCGATCACCTGCCGGATCGGCAGGTCGTATTTCGTCGCGAACTCGTGGTCGCGTTCGTCGTGTGCCGGCACCGCCATCACCGCGCCGGTGCCGTATTCCATCAACACGAAGTTGGCGACCCAGACCGGGACCTCCGCACCAGTCAGCGGATGGCGGGCGGTAAAGCCCAGCGACCGACCCTTCTTCTCCATGGTCGCCAGATCGGCCTCGGCCACCCCGCCCTGCGCGCAGTCAGCGACGAACGCAGCCAGTTCGGCATCATGTTCCGCCAGCGCCTGCACCCGCGGGTGTTCCGGGGCCAGCGCCATGTAGGAGACGCCGAACAGGGTGTCCGGACGCGTGGTATAGACGGTCAGCGGTTCGCCGCCATCCACCGCGAACTCCAACTCCACGCCCTCGGAACGCCCGATCCAGTTGCGCTGCATGGTGCGCACCTGGTCCGGCCAGCCGTTGAGGTCGTCCAGGGCCTCCAGCAGCTCGTCGGCGTAGTCGGTGATGCGCAGGAACCACTGCGGCATCTCGCGGCGCTCGACCAGCGCGCCGGAGCGCCAGCCACGGCCTTCGATCACCTGCTCGTTGGCGAGTACGGTCTGGTCCACCGGGTCCCAGTTCACGGTCGCCTTCTTGCGATAGACCAGGCCCTTCTTCAGCAGGCGCACGAACAGCCACTGTTCCCAGCGGTAGTAGTCGGCATCGCAGGTCGCGAACTCGCGCGACCAGTCGTAGGCAAAGCCCAGGCGCTTGAGCTGGGTGCGCATCTGCTCGATGTTCTGGCGCGTCCAGGCGGCCGGCGGGACATGGTTCTGCATCGCCGCGTTTTCCGCCGGCAGGCCGAAGGCATCCCAGCCCATCGGCTGCAGCACGCTTTTGCCCTGCATGCGCTGGAAGCGCGCGATCACGTCACCGATGGTGTAGTTGCGCACATGCCCCATGTGCAGCTTGCCCGAGGGGTAGGGGAACATGGACAGGCAGTAGAACGGCTCGCCGGCGGCGTCCTCGCGCGCGCGGAAGCAGTCAGCCTCCTCCCACTGGCGCTGTGCCTGCGCCTCGACCGCCTCGGGGGAATAGTGCTCCTGCATGCGCCTCACCTGTCCTGATCGCCGAAAACAAAGAACTGCGCAGAATACCAGCGCCCCCCACCCCCTCCAAGGGAAACAGCGCCCCGCAGCCTCGCGCGGCGCAGGGCAGAGATCCGGAGGGACACCCGGATCACCGGCGGCCTGTGAACCGCGTCACGTCAATTCAGGAACATGCCCCCGGCCCGGACTGCCTCACTGGGTAAAGCAACCGGAAACGTTGAACCTGACGTTCCAAGGAGGAAGGACATGCACGAGAAGGACGAAATCCCCGTTGTGCAGCGGGCCTACCCCGAGGATCTGGGCGAGACCCACCCCGAACATACGCCCGAAACCGACTCGCCCGCGATCCGCGAAGTCGCGCCCGAGGACCTCGGCACCTGGCTCGGCAAGGGCTGGCGCGACCTCTGGAAGACGCCGGTGGCCCTCGTACACGGCCTGGTGATTGCGCTGGCCAGCCTGGTCCTGTTGGGCCTGTCGTGGAACCAGCCGTGGATGGCCTTTTCCTTCCTTGCCGGCATCCTGCTGCTGGGGCCTGTACTCGCGGTGGGCGTGAACTACCTGGCCCTGCAGAAGGAGCGCGGCCAGCCGGGCGGTGCCGGCCTCGGCTGGCTGGGCGCCCTGGGCGGATCGATCTGGGGCTTTGCCGCGCTCCTGGCCGTGCTGTTCGTGATCTGGGCCAGTTTCGTGTGGATGTGGATCGCGGTCCTCAACATCGGCGAACTCGACATGATGGGGCAGCTGCACCATCTGGTGGGCGCAATGCTCGGCAGTGGCGCCGGGATCATCTCGCTGGTAGGGGTCGTGCTGGCCGCCATCGTCTTCGGGCTGGTGGTCTTCGCCCTGAGCCTGGCGACCATCCCGGCCCTGCTGGATCACCGGGTGCGTGAAGAGGCCTCGCAAAAGAGCCTGATCGAGTCCATTGGTGTCAGCCTGAAGGCCTTCAACCACAACCCGGGCACCCTGATTCTGTGGGCCCTGATCATCACGGCCCTGTTCATGGTGTCGATCGCAACCGGCCTGCTGGCCCTGATCGTGATCTTCCCGTGGCTGGGTTTCGCCATGTGGCATGGCTACCGGGATATGGTCGAGGCAAGCTGAGCTCCGACAGGCCAAGCGCGGTCGTCCCCGGGGCGCGGGCTCCGGGGACCACCGCGCTCGTGCTAACGTTAGGGACACGCCACCATCTACGCTCGCAAAGGAGAGGCCGATGAGCGAAGAACAGAAGGATCAGGAGCGCGAATCGCGCCTGAGCGATGCCTATCACCGCATGCTGAACGAGGTCACCGAGGACCTCGAGAAACTGGAAGACAAGACCAGCAAGGCCATCACCGAGGCCCTGGAGAACGCCCGCGACCGTGTGCAGAAGGCCAGCGACCTGACCCGCGAAGAGGCCCACGAGGTGATGGACTACCTGCGCCGCGACCTGCAGGACCTCGGCGCCTACCTGGACAGTCGCAGCTCTGACTGGCGCGGCTGGCTGCAGATCGATCTGGGCCTGATCGAGGCCGGCATCAAGAACGCCCTGGAGCGGATCGCCGACCGCACCCGGATCGAGATCACCGAACTGACCGCGCGCGCCCAGGTGATGGGCGAGTGGCACACCGGCGAGATCACCGGCCCGGGCGAGCTGCTGTGCAAGAAGTGCGGCCATCCGCTGCACATGACCCGGGTCGGCCGCATCCCCCCGTGCTCCAACTGCCACAACACCACCTTCCGCCGCGGCCCCGGAGGCACCGAGGCGGAGTAACCCCTCCGGGGACAGGTTCAGTCGGCCCCGCGGGCGCCGCGCCGGCGCCCGACGGCGGCACCGGCAACCACCAGCACCAGCGCGGCAAGCACGGCCGGCCCCGCCCCGGTGGCGGTCGCCGGCGTCACGCCCTGGCGCGGCTGCAGGGTGCCGGTGACTACCTCGCGGGTAAACGAGCCCGAACGCTCCAGGATGCGGCCATCGGCATCGATCAGGGCCGAGATCCCGGTATTGGTCGCGCGGATCATCGGGCGTCCGGTCTCCACCGCCCGCACCCGGGCGATCTGCAGATGCTGGGCCGGCGCCAGGCTGTCGCCGAACCAGGCGTCGTTGGAGACATTGACCAGGAATCCCGCCTCCGGCAGCGCGGCCCGGATGTGGCGCGAATACGCAGACTCGTAACAGATGCTGACCCCGGCCGTCTGGCCGGCCACCCGCATGCGCCCGTCACCGGTCCCCGGGGACAGGTCGGACATCGGGATCGCCAGCAGCCGGTCCAGCCAGTCGAGCTGGCCGCGCAGCGGGATATATTCGCCGAACGGGACCAGCTGGCGCTTGTTGTACCCCGCGCCGGTGGTCACGTTGATCACCGAGTTGTAGACGTGACGGCCGGCCGAAGCATGGTCGAACACCCCAACCAGCAGCTCGGCATCGTGCTCCGCCAGCGACTGCGCGAGCTGCCCCAGCGGGCGCTGCACTTCCACATAGAACGCCGGGATCGCGGTCTCCGGCCAGACCACCAGATCCACGTCCCCTGCCTCGCGGGTCAGTTCCTGGTAGACCCCCAGCGAATACTCGATGCCGTCGGCATCCCACTTGCGTGCCTGATCGATATTGCCCTGCACCATGGCCACCGAGAGCGCCTCGCCGCCCGGCTCTACCCAGCGTGCGAGCCCCGGCACGAGCGAAGCCAGCACCAGAACCCCGACCAGCCCCGCGCCCGCCCCGCGCTGCCCGGCCCGGAACACGCTGACCACGGCCACCGCCAGCAGCGCCACGACCAACCCTGCCCCCAGCTCGCCGGCCAGCGGCAACCAAGGCTGCAGCGGTGTATCCAGCACGGTGTGCCCAAACAGGAGCCAGGGAAAGCCGGAGAACAGCCAGGAGCGCGCCAGCTCCATCAGCACCAGGCCACCGGCCAGCGCCAGCATCCCGGCCGGACGCCCCAGCGGCAAAAAGCGCGCCGCCAGCGCGGCCAGCAGCGCCGGATAGACCGCCATGGCCAGCACGAACAGCACGGTAATCAGCGAGGCCACGACCAGCGGGGCCTGGCCGAACACCAGCAGGCTGTTGAAGATCCAGGTCACCCCGACGCCGAAAAACCCGAGACCAAAGGCATAGCCAATCCCCGCGGCCCGACGCGGGGTCACCCCGGGCAGCAGGGCAAACCAGGCGGCCAGGGCCAGTGGGGCCGCCAGGAACCAGCCCACCGGGGCAAAGGCCAGGGTCGCCCCCGCCCCGGCCAGCAGGGCCACCAGCCCCGCGGCCCAGGGCGGCAAGTCCGCGACACGGATCGGCATGACCGTCAGGGGGCGCGGTGGTCGCCCGGCTCCGGGGCCGGGCCATCGAATGGCTGCGCCCCCTCGCCGGTGGTCACGCGGCCATCCGGCTCCGGCAGGCGCATCTCCAGCAGATGCAGACGCCGGTTGTCGGCCCGCAATACGCGAAACTGCATGCCATCCACCACGATCTGTTCGCCACGCCGCGGCACATGCCCGAAGTGCGACAGCACCAGGCCTCCGATGGTGTCGAAGTCGGCCTCGCTGTAGGCGGTCTGGAAGTAGGCGTTGAACTCCTCCATCGGCGTCAGCGCCTTGATGGTGTAGCGCCCGCCGGGGTGCTGCATGATCTGGGTCAGGTAGTCCTCGACATCGTGCTCGTCCTCGATCTCGCCGACGATCTGCTCCAGCACGTCCTCGATGGTCACCAGTCCGGCCACGCCACCGTACTCGTCCACCACGATCGCCATGTGGTTGCGGCTCAGGCGGAACTCCTTCAGCAGCACGTTCAGACGCTTGCTCTCCGGCACGAACACCGCCGGGCGCAGGATCTCCTGCATGTCGAAGGCAGCATCGTCGGGCTCGCCGAAGAAGCGCAGCAGGTCCTTGGCCAGCAGGACGCCAACGACCTCGTCACGGTGATCCCCGACTACCGGCAGCCGCGAGTGCGCGGAGGCCACCACGTCGGGGAGAAACTCGGAGAGCCCCGCATCCCGGCGGACCACTTCCATCTGCGCGCGCGGGATCATGATGTCGCGCACCTGCATGTCGGCGACGTTGAGCACGCCCTCCAACATGGTCAGGGCCTCGGGGTCGACCAGTTCGCGGGCGTGGGCGCCCCGCAGGGTCTCGATCAGCTCGCGGCGGGTGGCCGGCTCGCGGCGCGGACGCAGGGTCTCGGCGACGCGGGCCAGCCAGCGCCGCCAGATCGGTTGCTCGTCGGGTTCGGGTTCAGGCATCGGGGGCGTTTCCGGCTGGGTGCGGCGTCAGGGCACGGACCGGATGCTCGGCGTAGGGGTCGGGATAGCCTAACCCGGCCAGGATGGAGCGCTCAACGGCCTCCATCCGCGCGGCCTCGTCCGGCGTCTGGTGATCCATCCCCTGCAGGTGCAGCATCCCGTGCACCACCATGTGGTGGTAGTGGGCGGCCAGGGGCTTGCCCTGCTCCACCGCCTCGCGCGCCAGCACCGGCGCGCACAGGATGACGTCGCCGAGATAGGCGTTCGCCTCGGGCGGCAGACCGGGTGGCAGCTCCGGTGCGGGGAAGGACAGTACATTGGTCGCGTAGTCTCGGCCGCGGAAGGCATGGTTCAGGGTGCGCCCCTCGTCGACATCCACCAGGCGCAGCGTCACCGCGGCCTCGCCGGCGCCGTGCCAGGCCGCGCGGGCCGCGCGGTGCAGGGTGGTGGCAGCCGGCAGGCCGGCGCGCGGCACGGCGTACTGCACCGCAACCTCAAGCCCCATCGGCGTCCTGCCCGTCCACAGCGGCGCCGGCACCGGACTCGGGCGCCGCATCCGGTTTGCCGGAGGCGCTGTCGTGGGCGTCGTAGGCCTCCACAATGCGCTGCACCAGCGGATGGCGCACCACGTCACCCGCCTGGAAGCGGGTGATATGTACGCCCTCCACGTCGTTCAGGATCTGCATCGCGTGCTTGAGCCCGGAGCGCTGGCCGCGCGGCAGGTCGACCTGGGTGATGTCGCCGTTGACGACCGCCGTGGAACCAAAGCCGATGCGGGTCAGGAACATCTTCATCTGCTCAACCGTGGTGTTCTGCGCCTCGTCGAGGATGATGAAGGCCTCATTCAGGGTGCGCCCGCGCATGTAGGCCAGCGGGGCCACCTCGATCACCTGACGCTCCATCAGGCGCGCGGTCTGGTCGAAGCCCATCAGTTCGTACAGCGCGTCGTACATCGGGCGCAGGTAGGGGTCGATCTTCTGCGCCAGGTCGCCGGGCAGGAAACCCAGACGCTCGCCGGCCTCCACCGCCGGGCGCACCAGCACCAGGCGCTGCACGCGGTCCTGTTCCAGCGCCGCGACGGCGGCGGCGACCGCGAGGAAGGTCTTGCCGGTACCGGCCGGCCCGATGCCGAAACTGAGGTCGTGCTGCGCGATCGCCGCCAGGTACTTCGCCTGACGCGGGCCGCGCCCGCGGATCACCGCGCGCTTGAGACGCAGCGACGGATCGCCCGCATTGCCATCGGGCTCGGCCAGGCCTTCGACATGCGCCGTCTGCAGCGCCGTATGCACCTGCTCCAGGCTGACCGGCTCCTCCTGCGCCATGCGATGGAGGTCGTGGATCAGCGCCCCGGCCGCCTGCACCGCGGTCTTCGGACCGGTCAGATTGAAGCGCGGGCCGCGGTTGTGCACGGCCACGCCCAGGCGCGACTCGATCAGGCGCAGATGGGCATCCAGCGGCCCGGAGATCCGCGCGAGCGTCTCCTGGTCACCGGGTTCCAGGGTGAAATCCAGACGATTGGCCATTCCGGTCAGGCGCCGACGGCCGCAGACATGGCCCGCTCCACGGTTCGGCCGCGCAGGGAATGCGCCAGGGCATCGGTGATCTCGACCGGGATCATCTGCCCGATCAGGCCGGGGTCGCCGGCGAAGTTCACGATGCGGTTGTTCGCCGTGCGTCCGGCCAGTTCGCCGGGATTGCGCTTGGCCGGGCCCTCGACCAGCACGGGCTCGATGTTGCCGACCATGGCCTGGTTGCGTTCGCGCCCGTGCTGCTCGATCAGGGCCTGCAGCTCGGCCAGACGGGCCTTCTTGGTGGCCAGCGGCACGTCGTCCGGCAGCGAGGCCGCCGGTGTGCCCGGACGGGCGCTGTAGATGAAGCTGAAGGAGAAGTCGAAGTGCAGCTCCTCGATCAGCTTCATAGTCGCCGCGTGGTCGGCATCCGTCTCGCCGGGGAAGCCGACGATGAAGTCGGAGGACAGGTCCAGGTCCGGGCGCGCCTCGCGCAGGCGGCGGATCTTGGACTTGTATTCCAGAATCGTGTGGCCGCGTTTCATCTGCGCCAGGATGCGGTCGGAGCCGCTCTGTACCGGCAGGTGCAGGTGACTGACCAGCTTGGGCTCGTCGGCAAAGGCCTGGATCAGCGAATCGGAGAACTCCACCGGGTGCGAGGTGGTGAAGCGGATGCGTTCGATCCCGTCCACCGCGGCGACGTAGTGAATCAGCAGCGCGAGGTCGGCGGTATCACCGTCCTCCATCGGCCCCTGATAGGCATTCACGTTTTGTCCCAGCAGGTTGATCTCCCGGACCCCCTGCGCGGCCAGCGCGACCACCTCGGCGATCACGTCGTCGAACGGCCGGCTGATCTCGTCACCGCGGGTATAGGGCACCACGCAGAAGCTGCAGTACTTGGAACAGCCCTCCATCACCGAGACGAACGCGGTCGGGCCATCGGCCTTCGGCTCCGGCAAGCGGTCGAACTTCTCGATCTCGGGGAAGGAGATATCCACCACCGGCGCGCGCTCGCGGCGCACCGACTGGATCATGGCCGGCAGCCGGTGCAGGGTCTGCGGGCCGAACACCAGGTCCACGTACGGAGCGCGTTCGCGCAGGGCATCACCCTCCTGGCTGGCGACACAGCCCCCCACGCCGATGATTACCTCCGGCCGGCGCTCCTTGATCTGGCGCCAGCGCCCCAGCAGCGAGAAGACCTTCTCCTGCGCCTTCTCGCGGATGGAGCAGGTGTTCATCAACAGGACATCGGCCTGCTCCGGATCGTCGGTACGCTCGGCCCCGTGCAGCTCGCGCAGCGCGTCGAGCATGCGATCGGAGTCGTACTCGTTCATCTGGCAGCCGTGCGTCTGAATATAGACCTTGCGGATCATGCTCTCGGTACTTCGCTGGTTGGGCCGGTCAGGGATCGCCGTGCGTTCTAGAAGGGGACGTCGTCGTCATCAAAGCCACCGGAGACCGGGGCGCTGCTGCGGTTGCCACCCTGCTGGCCGCCACCGCCATAGGCATTGCCGCCGCCATAGCCCGGGTCCTGATCGAACCCGCCACCGCCGCCGCCCCCGCGACCGCCGATCAGCTGCATGTCGTTGGCGACCACCTCGGTGCTGTAGCGGTCGTTGCCGGACTGGTCCTGCCACTTGCGCGTCTGGATCTTGCCTTCGATATAGACCTGCGAGCCCTTGGACAGATACTGCGCGGCGATATCCGCCAGGCGCCCGAACATCACCACCCGGTGCCATTCGGTGTTCTCGCGCTTCTCGCCGGAATTCTTGTCGGTCCACTGTTCCGACGTTGCCAGACGCAGGTTGGTGACGGTAACCCCGTTGGGGGTCTCGCGCTTTTCCGGGTCGGCCCCGAGGTTGCCGAGCAGGATGACTTTGTTGACGCCGCGGGCCATGGGGCCTCCTTCAGTCGGGCATGGAGAGACAGACCCGATAGTGTAGCAGCCCACCCCCGCCGCGACAGTGCACCGGTCCACGACGCGGAGCCGGCACGTCCTGCCGGCGCTACCGGGAGGGCGGGCGCGCCAGCCAGGCCGCCAGCTCGGGGGTATCCGGACCGCCGGGCTCCACCTTCAGGTAGAGGGACCCGGCGTCCGGCGACAGCTCGGCCTCGTGCACCCTCGGCCAGTGCGCGATCAGGCGCAGCAGCTCGGCCTCGCGACCGGACCAGTGGGCGGGCAGCGCCAGCACGCGGTTGGAGCGGTAGCGCGGCTGCATCCCGCGCGCCCCCCACCACCACAGCAGCAGCAAAGGCACCCCGGCGAGGAACACGCCGACCGGCCCGGCGACCGTCAGCAAGGCGCCCCCCAGCACCCCGCCGGCGAAGATCCCGAGGAACTGCGCGGTGGCGAAGCCGCCCATCGCGGTGCCCTTGTGGGCCACCGGCGCCACGCGTGCCACCAGGGACGGCAATCCGGCCTCCAGCAGATTGAACGCGGCGAAGAACAGGATCATCAAGGCGCCCAGCGTCCACAGGCCGCCACCGTCCAGCACCAGCAGGGCCAGCAGGACCTGCACCCCGGCCAGCAGGAGGATCGCCGCGCGCAGCACGGCGTGCACGCGCCGCCGCCGCTCGCCGAAGATGATCCCCGGCAGCATCAGCACGAACCCCGCCAGCAGGACCGGCACATAGAACTTCCAGTGACTCGCCCCGGGCAGCGCCAGGGTCTCCAGCAGCAGGACCGGGATCACCAGGAAGTTCGCGGCCAGCACCAGGTGCAGCACAAAGATGCCGAGATTCAGGCGCAGCAGGTCGGGGGCGCGCAGGACCCGCGGCAACGCGGACCACACCGGCACCATGTCCGGATGCCTGCGCACCCGATCCGGGCTCGGCACCCACAGGAACAGGATCACGATCGCGACCAACCCGAGCAGCGCAGAGAGGCCGAAGACCCCCTCCAGCCCCGCCGCACGGTCCACCAAGGGGCCCAGGGCCATCGCGGCGGTAAAGGTCAGACCGATGGTCAAGCCGATGGCAGCCAGCGCCCGCATCCGACGCTCCTCGCCGACCAGGTCCGCCGTCAGGGCCAGGATCACCGCGGCCACCGCGCCGGCCCCCTGCAGGGCACGCCCGAGGATGATGCCGTGGATGGTCTCCGCCAGCGCGGCCACCAGGCTGCCGGCAACGAACAGCAGCAGGCCGACCAGGATCAGCGGCTTGCGCCCCACGCGGTCGGACAGCAGCCCGAACGGGATCTGCAGAATCGCCTGGGTGAGGCCGTAGATCCCCAGCGCCAGCCCCATCAACAGCGGGGTCGCGCCGGGGATACGGTCGGCATGCAGCATGAAGACGGGCAGGACCATGAACAGGCCCGCCATGCGCACGCCATAGATCGCCGCGAGCCCGGTGGTGGCGCGCAACTCCCGCGGGCTCATGGCGTCCGGAACCGGCGCATGGACGGAGGGGTGTTCATGGCAGCGGAGTTTACCGGCAACCCCGGCGCGGAAACCATGGCGCCGCACGCCCGGGTGTTAAGATGGCCGGTTTGCGGTACCCCGGATCGCCGGGCACACCGCGCGACGCAACCCGGTGGAGTCGACCCAGCCCCATGGACAGCATCAGCATTCGCGGCGCCCGCACCCATAACCTGAAAAACGTGGACCTCGACCTGCCGCGCGAGCGGCTGATCGTGATCACCGGCGTCTCCGGCTCGGGCAAGTCGTCGCTGGCCTTCGACACCCTGTTTGCCGAGGGCCAGCGCCGCTACGTGGAGAGCCTGTCCACCTATGCCCGGCAGTTCCTGTCGATGATGGAGAAACCCGACGTCGACCAGATCGAGGGCCTGTCGCCGGCGATCTCCATCGAACAGAAGAGCACCTCGCACAACCCGCGCTCCACCGTCGGCACCATTACCGAGATCTACGACTACCTGCGCCTGCTGTTCGCCCGCGCCGGCGAACCGCGCTGCCCGGAACATGGCGAGACCCTGGCCGCGCAGACCATCTCGCAGATGGTGGACCAGGTGCTGGAGCTGCCGGAGGGCGACAAGGTGATGCTGCTCGCGCCCGTGGTGCGCGGACGCAAGGGCGAGCATCACAAGATGCTGGAGGCGATGCGTTCCCAGGGGTACCTGCGCGCGCGCATCAATGGCGAGATTCACGACCTCGATGCCCTGCCGGCGCTGGACCCGAAGCGCAAGCACAACATCGAGATCGTGATCGACCGCTTCCGCGTGCGCGAGGACCTGCGCCAGCGTCTGGCCGAGTCCTTCGAGACGGCCACCGAGCTCGCCGACGGCCTGGCCCTGATCGCCTGGATGGACGAGCCGGAACGCGAACCGATGATCTTCTCCGCCCGCTTCGCCTGCCCGGTCTGCGGATATGCGCTGCGCGAGCTGGAGCCGCGCCTGTTCTCGTTCAACAACCCGGCCGGGGCCTGCCCCACCTGCGACGGCCTGGGCGTACACCAGTTCTTCGATCCCGAGCGCGTGGTCTCGCAGCCGGAGCTGAGCCTGGCCGGCGGGGCCGTGCGCGGCTGGGACCGACGCAACGCCTGGTACTTCAGCCTGCTGACCAGCCTGGCCCGGCACTACGGCTTCGACGTAGAGACCCCGTGGCAGGAGCTGCCCGCGGAGGTGCGCGCGGTGGTCCTGCACGGCTCCGGCAAGGAGAAGGTCAAGCTCGCCACGCCCGCCGCCAACGGCCGCCTGCGCACCGACGAACGCGTGT
Organism: Thioalkalivibrio sp. ALE22; assembly: GCF_000381445.1. Lineage (NCBI taxonomy): Bacteria > Pseudomonadati > Pseudomonadota > Gammaproteobacteria > Chromatiales > Ectothiorhodospiraceae > Thioalkalivibrio > Thioalkalivibrio sp. ALE22. The sequence continues at coordinate 58,407 of NZ_KB906512.1, forward strand.
TCGAGGGCGTGATCCCGAACCTCGAACGGCGCTACCGCGAGACCGACTCCTCTGCCGTGCGCGAGGAGCTGGGCCGCTACCTGGCGGAGCAGCCCTGCCCCGACTGCCACGGCACGCGCCTGAATTCCGCCGCGCGCCATGTGTTCGTCAATGACTTGACCTTGCCGGAGGTCACGCACATGAGCGTGGCCAATGCCCAGACCTTCTTCAGCGACCTGCGCCTGCCCGGGCGTTTCGCCCAGATCGCGGAGAAGATCGTGCGCGAGATCTCCGCGCGCCTCGGCTTCCTCAACGATGTCGGGCTCGACTACCTGACGCTGGACCGCTCCGCCGACACCCTGTCCGGCGGGGAAGCCCAGCGCATCCGGCTGGCGTCGCAGATCGGCTCGGCCCTGGTCGGCGTCATGTACATCCTCGACGAACCCTCCATCGGCCTGCACCAGCGCGACAATGCGCGGCTGCTCAACACCCTCAGCCACCTGCGCGACCTCGGCAACACTGTGATTGTCGTCGAGCATGACGAAGACGCCATCCGACAGGCCGATCACGTAGTGGACATCGGACCGGGCGCCGGCCGCCACGGGGGCCGAATCGTCGCCTCCGGGACCCCCGAGGCCGTCGCCGCGCATCCTGAATCACTCACCGGTGCCTACCTGCGGGGCACACGATCTATCGCGGTCCCGGAACAGCGCCACGCTGCCGATCCGGAAGCCGAAATCCGGGTGATCGGCGCGCGCGGCAACAATCTCAAGGGCGGCGATTTCGCCTTCCCTACGGGCCTGTTCACCTGCGTCACCGGCGTGTCCGGATCCGGCAAGTCGACCCTGGTCAACAACACCCTTTATCCGGCCGTCGCGACCGCCCTGCATGGGGGCCGCCACCACATCGAGGCCCACGAGCGCATCGACGGCCTGGAACGCATCGACAAGGTCGTCGACATCGACCAGAGCCCGATCGGGCGCACACCGCGCTCGAACCCGGCGACCTACACCGGACTGTTCACCCCCATCCGCGAGCTGTTCGCCGCCACCGCCGAGGCCCGTTCGCGTGGTTACAAGCCGGGGCGCTTCTCCTTCAACGTCCGTGGCGGGCGCTGCGAGGCCTGCCAGGGGGATGGCGTGATCAAGGTCGAGATGCACTTCCTCCCGGATGTCTTCGTGCCCTGTGACGTCTGCAAGGGCCACCGCTACAACCGCGAGACGCTGGAGGTGCGCTACAAGGGCAAGAACATCCACGAGGTCCTCGAGATGACTGTGGAAGAGGCCCTCGACTTCTTCCAGCCCGTGCCGGTCATCCACCGCAAGCTGGAGATGCTGATGGAGGTCGGGCTGTCCTACATCCAGCTCGGCCAGAACGCGACCACCCTCTCCGGCGGCGAGGCCCAGCGCATCAAGCTGGCGCGCGAGCTCTCCAAGCGCGACACCGGACGCACCCTCTATATCCTCGACGAACCCACCACCGGGCTCCATTTCGAAGACATCGCCCAGCTCCTGCGCGTGCTCCACCGCCTGCGCGACCACGGCAACACCATCGTCGTGATCGAGCACAACCTCGACGTGATCAAGACCGCCGACTGGCTGATCGACATCGGGCCCGAAGGCGGCAGCGGCGGCGGCGAGCTGCTGGTCGCCGGCACGCCGGAGACCGTCGCCGCCACCCCCAACAGCCACACCGGCCAGTTCCTCGCGCCGCTGCTGGCCCCGGCCGCCCGCCCTCGGGCCGTCTCCAACTGAAGCCGCGCATCCCGCGACCGGCTCGCAAACACCCCGCCCCAGACGCAAGAAAGCCGGCACGAGGCCGGCTTTCTCGGGACCGCCACCCCCGGGAGGGTGCGGTTCATTGCACTGCGAAATCTCAGGCGGCTTCGCCGTCCCCGGAATCGCCCTCGGGGCGATCCACCAGCTCCACGTAGGCCATCGGGGCGTTGTCACCCGGACGATTGCCACACTTGAGGATACGCAGATACCCACCCGGGCGCTGCTGATAGCGCGGACCCAGCTCACTGAACAGCTTGCCCACGATCTCCTTGTCGCGCAGACGCGCAAAGGCCGTGCGACGGCCATGCACGCTGTCTTCCTTGGCCATGGTGATCAGCGGCTCGGCGACCCGGCGCAGTTCCTTCGCCTTGGGCAGCGTGGTCTTGATCAGTTCGTGCCGGAACAGGGCCACGGACAGGGCCTGAAACGTGGCCTTGCGGTGCGAGCTGTTACGGCCCAGCTGACGGCCGGAATGACGATGACGCATGAGAGGCTTCCTCTAGAAAAACGATGGGCGCAGGGCGCCGTGATTACTCGTTGTCGTCGCGCAGACCCGGCGGCGGCCAGTTCTCGAGACGCATGCCCAGCGACAGCCCATGGGTCGCCAGCGTGTCCTTGATCTCGGTGAGCGACTTCTTGCCGAGGTTCGGCGCGCGCAGCAGCTCGACCTCGGTGCGCTGAACCAGGTCCCCGATGTAGTACAGGTTCTCCGCCTTCAGGCAGTTCGCCGAACGCACCGTGAGCTCCAGTTCGTCCACCGGACGCAGCAGGACCGGGTCGATCGCACCACCGGCGGTCCCGACCACCTCGCCGGCCTCTTCCTGGAGGTCGACGAACGGGGCCAGCTGGCCCTGCAGGATCGTCGCTGCCTGACGCACCGCGTCATCCGGCGCGATCGCACCGTTGGTCTCCAGTTCCAGCACCAGGCGGTCCATGTCGGTACGCTGCGCCAGACGCGCGCTCTCGACGCGGTAGGACACGCGGCGGATCGGGCTGAAGCTGGCATCCAGCAGCAGTCGGCCGATGCCCGTATCGTCGCCCGCCTCGGACTGGCGTCGGGCGCTCACGGGCTCATAGCCACGGCCGGCCCGCGCGGTCAGCGTCACGTCCAGGTCGACGTTCTTGGTGATGGTCGCGATCACGTGTTCAGGATTCACGACCTCCACGTCATGGTCCACCTGGATGTCACCCGCCGTCACCACGCACGGACCCTTCTTCTTCAGGGTCAGGGTGGATTCGTCACGGCTGTGCATGCGCAGCGCCACGCCCTTGAGGTTCAGCAGGATGTCAACGACGTCCTCCTGCACCCCTTCGATCGTGGTGTATTCGTGCAGCACGCCCTCGATCCGGGCCTCGACGATCGCGGCACCGGGGATGGACGACAGCAGCACACGCCGCAGGGCATTGCCCAGGGTATGCCCGAAACCGCGTTCCAGCGGCTCGAGCGCGACCTTGGCCTGATTCCGGTTCTCGGCCTCGACCTCGATCTGCTGTTTCTTGACCAGTTCGTTCGACTGCATTGTGACTCCTGGCGCCAGGCCGAAAAACGATTACTTCGAGTACAGCTCGACGACGAGCGACTCGTTGATGTCCGCGGGCAGATCCGAACGGTCCGGGATCGCCTTGAAGGTCCCTTCGAACTTGCTGGTGTCGACTTCGACCCAGCTCGGGAAACCGGTCTGCTCGGCCAGGGTCATCGCATCCTGGATGCGGACCTGCTTGCGGGCCTTCTCGCGGACCGTGACCACATCCGACGGCTGAACCTGATAGGCGGCGATGTTCACCACCTGGCCATTCACCATGATCGCGCGATGCGCCACCAGCTGCCGCGCTTCCGAGCGGGTGGCGCCGAAGCCCATGCGGTACACGACGTTGTCCAGACGACCTTCCAGCAGCTTCAGCAGGTTCTCGCCGGTCGAGCCCTTGCGCTGGGCGGCCTTCTTGTAATAGTTGCGGAACTGCTTCTCCAGCACGCCGTAGATCCGGCGCAGCTTCTGCTTCTCGCGCAGCTGCACGGCATAGTCGGACAGGCGGGTACGGCGTTCACCGTGCTGACCCGGCGGCTTGTCCAGCTTGCACTTGGTTTCCAGCGCGCGGGCGCCGCTCTTCAGGCCCAGATCCACGCCTTCGCGGCGGCTGAGCTTGCACTTCGGTCCAATGTAACGAGCCATTCTCGAACTCCAGCCTTAAACGCGGCGTTTCTTGGGCGGCCGGCAGCCGTTGTGAGGGATCGGGGTCACATCACTGATATTCGTGATCTTGAACCCGGCATTGTTCAGCGCACGTACCGCCGATTCGCGACCCGGACCCGGGCCCCGCACCATCACGTCGAGATTCTTCACGCCGTGCTCGGCCGCAGTCGTCCCGGCTCGCTCGGCCGCAATCTGCGCCGCGAACGGCGTGGATTTGCGGGAACCACGGAAACCAGAGCCACCCGAGGTGGCCCAGCTGATCGTGTTGCCCTGCCGGTCCGTGATCGTGATGATCGTGTTGTTGAACGTGGCATATACGTGAGCCACGCCCTCGGCGATATTCTTGCGGACCTTCTTCTTGGTCCGAGTCTGCGCTTGTGCCATGTACCTGAGATCCCAGTCTGATTACTTGCGAATCGGGCGACGCGGGCCCTTGCGGGTGCGTGCATTCGTCTGCGTCTGCTGACCCCGCAACGGGAGGCCGCGGCGGTGACGCACGCCCCGGTAGCAGCCCAGGTCCATGAGCCGCTTGATGTTCATGCTGACTTCCCGGCGCAGATCCCCTTCCACGGGGATCTTGTCGATCTGCGCGCGCAGGGCATCGACTTCGGCATCGGTCAGATCCCGCACCTTGATGTCCCGACGCACACCCGCGGCATCGCAGATCAGGCCGGCCCGGGTGGGGCCAATGCCATAGATCGCGGTCAGCGCGATTACCGTGTGCTTCTGGTCAGGAATATTGATTCCAGCGACGCGAGCCATCCAACCTCTCCATCTAAATCCGGCAAAGCCGGCTATAGTAGCAATGAATATCCGTTACGCCAAGCGTTAGCCCTGGCGTTGCTTGTGGCGGGCATCCGAACAGATCACCCGCACCACACCGTTACGCCGAATCACCTTGCAGTTTCGGCAGATCGGCTTTACAGATGCACGTACCTTCATGGTTTTTCTCCTGGTCTAGCGGATCCCGGTCCCGCCGAAACCCTTCAGATTCGCTTTCTTCATCAACCCTTCGTACTGGTGGGACACCAGGTGCGACTGCAGCTGCGCCATGAAATCCATCACCACGATCACGATGATCAGAAGCGACGTCCCACCGAAGTAGAACGGCACGTTCCAGTACAGGATCAGGAACTCGGGCAGCAGGCAGACCGCAGTGATATAGACCGCGCCCACCGCCGTCAGCCGTGTCATGACCCCGTCAATAAACCGTTCCGTCTGCACCCCGGGACGAATCCCCGGAATGAAGGCGCCCTGCTTCTTCAGGTTCTCCGCGGTATCCCGGGAGTTGAACACCAGCGCGGTGTAGAAGAAGCAGAAGAAAATAATTGCGGCCGCATAGAACATCACATACAGCGGCTGCCCCGGAGCGAGCGTCGTCGAGATCTCGCGCAGCCAGTCCATCCCTTCCGCCTGCCCGAACCACTGCCCCAGCGTCGACGGAAACAGGATGATACTGGACGCGAAGATCGGCGGAATCACCCCGGCCATGTTCAACTTCAGCGGCAGGTGCGAGGACTGCCCGCCAACCATCTTCCGCCCCACCTGACGCTTCGCATAGTTGATCGTGACGCGTCGCTGACCGCGTTCGACGAACACGACGAACGCCGTCACCGCCAGCGCCAGCACGATCAGGATCACCACGAACGCCGCCGCCAGTTCGCCGGTCCGCGCCAGCTCGAGGGTGCCACCAATGGCGCCCGGCAGCCCCGCGACAATGCCGGCGAAGATGATGATCGAGATCCCGTTGCCGATGCCGCGCTCGGTAATCTGCTCGCCCAGCCACATCAGGAACAGGGTACCGGTCACCAGCGAGACGACCACCGTAAAGATAAAGATCGGCCCCGGGTTCAGCGCCATCGGCATGCCCTGAATGGTCTGTCCATTCAGAGCAATCCCGATCCCGATACTCTGAAACAGCGCCAGCGCCACGGTCCCGTAGCGCGTGTACTGCGTGATCTTGCGCCGCCCCTGCTCGCCTTCCTTCTTCAGCTGCTGCAAGGCCGGCACCGTGGCCGCCAGCAGCTGCATGATGATCGCGGCGGAGATATACGGCATCACCCCGAGGGCAAAGATCGACAGCCTTTCCAGCGCCCCGCCCGAGAACATGTTGAACATGTCCAGAATGGTGCCGCTTTGTTGCTCGAAGAACTGCGACACCGCGACCGGGTTGATGCCCGGCACCGGGATGAACGTACCGATCCGGTACACCACCAGGGCGCCCAGCACGAACAGCAAGCGTTGGCGTAACTCGGTAAAACCGGTGAGTCCGCCACCGGAACGTGCTGTCGCTCCACGCGCCATTATTTAGGCCTCGACGCTCCCGCCGGCCGCTTCGATCGCGGCCCGCGCACCCTTGGTCACACCCACGCCCTTCACGGCGCAGGCACGGAAGACTTCACCGGAGGCGAAGATCTTCGCGCTCTGGGCGTCGCTGCGCACGACACCGGCGGCCTTGAGGCTTTCCAGGGTCACGTCGCCGTCCACCTTGGCCAGCTCGCTCAGGCGCACTTCGGCCGCGTACTGCTGCTTGCGGGAGCGGAAGCCCACCTTCGGCAGGCGCCGCTGCAACGGCATCTGGCCGCCTTCGAAGCCGACCTTGGTGAAGCCGCCGGAGCGGGACTTCTGGCCCTTGTGGCCACGGCCGCCAGTCTTGCCCAGACCGGAACCAATGCCACGACCGACGCGCTTGCCCGGCTTGCGGGCGCCGTCGGGGCTTGCAATCTCATTCAGTCGCATCGTTAGACTTCCTCTACCTTCAGCAGGTACGACACCTTCTTGACCATGCCCAGATTTTCCGGGGTGGCCTCGACCGTCGAGGTGCTGTGGGTCTTGCGCAGCCCCAAGCCGCGGACGCACGCCTTGTGCGATGCGATGCGGCCGGCGGTGCTGCGTACCAGGGTCAGTTTCAGCTTGCTCATGGCTTAGCTCGTCACTTCGTCAACGGTCTTGCCGCGCTTGGCCGCCACACGCTCCGGCGAGCTCACCGTGGTGAGCCCGTCGATCGTGGCCTGCACGACGTTAATCGGATTGCGCGATCCCACGCACTTGGCAAGCACGTTACGCACCCCGGCCACTTCCAGCACGGCACGCATGGCCCCGCCGGCGATGATCCCGGTACCTTCCGAGGCGGGCTGCATGTAGACGTTCGCGGCACCGTGGCGGCCATTGACCGCGTAGTGCAGGGTCCCTTCGTGCAGGGCCACGTTGCGCATCTCCATCCGCGCCTGCTGCATTGCCTTCTGGATCGCGGCCGGAACCTCGCGCGCCTTGGCATAGCCATAGCCCACGCGACCTTCTCCGTCGCCCACCACCGTCAGTGCGGCAAACCGGAACTGGCGACCGCCCTTGACCACCTTGGCCACGCGGTTCACGCCAATCAGCTTTTCCTGCAGGCCGTCTTGCGCTTCGCTTACATCGTTACGTGCCATATCTCTCTCCGCTCGATCCCGTTTGACTAGAACTGCAGGCCGTTTTCACGTGCGGCGTCGGCCAGAGCCTTCACCCGTCCGTGATAACGGAAACCCGCGCGGTCAAACGCGACCTGTTCAATACCGGCCTTGCGAGCGCGCTCGGCAATCGCCTGCCCCACACGGGCCGCCGCCTCGGCGTTCCCGGTCGAACCGCCGGCATTCTTCAGATCCTTCTCCACCGTTGACGCCGCGGCGAGTACCGCGTCGCCGGACGGGGCAATGATCTGCGCGTACATGTGGCGGGGCGTCCGGTGGATACAGAGACGATGCACCCCCAGCTCACGGATCTTGAACCGTGCGCGACGCGCCCTCTTAAGTCTGGCCTCTTTCTTGTCCACTGGTGCCTACCTACTTCTTCTTGGCTTCTTTGCGCACAATGCGCTCGTCTTTGTACTTCACGCCCTTGCCCTTGTAGGGCTCCGGCGGGCGGAAGGCGCGAATATTCGCGGCCACCTGGCCCACCTTCTGGCGATCGGTCCCCTTGACCACGACCTCGGTCGGGGTCGGCGTTTCCACCGTCACACCCTCGGGGATCTCGAAGTCGATCGGATGCGAATACCCGAGGGTCAGGTTCAGCTTCGCGCCCTGCATCTGCGCGCGGTAGCCGACACCCACCAGCTCCAGGGCCCGTTCGAACCCCTGGCTGACACCGTGGACATGATTCCCGAGCAGCGCACGGATGGTACCGGCGAGCGCGACGTTTTTCGCATTCTCGGCGGCCTTCACACGCACCACGCCGTCCTCGACGGTAACCGTCACCGCCTCGGGGCAGGTGAGCTGAAGCTCGCCCTTCGGGCCCTTGATCTTGATCTCGCTGTCCGTCTGCTCCACGGACACACCGCTCGGCAGCTGGATCGGCAGATTTGCAATGCGCGACATGGCTGATTCCTCAGTAGATCTTGCAGAGGACCTCGCCACCCTGGCCAGCGGCCCGGGCTGCGCGGTCACTCATGACACCCTGCGGCGTGGAGATCACCGCGACACCAAGGCCCGCGTTGATCCGCGGCAGTTCGTCCTTGCCGCGATAGATCCGCAGACCCGGGCGGGAAATCCGTTCGACGGTCTCGATGACCGGCCGTCCCTCGAAATACTTCAGCTTCACCACAAGCTTCTTCTGTGCGGCTTCGCCCTCGACCTGCATGTCGCCCACGAAACCCTCTTCCGCGAAGACCTTCAGGATGCGCTCCTTGGCCTTGCTGTAGGGAATGGCGACCTGCTCCTTGTTCGCGCGCTGCGCATTGCGCACGCGGGTGAGCATGTCGGAAATCGGATCGGTCATCATCGCTTCAAATCTCCTTACCAGCTCGCCTTGCGCAGGCCCGGAATCTCGCCCTTCATGGCGTATTCCCGCAGCTTGTTGCGCCCCAGGCCAAACCGGCGGTAATAGCCCTTCGGCCGGCCGGTCACGCCACAGCGGTTCTTCTGACGCACGCGCGACGAATCACGCGGCAGTTTCTGCAGCGCATGCATGGCCGCCAGACGTTCCTCGGAGGACTTGGTGTCGTCCACCAGGATTGCCTTGAGTTCGGCCCGCTTGGCCGCGTACTTCTTTACCAGTCGTTCGCGCTTTTTCTCGCGCTCGACCATCGATACCTTCGCCATGTGCGCCTACCTCGTTTACTGCCGGAACGGGAATCGGAAGGCCTCCAGAAGGGCCTTGGCTTCCGCGTCCGTCTTTGCGCTGGTTGTGATGGTGATGTCCATGCCGCGCAGCTTGTCGACACGGTCGTAGTCAATCTCCGGAAAGATGATCTGTTCCTTGATGCCCAGGCTGTAGTTGCCGCGGCCGTCGAACGCCTTCGCGGAAAAACCGCGGAAGTCGCGTACCCGGGGCAGCGCCACATTGATCAGGCGATCCAGGAATTCGTACATCTGCCGGCGCCGCAGGGTCACCTTGCAGCCGATGGGATAATCATCACGGATCTTGAAGCCCGCAATCGACTTGCGTGCCTTGGTGACCACCGGCTTCTGCCCGGCGATCGCAGTCATATCACCGACCGCGTGTTCGATCACCTTCTTGTCCGCGACCGCATCGCCGAGACCCATATTGAGGGTCACTTTGGTGATGCGCGGAATCTCCATCACGTTGGCATAGCCGAACTGCTCGCGCAGGGCCTGCTTCACGTTGGATTCGTATTCTTCTCTCAAGCGTTCCATAAACCGTCCGTCCCGCGTTATGCGTCCACGACCTCGCCGTTCGAGCGAAAGACCCGCACCTTGCGGCCGTCTTCCAGGGTCTTGAACGACACGCGATCACCCTTGTCGGTTGCCGGGTTGAAGAGCATCACGTTCGAGACATCGATCGGCATTTCCTTCTCGATGATCCCGCCACCGACACCCTGCTGCGGGTTCGGCTTCTGATGCTTCTTCACCATGTTGATGTTCTGGACCAGGACCTTGCCGTCCAGGACCTTGATGATGGTCCCGCGGCGACCCTTGTCCTTGCCCGCGATCACGACGACATCGTCGCCCTTGCGAATCTTGTTCATCACGTCCTCACAGCACTTCCGGGGCGAGGGAGATAATCTTCATGTACTTCTCCCCTCGCAGTTCACGCGTCACCGGCCCGAAGATACGGGTGCCGATCGGCTGGTGCTGGTTGTTCAGCAGGACCGCGGCGTTGCGGTCGAAGCGGATGATCGAACCATCCGGGCGCCGCACGCCGGAGGCGGTACGCACCACGACGGCGTCGTACACATCGCCCTTCTTGACCTTGCCACGCGGGATCGCGTCCTTGACGCTCACCTTGATGACATCGCCCACACGGGCGTACCGGCGGTGCGAGCCGCCCAGCACCTTGATGCACTGGATGCGTCGGGCGCCGCTGTTATCGGCGGCCTCGAGCACGGTCTGCATTTGAATCATGACTTATCTCCTGGCAGCCGATTCAGAGCGCGTCCTGCCCGACCACTTCGATCAGGGCAAAGCGCTTCTGCTTGGAAACCGGCCGGCATTCACGGATACGAACCCGATCGCCCATGCGGGAAACGTTCTCCTCGTCGTGGACGTGCAGTTTCGTGCTGCGGCGGATGAACTTGCCGTACAGCGGATGACGCACGCGACGCTCGACCAGGACCGTCCGGGTCTTGTCCATCTTGTCGCTGATCACCCGCCCCACGACGGAACGCTGAGTCTTGGAACCTTCTTCGGTCATCTTCTTAGCCTGCCCTTCTGCGTTCATTCATCAGCGTCTTGATCTGCGCGATCTCGCGCCGCACCTTGCCGACGCGATCCGGGCGCGCGAGCTGTCCGATCGCCTTCTGCATACGGAGGCCGAACTGCTCCTTGTAGAGCGCTTCCAGCTCCTGGTTCAGATCGTCATCCGACTTCTTTCTGAGTTCTTCTGCTTTCATTACATCACCTGCCGACGGGTGAAGACCGTCTTGACCGGGAGCTTGGCGGCGGCCAGGCGCATGGCCTCGCGGGCCACGTCCTCGTGAACGCCTTCCATCTCGTAGAGCACGCGGCCGGGCTGGATCTTGCAGACCCAGTACTCCACGCCACCCTTGCCCTTGCCCATACGCACTTCAAGCGGCTTCTTGGTCACCGGCACGTCCGGGAACACCCGGATCCAGATCTTCCCGCCACGCTTGATGTGACGCACCATCGCACGCCGCGCGGCCTCGATCTGGCGCGCGGTAATGCGACCGCGTTCAACGGCCTGCAGGCCGTACTCGCCGAAGCTGACCTTGGCACCGGTCGAGGCCATGCCCCGGTTCCGGCCCTTGAACTGCTTGCGGAATTTGGTTCTTTTTGGCTGCAACATGGTCTATGTCCTAGCTCGCGTTGGCCGCAGCGCGCGTCCCTTCGACCGGCTCGAGACCGAAGACTTCGCCCTTGAAGATCCACACCTTCACACCGATGATCCCGTAGGTCGTACGGGCCTCGGCGAAGCCGTAGTCGATATCGGCACGCAGGGTGTGCAGCGGCACACGCCCTTCCCGGTACCACTCGGAACGCGCGATCTCGGCGCCGTTCAGACGGCCGGAGACGTGCACTTTGATCCCCTGGGCACCCAGGCGCATGGCATTGCCGACGGCGCGCTTCATCGCACGGCGGAACATGATGCGGCGCTCGAGCTGCTGGGCAATCCCTTCCGCCACCAGCTGGGCCTCGATCTCGGGCTTGCGCACTTCCTCGATATTGATCTTGACGTTGCCCTGGTCCAGGCCCGTCTCCGCCGCGACTTCACGACGCAGCTTCTCGATGTCCTCGCCCTTCTTGCCGATCACGATCCCCGGACGCGCCGTATGGATCGTGATGTGCGCGGCCTTGGCCGGACGCTCGATAGTAATGCGGCTCACCGACGCGTGCGCGAGTTTCTTCTGCAGGAATTCGCGCAGCTTGATGTCGTTGTTCAGCGTCTCGCCAAATTCACGACCGTCGGCGTACCAGGTCGCCGACCACGGGCGAGAAATGCCCAGCCGGATGCCGGTTGGATGTACTTTCTGACCCATGGTTAGTTCGCTCCCTTCTCGCTAACGCCAATCACGATGTGACTGGTGCGCTTCATGATGCGGTTGCCGCGGCCCTTGGCACGCGCCTGCATGCGCTTGAGCACGGGGCCCTCGTCGACCTGGATGCGCGAGATGCGCAGCTCGTCGATGTCGGCGCCGTCGTTGTTCTCCGCATTGGCGATCGCGGATTCCAGCACCTTTTTCACGATGGCGGCCGGCTTCTTCGGGCTGAAGGTCAGCTCGTTCAGGGCCTCTTCCACGCGCATACCACGAACCTGGTCGGCGACCAGCCGCGTCTTCTGCGGCGAGATGCGCGCGTAGCGCAGTTTTGCAATCGTCTCCATCGTTCGTCCTCAGCGCGACTTCTTGTTGGCGATGTGACCCTTGAAGGTCCGCGTCAACGCAAACTCGCCCAGCTTGTGGCCGACCATGTTTTCGTTGACCAGCACCGGAACATGCTGACGCCCGTTGTGAACCGCGAGGGTGAGACCCACCATCTGCGGGATAATCATCGAGCGACGCGACCAGGTCTTGATCGGCCGGCGATCGTTCTTCTCGCGCGCCTCTTCCACCTTCTTGCGCAGGTGGTGGTCGACGAACGGGCCTTTTTTCAGTGAACGCGGCATGCTGGCACTCCGTTACTTCTTGCGCCGACGCACGATCATGCCGTCGGTACGTTTGTTGTTGCGGGTCTTGTAACCCTTGGTCGGACGGCCCCACGGGGTCACCGGGTGACGCCCGAAGTTGCGCCCTTCACCACCACCATGCGGATGGTCGACCGGGTTCATCGCGGTGCCGCGCACGGTCGGGCGCACGCCCGTCCAGCGCTTGGCACCGGCCTTCCCGAACTTCTTCAGGCTGTGCTCCGTATGCCCGACCTCGCCCACCGTGGCGCGGCATTCGGACGGGATGCGCCGCATCTCGCCGGAGCGCAGCCGGATGGTGGCGTGGGCGCCTTCGCGGGCCACGACCTGGGCCGAGGCACCGGCGGAACGGGCGATCTGGGCGCCCTTGCCCGGCTTCATCTCGATGCAGTGAATCACCGTGCCGACCGGGATCGAGCGCAACGGCATGGCGTTACCGACACGAATCGGCGCCTGCGAGCCGCTGTGCACCGCGTCACCCTGCTTCAGGCCGCGAGGCGCGATAATGTACCGGCGTTCGCCGTCCGCGTACAGCACCAGTGCGAGATGAGCGCTACGGTTCGGGTCATATTCGAGCCGTTCAACCTTGCCCGGCACGTTGTCCTTGTTCCGCTTGAAGTCGACGATGCGATAGCGCTGCTTGTGCCCACCACCCACGTGACGCGTGGTGATGCGCCCGGAATTGTTTCGGCCGCCCGTGCGCGTCTGCTTCTCCACCAGCGCCGCATGCGGGGCGCCCTTGTGCAGACCGTCACCGCGGATCTGAACCGCGTGACGGCGTCCGGCCGACGTCGGATTGGTCTTGATAATCGCCATGACTAGACCTGTTCTCCTTCACCCATGTCGATGCTCTCGCCCTCGGCGAGCGCGACATAGGCCTTCTTCCAGTGGTTACGACGACCGAACTGGCGACCGAAGCGCTTGTTCTTGCCCTGCTGGTTCAGCGTGCGGACCTGCTGGACACGAACCTCGAACAGCTTCTCGATCGCGGCCTTGATCTCGGCCTTGTCGGCATCCGGCAGCACGCGAAACACGTACTGCCCGACTTCCCCGGCGTTGGTCGATTTCTCGGACACCACCGGACCCTGAATAATCTGCATCAGACGCGAATTCATGCCAGCCACTCCTCGAGCTTGCGGATGGCGCCTTCCGTGATCACGACCGTCTCGGCCCCGACCAGGTTGGCAGGATTGACGCCGTTGACGTCGATCACGTCCACGTGCGGCACGTTGCCGAGGGCGCGGGCGGTCATCGCGTCCTCTTCGGCCAGGACCACCAGACCCTTCTCCAGGCCCAGTTCCTTCAGCTTCGCGACGCCGTCGCGGGTCTTGCCGGATTCAACGGCAAAGCCCGCCACCACCTTCAGGCGATCCTGGCGCAGCAGCTCGGAGAGGATCGACGCCATCGCGGCGCGATACATCTTCTTGTTGAGCTTCTGCGAGAAATCCTGGGTGCGCGCCGCGAATACCTTGCCGCCCCCGGTCCACAGCGGGCTGCGGATGGTGCCGGCACGCGCACGGCCGGTGCCCTTCTGGCGGAACGGCTTGATGCCGCCGCCGCTCACCTGGGCGCGTGTCTTCTGCGCACGGGTGCCGCTGCGGGCTCCGGCGAGCTGCGCGACCACGCTCTGATGCACCAGGGATTCGTTGAATTCCCGCTCGAAGCAGACGGCGGACAGCTCGACGCTGGCCCCGGTATCGGCAGTCGTTACTTGCATTGTCTTAACCCTTCGCCTTCACGGCCGGACGAATCATCACGTCGGAACTCGGCGCGCCCGGCACGGCACCCTGAACCAGGACCAGACTGCGATCGGCGTCGACACGCACCACCTTGAGGTTCTGGATGGTCTTGCGCTCCGCGCCCATGTGGCCGGCCATCTTCTTGCCCTTGAACACGCGGCCGGGGCTCTGGTTCTGCCCAATGGAACCCGGGGCACGGTGCGCCAGCGAGTTGCCATGGGTCGCGTCCTGGGTGCGGAAGTTGTGACGCTTCACCGCACCCTGGAAGCCCTTGCCCTTGCTCTGCGCGGTCACGTCGACGATCTGACCTTCCTCGAACCGGTCAACGGTGATCGCATCACCGGCGGCCAGGCCTTCCAGATCGGCCTCGTCCACGCGGAATTCCCACAGACCACGACCCGGTTCCACCGACGCCGCAGCAAAGTGACCGGCCTCCGGCTTGCTTACCCGAGACGGCTTGCGCGAGCCCGCCGTCACCTGGACCGCGTTGTAGCCGTCGCCTTCAGTGCGCTTGATCTGGACCACGCGATTGTTGTCCACCTGCAGCACCGTGACCGGCACGGAGACGCCGTCGTCCGTAAAGACGCGCGACATGCCGAGCTTGCGACCGATGAGTCCAAGAGCCATTACAAAACCCCTTCCGTATCAGACGGCGCTATCAAGCGCCCTAAAGCCGTGGCCCGGCGAAAATTCCGCCGGGCCACGGAAAGCCCAATAGTATGGCAGAAAATTTAACGTTAGTTAAGCCTGATCTGAACATTGACGCCCGCGGCCAGATCCAGCTTCATCAGGGCATCCACGGTCTTGTCGGTCGGATCGAGGATATCCATCAGGCGCTTGTGCGTACGCAGCTCGTACTGGTCACGCGCGTCCTTGTTGACGTGCGGGGAGACCAGGACCGTGTACGCCTCGCGCTTGGTCGGCAGCGGAATCGGTCCCTTGACCCGGGCGCCGGTCCGCTTCGCGGTCTCGACAATCTCGGCCGCGGAGCGGTCGATCAGTCGATGATCAAAGGCCTTCAGACGAATTCGAATGCGCTGGTTAGCCATCTCGTTCACTCAATAATCTTGGAGACGACGCCGGCGCCGACGGTGCGGCCACCTTCGCGGATCGCAAAGCGCAGCCCGTCTTCCATCGCGATCGGGTTGATCAGGGACACCGTCATCTTGACGTTGTCGCCCGGCATCACCATCTCGGTGCCTTCCGGCAGTTCCACCGAACCCGTCACGTCGGTCGTACGGAAGTAGAACTGCGGGCGGTACCCATTGAAGAACGGCGTATGACGACCGCCCTCGTCCTTGCCCAGGATGTACACCTCGGCCTCGAAATGGGTGTGCGGGGTGATCGAACCCGGCTTGCACAGCACCTGACCACGCTGCACGTCGTCACGCTTGGTGCCACGCAGCAGGATACCGACGTTGTCGCCCGCCTCGCCCTGGTCCAGCAGCTTGCGGAACATCTCGACACCGGTGACGGTGGTCTTCTGGGTGTCGCGAATACCGACGATCTCGATTTCTTCGCCGACCTTCACCACGCCGCGCTCGACGCGACCGGTCACCACGGTGCCACGACCGGAGATCGAGAAGACATCTTCCACCGGCATCAGGAACGCGCCGTCCACGGCACGCTCGGGCTCCGGAATCCAGCTGTCCATCGCCTCCACCAGCTTGTAGATCGCCGGGGCGCCCACTTCGCTCTCGTCACCTTCCAGCGCCTTCAGCGCGGA
>NZ_KB906513.1:0-41781 GCF_000381445.1 Thioalkalivibrio sp. ALE22
TAGCTATATCGCTGGGATAGCCGTTGTTTGGACCTGCCTCCCCGTTGTCGTCGCGCCGAGCGGAGAGGGTTTTCGCGGGAGAAAAGGCGCTGGATGTCTGAGCGGAGCCGCAGGCGTAGCGAGTTCAGCGCCGCCCGCGAAAAGCCTCGCAGCGAGGGAAACCCCGGACCGCGAAGCGGGCCGGGGTCGCGGCAGTCGGGCGTGTTTCTTGGGTACTTCTTTGCACGAGCAAAGAAGTACCTCGCGGCGCGCTGGCGAGTCAGCGCACGGCAGTATGTGGACCGAAGGCACCGTAAACACCGGAGGACGAACCAGGCCCAGCCACATCACGGCAGGCGGCCGGACAGCGCCACCGAAAACACTCGAGGTCGAACAAGGGCCAGCCTCGGGGCGCGGGATGATGGCCCAGAGGCTGGGAACGGCAGGGCGGGTCAGGCGGTTTCGAGGCCCTGGGCCTGGAGGTCGGCGTGGTATGACGAGCGGACCATCGGGCCGCTGGCCACCTGCTTGAAGCCCATCTCGCGGGCACGTTCGCCCAGCTCGTCGAACTCCTCCGGCGACAGGAAGCGCGTCACCGGCAGATGGTGGCGCGACGGCTGCAGGTACTGGCCCAGGGTCAGCATGTCGCAGCCATGCTCGCGCAGGTCCTGCAGGACCTCCAGCAACTCCTCGCGGGTCTCGCCCAGCCCCAGCATCAGGCCGGACTTGGTCGGCACGCCGGGGTGCTGCTCGCGGAACTGCCGGAGCAGGTCCAGCGACCAGGCATAGTCGGCGCCGGGGCGCGCCTCGCGGTACAGGCGCGGAACGGTCTCCAGGTTGTGGTTGAAGACGTCCGGCGGGGCCTGGTGCATGATCTCCAGCGCCCGGTCCATGCGCCCGCGGAAGTCCGGCACCAGGATCTCGATCCGGGTGTTCGGGTTGAGGCTGCGCACCTCGCGGATGCAGTCCACGAAGTGCCCGGCCCCGCCGTCGCGCAGGTCGTCGCGGTCCACCGAGGTAATCACCACGTAGTTGAGGCCCAGCGCCTGGATGGTCTCGGCCAGATGGCGCGGCTCGTCGGCATCCAGTGCCTCCGGGCGGCCGTGGGCCACATCGCAGAACGGGCAGCGACGGGTGCAGATGTCGCCCATGATCATGAAGGTGGCAGTGCCGTGGGCGAAGCATTCGCCCAGGTTGGGGCAACTGGCCTCTTCGCAGACGGTGTGCAGCTTCTGTTCGCGCAGGATGCCCTTGATGCGCTGCACCTCGGGGCGGGCCTGACTCTGGGCGCGAATCCACTTGGGCTTGCGCTGCGGGCGCTCGGTGGGATTGATCTTGACCGGGATGCGCGCGACTTTGTCGGCGGCGCGCTGTTTCTCTCCGGGCTGGGGGCGGGTGCGTGTGTCCATGGACCTTCCCTGAATCTCTCGGGCGGCCGGTGTGTGGGCGGCCGACGTGGGGCGACTGGGCGGTACCGGGTCAGGCAACCTGACGAATCAGTTCCTCGACCTCCTGCCGCGCGGTCTCGATCGCGGGCAGGCTGCCATCCTCGTCGAGGATGAAGCCGAGCCGTTCCACGGCCCGCAGATCGGCGAGCGGGATGCGGTCGGCAAGCGGGTCGTCCTCGGCATCTCGCGGGCACGCGGCGCGTGCGATCCGCACGATGTCCGTCAGGACAGGGGCCTCGGGGTTCTCCGGGCCGCCGGAATCGCGAATGGCGTCAATGATATCGGATGACAGATCCCATTGCTGGGCAACCAGTTCGCCGATCAGGCCTTCGAGACGAAACAACACCCGTTCGACCTCTTCCGGCGTTCGGTCAGGGTGGGTGCGGGCGACCTCGGCGATCACTGGAAGGGCGCCCACCCGGTGCAGCAGACCCGCCAGCAGGGCGGTCTGCGGATCGACTGCCTCGCACTGGTCGGCGAGCACGCAGCTGATGGCCGCGATGCGCGCGGAGCGGCGCCACAGGCGTTCGAGGAGGTCGTGGTAGGGGCTGTCGCGATGGATGAAGACCTGGTGCATGGCCAGGGCCATCACCAGTTGGCGGGTGCGTTCGAGCCCCAGCCGGGCCACGGCATCCTGCAGGCGTGACACCTCGCGGCGGCTGCCCATGGCCGGGCTGTTGGCCACGCTCAACAGGCGCCCCGCCACGCTCGGATCTTCCTCGATGATGCGGGTGGCCTCGGCAATGGAGACGTCCGGATCTTTCAGGGCCTGCTGCAGGTGCAGCGCCACCTCGGGGAGCTGGGGCAGGGCCAGCTCGCCCGAGTAGGCATGCGTGTAGATGCTGCCGAACAGCTCGCCCTCGAGGTCGGACAGCTCGATCTCGCTGACCTCGACGCTGTCCTGCCCGCCGCCGTCGACCAGGGTCTCGTAGACCTTGCGGTCCAGCATCGCCAGGGTGGCGCGGGTCGCGGCGATCGCATGGCTGTGATAGTCGTGGGGTTCGAACAGCGGGTTGAGGGCCTCGCTGGAGTCCCCGTTGAGCATGACCGAGTTGCGCCCGCTGGCCAGGATCATCCGCCCCTCCAGCAGGAAGATCATGCTGCGGAATTCGTCGCGCGCATGCAGCTTGAACCCCGGATCCACCGTCATGGTGCGGGCATGCTGCAACAGCTTGTCGCGGGCGCGCTCGCTCAGTTCGGCGAACGGGCGCAGCTGTGGAAGGCGTTTTTCGATCACGGGGGTTCAGACGTTGAACATCGCGCGGAGTTCGGCCAGGTCCTCGGCGCGTTCCTCGAGGAACGCGATCGGTTCCCCCGGCGCCGGCGGCTCGATCCCGAGGACGCCGAAGGCGGCGACCTCGGCCGCATCGGGCACGGTCTCGCCCTCGGCGCGTCGGGCGGCCCATTCCGCGACCAGCGCGATGCTGGCGTAATCCGGTTCGCCGGCGCGATAGCCCCAGTCCCCGGCATGCTCCGCGACCGTGACCAGGTCGCCCCCGAGATCCCAGTAGTTGATCACCAGGACGCCGGCGAGGTTGCGCAGGCGCCGGACCAGCGACTGCACGCGCTCGGTGTCGGGGTGGTCCTCGCGCAGCTCCACGAACTGGATGATCGGGACCGCGCCGATCCCGGAGACCAGCCCGGCCAGCAGGGCGCGTTCGCGGTCCAGCAGCTTGAGCGAATCCGCGATCAGGTAGCTGTAGGCGGATTGCAGGGCGCCATGCTTCCAGCTGGCCTCCATGGCGTCGCGGGTGGAGGCGTGCTTGGCCTTGAACGCCTGGCGCAGCGCCATGTTCATCGCCAGCATGCGGGTGTTGCGAAAGCCGAGGCGATTGACCGCGTCCCGCACGGACTGGATCTGCTTGGCGGCGCGGAACAGCGGGCTGTTGGTCGCGTGCAGCAACGCCCCGGCGATGGTGCCGTCACGCTGGATGACCTCGGTCAGCTTGTCGAGGTCGGCGTCCGGGTCGTTGGTCAGTTCCTGAATACGCAGTGCGATCTCCGGCATGGTCGGCAACTCCAGCCGGTTGCTGGTAATCAGGTCGTAGAGCTCGCCGAAGAAAGCGCCTTCGGTATCGTCCAGGTCGGTGTCATGCACGACCAGCGAAGCGCTGTGGGCCTTTTCGAGGGCCGCGGTCGGGATCTCCAGCATCTGGCAGGTCTTCTCGGTGATCAGGAAGTCCTGCTGGCCGATGTTCTGGTCGAACATCTGCAGCGGGCTGTCGGGGTCGGCCGCATCCAGGGTGATACGCGCCGGGCTGCCGCCGCTGACGCGGACCAGCTGGCCGCTTACCAGGAACAGGTAGCGGTCCTCGACCTCCTGCGGGCGCAGGCGCCGACCGGCGTCCAGCTCCCGTGCCAGGCAGGCCGAGGCGAGTTCGCTGCGGGCCTGGTCCGACAGGCCGGAGGTGAGGTCCAGGTCCTGAAGCAGGGTGTCGATGCTGGTGCTATCCATGGGGCGGTTCCCGGTCCGTGCTGTGCCAATCCATTCCCGCGTCGCGACGCCGCAGGAAGGGCAGCGGGGCGGGCGCGCGTGCGCGATCTAGTCAATGGACGCCAGTGTAGCATCCGATCCCGCCACAGGAACCGCCGCCGCGGCCCCGCGGCAGGCGAAGCGCGGCCGGTCGTCGTGGTCGATCAGGTCGTGGGATTGCAGGAAGCGGCGCGCGTCGGCGGCATCCTCGCGAAACCATGCGGCGGTGCTGCCCAGGCGGAAGCTGTAGCCCCAGGTGTCCATGTCCCGCATCAGCCGCTCGCGGCCGACGCCGGGCAGCTCGTCAGCCAGCAGGATCTGCAGGTAGCAGACACCGCATTCCTCGAGGTCGTCGCCGCCGGCATTGGTGTGCAGGGTGGCACGCCGCGTGGCGTCCATGCAGATCAGGTGTCCGGCCTCGTGCAGAGCCGAGTGGATCGGGGTGTCCGGGCGCACGTGGACCTCCAGGCCGATAATCCCGGCCTCGGGTTCGCCCCACCAGGTGCCGGGCAGCGGGGCCCGGGCCGGATGTGTCACCAGACGCAGGCCGTAGCGCGCCAGCAGGTCCGCGAGGGCCTCCCGCAGGCCGGGGTCGCCGCAGGTCTGGATCGCGGAGGGGCTCATGCGTCTGGCCGACCGGGCAGGGCGCTGCTGTGCTTGCGGCTGCGCCGGGGGCACTCCTCGGGATGCTCGCGGCACCAGGCGTCGACGCGCTCGGCGAGGTCGTCCTGAAAGCACAGCAGGTAGAACCGGGCCTGTTCGCGGTTGACGATGGCCGGGCGTCCCAGGGTGTCGACTACCCCGGTGCGCAGGGCCGCGATGATCGCGTTGGCGGCCTTCTTCTGTGGCCAGGTGGTGATCTGCTCCCAGGCCTCGGGGGTGAAGTACAGGCGCAGCAGGTCGGGGCGGGTGGTCAGCAGCATGCGCGTGACGTTGCGCAGCGTGGTCTCCGCCTCGCCCCAGTCCTGGACCAGTCCGCCTTCCAGCAGGCGCTCGATCTCCTCGCGGCCCTTGGGTGACAGCATGGGCGGATGCGGTACGCCTCAGGCGTCCGGTGCGTCCTCCGGCGTGAAGGCGCGGATGGACAGCGCGTGCACCTCGCCGGAGTCGATCTGATCGCGCACGGTGGCGTAGACGGTCTGGTGCTTCTTGACCGCGTTCATGCCGGCGAACTGCGGGCTGACGACCAGGGCCTCGAATTTGCCCTCGCCCCCGGTGACCTCGACCTTCTGGGCCTCCGGCAGGCCGGCGCGGATGAGTTCGGCCACTTGGCTGGCTTCCATGATGAGTCCCCTTGCGTGCGTGTGATGAGTGCGAATGTCAGCCGCGGATGATAGCCGGGCGTCTGGCCCGACATGAAGTGCCCCCACACGGGGAACTCCAACCCGGAGTGGGGTTCCCATCGGAACACCTGCATGGAAAGTCGGGGTGGTTTGGTCCGACCCGAACCGGCTCGCTAGCATCAGGCCATCATCGACCGGCCCGCCGGGCCACGGAGGCAAAGACCATGATCTTCAAGCAACTGTTCGAGGACGAGTCGTCCACCTATACCTATCTGCTCAGCTGCCCGGATACCGGGAAGACGGCCCTGATCGACCCGGTCATCGAGACCGTCGACCGCGATCTGCGCGTGCTGCAGGAGATGGGCCTGAGTCTCGACTACGTGATCGAGACCCATATCCATGCCGATCACATCACCGGTGCGCGGATGCTGCGCGAGAAGACCGGCTGCAAGCTGGGCGGTCCGGCGATGGACGAACTGCCCTGCCGGGATTTTGGCCTGCGCGAGGGTGAGCCCTTCCAGGTGGGCAACCTGGTGATCAACCCGCTGTACACCCCGGGTCACACGGATGCGCACCATGCCTATCTGATGGATCACGTCGGCCTGAAGATGCTGTTCTCCGGTGATGCCCTGCTGATCGAAGCCTGCGGCCGCACGGACTTTCAGTCGGGGGATGCCAAGACCCTGTACCACTCGATCCAGGACAAGTTCTTCACCCTGCCGGACGAGACCCTGGTGTACCCCGCGCACGACTACGAGGAGCGCCAGATCACCACCATTGGTCAGGAGAAGATGCGCAACCCGCGCCTGGGCAAGGGCAAGCCGGAGGCCGAGTTCGTGAAGATCATGGACGAGATGGACCTGCCGTACCCGAAGAAGATCGACTGGGCGCTGCCCGGCAACGAGGGCTGCGGCATCTGTCCGGACAACCTGCCGGACGAGAAGAAGCGCCTCTGCGAGACCGATCAACAGGGTTAGTCCGATCCCTTCCGGTGGCCCCGCCAGGAGCCACCGGTTCCGAATGTTCATCCGGTGGGCGGTTTTTACCGCCTGCCGGACCCCGTACACTCCCGCGATGACCGACCACACACCCGCTGACGCGCCGGGCTCGCTCGCGTCGCCGAACCCGCTGGAACGTCTGCGCGCGATCATGGCGCGGTTGCGCGATCCCGGGGCCGGTTGTGCCTGGGACCGGGCGCAGACTGCGGGCAGTATCGTCCCGTTCACCCTGGAAGAGGCCTATGAGCTGGCCGACGTGGTCGCCCGCGACCAGGGCGCGGATGCGGACACCCGGGAGCTGCGTGACGAGCTGGGGGATCTGCTGTTCCAGGTGGTCTTCCAGGCGCGTATCGCCGAGGAGGCCGGTCGCTTCGATCTGGATGATGTCGCCCGCGCGATTGGCGACAAGCTGGTGCGCCGGCATCCGCACGTGTTCGCCGATGTCGAGCACGGCTCGGATGCCGAGCGCGAGGCCGCCTGGGAGGCGGACAAGGCGCGCGAGCGTGCGGCGCGCGCCCAGACCAGCGCGATGGACGATATCCCGCTGGCGTTGCCGGCCCTGTCGCGCGCGGTGAAGAGTCAGCGCCGCGCCGCGCGCCTGGGTTTCGACTGGGACGACCCGGCCCCGGTGGTCGCCAAGATTCACGAGGAGCTGGCCGAGGTGCAGGCGGCGGTGGACCAGGGCGAGCCGCCGGCGCGCATCGCCGAGGAGGTCGGCGACGTGTTGTTCGCGGTCAGCAACTGGGCGCGGCATCTGGGGGTGGACCCGGAGGGCGCGCTGCGCGGCAGCACGCGCAAGTTCGAGGCCCGTTTCCGCCAGATGGAGGCGCTGGCCGCGGCCAGCGGCGAGACCCTGGCCGGGCTCGATTTCGACCGCCAGGAGACCCTTTACCAGGAGGCGCGGCGTCTTGAATGCGCGACCCGGGACACATTCGATACCAAGGACCCGACATGACCGAAGCCGTTGAGCTGCCCGACCACTTTCTGCCCGCCCGGATCGAGACCATCGAGCAGGTTACCCCGCTGATCAAGGTATTCACCCTGGCGGCGGACCCGCAGCGGTTTTCCAGCAAGGCCGGCCAGTGGCTGGACCTGGTGATCCCGCAGGCGGAGGGCAAGCCCTTCGTCGGGGGGTACTCGGTGGTTTCCGCGCCGCGCGCCGACGGGCGACTGCAGCTGGCCATCAAGTACGCGGATCATCATGCGGCGACCCATTACCTGCACACGGAGGCCGGCGAGGGCGACACGGTGTACATCACGCCGGGGCAGGGCAGCTTCTTCTTCGAGCCCGGCATGGCGCAGAACGTGGTGCTGCTGGGGGCGGGCATCGGGGTCACGCCGCTGTTCGGCATCCTGCGCGCGATCCATGCCGGGATGCCGGACGTCTATGCCCACCTGGTCTACAGCGTGGCCCACCAGGACGAGGTGCTGTTCCCGCAGGAGCTGGAGGCGATGGCCGCGGCACCGAACATCGATGTCAGCCTGACGGTCACGCGCGAGGCGGAGGACTGGCTGGGGCATACCGGCCGCATCAGTCATGCGTTGCTGGAGTCGCTGGACCTGCCGCGCGATGCGCTGTTCTATTTCTGCGGGTCGCGCGAGTTCATCGAGGACATGGCCACCCTGCTGGCGGAATGGGGCATCCCCGAGGCCCAGCTGAAATACGAGAAGTGGTGGTAGTGCGCCAGGCGGCGGTCTGAATTGGTCATTGCGAGTCGCCGCAGGCGACGAAGCACAAAAGCAGCGAAGCTGCGTTGAACGGCCGCAGGCCGGCCCGAAGGGCGAGCGGAGCGAGTAATCTCCCAACGCTGGCAGTGCGCCGGGATCAGGTGGCTGAGCACATCGATTGCCACGTCGCCTGTGGCGCCTCGCAATGACGGGGTGGCTTACGGGCGGCGGGTGTCGCGCGGGCGCAGGGCGTTGTCGGGGGCGAGGATCGTGGGCTGTCCGTCCAGTGCCGGATCGGTGTCGGGGTAGTCGCGGATATAGTGCAGGCCGCGGCTCTCCTGGCGCGACAGCGCGCTCTTCACGATGATCTCGGCGACCATGGCCAGGTTGCGCAGCTCCAGCAGGTCCGGGGAGATGCGGAAGTGGCTGTAGTACTCGTGGATCTCCTCCTGCAGGATGCGGATGCGCCGCTCGGCGCGGTGCAGCCGTTCGCGGGCGCGCACGATGCCCACGTAGTCCCACATCAGGCGGCGCAGTTCGTCCCAGTCGTGGGCCACCACCACCTCTTCCTGTGACTCGGTGACCCGGGACTCGTCCCAGGCCGGTGGGACCGGGAGCTGCTCGGGGGCGGGCAGATCGGTCTGCGACAGGATGTGATCGGCCGCGGCACGGGCGTAGACCAGGCACTCCAGCAGCGAGTTGCTGGCCATGCGGTTGGCCCCGTGCAGCCCCGTGTAGGACACCTCGCCGGCGGCGTACAGCCCGGGCAGGTCGGTCTGACCGAAGTGGTTCACCATCACGCCGCCACAGGTGTAGTGGGCAGCCGGGACAACCGGCAGCGATTCCCGGGTCATGTCGAAGCCGAATTCCAGGCAGCGCTCGTAGATCGTGGGGAAATGCTCGCGAATGAACTCGGCCGGCTTGTGGCTGATGTCGAGGTTCACGTGGTCGATGCCGAGGCGTTTCATCTCGTGATCGACCGCGCGGGCGACGATATCCCGCGGGGCCAGTTCCGCGCGCTCGTCGAAGCGCGGCATGAAGCGCTCGCCGTCGGGCAGGAGCAGCACCCCGCCCTCGCCGCGCACCGCCTCGGAGATCAGGAACGACTTCGCCTTCGGGTGGAACAGGCAGGTCGGGTGGAACTGCATGAACTCCATGTTCGCGATGCGACAGCCGGCGCGCCAGGCCATGGCGATGCCGTCGCCGGTCGCGCCGTCCGGGTTGGAGCTGTACAGATAGACCTTGCTGGCCCCGCCGGTGGCCAGGATCACGGTCGGCGCCAGCAGGGTCTCCACCTCGCGGGTCTTCGCGTCCTGCACGTAGGCGCCGATCACGCGGCGGCTGCCATCCACCGGCTGGGTGATCAGGTCCACCGCCACATGGCGTTCGAAGACCTCGATGCTGCCCTGGCCCGAGGCGTTGCGCACCAGTGCCTCCTCGATCGCGCGGCCGGTGGCATCGGCGGCGTGTGCCACCCGGCGCGCGCTGTGCCCGCCCTCGCGGGTGAGGTGCAGGCGGCTGCGGCCTTCCAGGGGTTCCCGGGTGAACGGCACGCCCAGGTTGAGCAGCCAGTGGATGGCCTCAGGGCCGGCCGCCACGGTGCGGCGCACGGCGTCCGGGTCGCACAGGCCGGCACCGGCGTCCAGGGTGTCCTGGATATGGGCGTCGAAGGAGTCGGTGCGGTCGAGTACTGCGGAGATGCCGCCCTGGGCATAGCGGGTGGAACCCTCGTCGACCGGACCCTTGCTGATCACGGTGACGCGTCGATGCGGGGCCAGGTGCAGGGCCGCGGAGAGCCCCGCCGCGCCGCTTCCGATCACGAGGACGTCCGCCAGGCGCGGTTGTTGTACTGTCCCCATGGGTCAGGTAACGTGCTGCGCTTGTTGCCAGAGCAAAATGTGGCCCTTGCGCAACAGTGTTGTGCGCAAAGCGAACTTAATGCGAGTCAGGCGGTCCATGCACCATAGATTACCGGAGACCGGTGTGCTGGCGGGAGTCCCCGCATGAGCGAGAAGGCTTCCGACGAGGCCCTGGTCAAGCGAGTTCAGAACGGCGACAAGGCGGCTTTCGACATCCTGGTGCTGAAGTATCAGCACAAGATCGTCAACCTGGTCGGGCGCTATGTCCATGACCATGCGGCGGCCCTGGATGTGTCCCAGGAGGCCTTTATCAAGGCCTACAAGGGGCTGGCGAACTTTCGCGGCGAGAGTGCGTTCTATACGTGGCTCTACCGCATCGCCATCAACACGGCCAAGAACCACCTTGTCTCCCAGGGACGGCGTCGGCCCGAGGCCGAGGTCGATGCGCAGGACGCGGAACAGATGGGCGGTGACTCCGCCCTGAAGGACAGTGCAACCCCGGAGGGGGAGCTGTTGTCCGAAGAGATTGAAGGGGCGGTGCGTAGCACCATCGAGGAATTGCCCGACGACCTTCGGATGGCCATCACGCTGCGCGAGATCGAGGGACTGAGTTACGAGGAGATCGCGCAGACGATGGGATGCCCGATCGGCACGGTCCGCTCGCGCATCTTCCGGGCCCGCGAGGCCATCGACCGGACCTTGCGTCCGTTGCTAGACAACAACTGAACGAGTAGCGCCATGAAAGAACAAGTCTCCAAGAACGAACGTCTGTCGGCTCTGGTGGACGGAGAAACGGATGACTTCGAGACGCGTCGCCTGATGGACGAACTGGTGCGGTCCGAGGAGGATCGGGCCCGCTGGGAACGCTATCACCTGATCGGCGACAGTCTGCGCGGGGGGATGCGTCGCACCGCACCCGCGAGCTTCATGGACGGCGTCCAGGCGGCCCTGGCCGAAGAGGCCCCGCTGTCGGTCGCGCGCAAGCCGGATCAGCCGCGCTGGCTGAAGCCGGTGGCCGGTACTGGCGTCGCCGCCGCGGTCGCGATGGTCACCCTGGTCGGGATGCAGATGATCGGCCCCGACTCCGGTGCGCCGGAGGCGACGCCGGTCGCCAGCGAGGGCACGCCGGCGCAGCTGGCCGACGGTATCCAGCGGGTCAGCACCACGGGTTCCGAGGCGCCGGCCACCGAGCCGGAAGGCCTGGATCCGCGCTTTGCCCGATACCTCGAAAACCATGCGGAACTGATGGGGCCGGGGTCCACCGCCCTGGGTCGTGTTCGCTTTTCGGTGAGTGACGAGTAACGCGTGATGCGCCGCAGCCTCGCGTACGCCCTGGTTGCCGCTACCGCGCTTTGTTGTCTGCCTTTGCCGGTCCTGGCGGGGGAGGCATCCCCCGCCGACTGGTTGCAGCGTATGACCGGCAGTCTGCACTCGGAGAGTTACCAGGGGACCTTCGTGCTCCAGCGCGACGACCGGCTGGACGCCATCCGCGTGGTACATGCCGCCGAGAACGGTGGCTACCGTGAACGTCTGGAGACCCTGACCGGCGCCCCGCGCGAGATCCTGCGTTCGGTCGACCGGCTGAGTGCCCTGAAGGGTGCCCGGGCGGCGGCGGGTGAGCCCCCGCACGGCCCGGCCGGTGCGCCGGTGTTCCTACTTGAGCGCCATGATTACTATGAACTGAAGGACATGGGCGCGGACCGGGTGGCCGGTCTCGAATGCCGCATGATCCTGGCGCGGGCGCGCGATACCTTGCGCTACAGTCATCGCTACTGCCTGCACACGGAGACCGCGCTCCCGCTGCTGAGCGAGCTGTACGACGGGCATGGCCATCTGCTGGAACGTCTCGCGTTCACCAGTCTCGAGCGCCTGGAGGAGGTCGCCGAGGGTGCTCTCGAGCCCACGCAGGAAGACGCGGAGCGGGTCGAAGTGCGGGCCGATCGTGGCCACAAAAAGCCCGAATGGGACGAACAGACGGGCATGGACGGCTGGCACTTCGATGCGCTGCCGGACGGTTTTACCGCGATCGCCGCGACCGAACGTCCGGTCGGGGATGGCGAGGCCCGTCTGCGCCACTTCGTGCTGAGCGACGGCCTTGCCTCGGTTTCGGTGTATATCGAAAAGACCAGTGGCGAGCGAATGTTCGAGGGCACGACCCGCGCGGGCGCCACGCACGGCGCGGCCCGCTCGATTGCCGGGCACCAGGTAACCGCGGTGGGCGACGTCCCGCGGGCCACGGTTCAGGGTGTGCTGGATGCGATCGTGTACCACTCCGGTGAATGATCCCTCGCGGGGCGCAGCATGAGTGAATGGATCCGCGAACGGGGCATTGTGCTGTCGGTGGAGGGCTATGCGGCGCGCGTGCGCATTGAGCGCCAGTCGACCTGCGGCAGTTGTTCGGCCCGTTCGGGCTGCGGCAGCGGGGTGCTCTCCGAGGTTCTCGGCCGCAAGGCGGTGGAGGTGACCGTCGGGCATCCTGGAACGCTGCAGCCCGGGGATACCGTGACCCTGGGGATCCGTGACCAGGCCCTGGTCTCAGGGGCCCTTGCAATGTACCTGCTGCCACTGGCCGGGCTGGTGGCGGCGCCCGGCCTGATGATGCTGGTCGCGCCCGGGCTGGGCGAGGGAATACACCTGCTCGCCGGCGCCCTGGGCTTTGCCGCCGGCCTGTATGCGGTACGCGTCTGGCTGCGCCGTCGGGCGCCGGATCTGGCGCCGGTGCTGCTGGAGCGTCATCCGGCCTCGGGGGTGCATGGCTCCGCCGGCTCCGTGCTCACGCCGCGACCCTGAGGGTCTGTGTGCGCCCGCGGGAACTTGCGGGTGGGTGCGGCTTTCTAGAGCGTTGAACCTTCGACTTCCCAATGCGGATCAGATGATGATGAAACCGATGCAATGGGCACTGGTGGCCCTGACCTTTCTCGCCCTGTCGCTGCCGGCCTCGGCGCGCATGCTGCCGGACTTCGTGCCGCTGGCGGAGGAACACAGCCCGGCGGTGGTGAACATCGCCACCACCCGCGAGCGCGAGAATCCGCATCGCGGCCAGATGCCGGACTTCGAGGGCACGCCCTTCGAGGACCTGTTCGAGCGTTTCTTTGGCGGTCCGGGCGGCTCGGGCGAGCGCGCCCCGGAGAGCTTCGAACGCAACTCGCTGGGTTCCGGCTTCATCTACACCGAGGATGGCTACATCATCACCGCGAACCATGTGGTGGACGGAGCCTCGGAGGTCGTCGTCCATCTGTCCGACCGGCGCGTGTTCGACGCCGAGATCGTCGGCAAGGACCCGCAGAGTGACGTGGCCCTGCTGAAGATCGACGCCGAGGACCTGCCGACCCTGAAGCTGGGTTCTTCGTCCGACCTGAAGGTCGGCGAATGGGTGCTGGCGATCGGTTCGCCGTTCGGCTTCGATCACTCCGTCACCGCCGGCATCGTCAGCGCCAAGGGGCGCAACCTGCCGACCGAGAACTACGTCCCGTTCATCCAGACCGACGTGGCGATCAATCCGGGCAACTCGGGCGGGCCGCTTCTGAATCTGGATGGCGAGGTCATTGGCATCAATGCCCAGATCTACAGCCGCACGGGCGGCTTCATGGGCCTGTCCTTCGCCGTGCCTATCGAGATGGTGGAGGACGTGGTGCAGCAGCTGCGGGAACACGGCGAGGTGACGCGCGGCTGGCTGGGTGTGTTGATCCAGGAGGTTACGCGCGAGCTGGCCGACTCCTTCGGCATGGACAAGCCCACCGGCGCCCTGGTCGCGCGGGTGCAGGCCGACAGCCCGGCGCAGAAGGCCGGCTTCGAGACCGGTGACGTGATCCTGTCGTTCAACGGCATCGAGGTGCCCAACTCCTCCGCTCTGCCGCCGATCGTCGGGCGCACGCCGGTGGGTACCGAGGCCGAGGTGGAAGTGCGCCGCGGCGACGAGACCCGCACCATCACGGTCGAGATCGAGCGCCTGTCGGACGACATCTCGGCCCAGCGTGGCGGGCCACAGCGGCAGACGCCGGAGCGGACCGAGCCGCAGAGCCTGCTGGGGATGGTCCTGGAGCCGCTGGAGGCCGAACGCGCCGCGGAGCTGGACGTGGACGCCGGCGTGGTCGTGCGGGAGGTCGTCGACAACCCGGCGCGTTCCGCCGGCCTGCGCCCCGGCGATGTGATCGTGCAGTTCGGCGGCCATGCCATCGACTCGGCGGAGACGCTGGAGCAACAGATCGCCGAGGTCGGCGACCGGCGGACGGTGCCGGTCCTGGTGTATCGCGGCGACAACCCGACCTACATCGCCCTGCGCATCCCGCGGGACTGAGACCGCCTTCGGGGCGCACGCCCCGGGGCCGCCATGGAGCAAGGGAGGGCTGTCGGCCCGGTCGGCAGCCCTCCCGATCGTTTGCGGATGACCGAACTGACGCTTTATCACCGCGAGAGCTGCGGTCTCTGCCATGACATGCTGGCCGAGATTATGGCCCTCAAAAGCCGTTATACTTTCGCGCTTACGGTCGTCGACATCGACGAGGACCCGGAGCTGCAGGCGCGTTTCAACGTCAAGGTCCCGGTGCTTGCGGTCGACGGCGACATTCTCTGCTGCCATTTCCTCGACCGAAAGGCACTGCTGGACCAACTGGCCCCTGCATGACCGAAACCCGCCTTACCCGCAATTTCTCCATCATCGCGCATATCGACCACGGCAAGTCCACGCTGGCGGACCGCCTGATCCAGGGCTGTCATGGCCTGACCGAACGCGAGATGTCCGAGCAGGTGCTGGACTCGATGGATCTGGAGCGCGAGCGCGGGATCACCATCAAGGCGCAGAGCGTCTCGCTGTACTACGACGCCCAGGACGGTGAGCGCTATCAGCTGAATCTCATCGACACCCCGGGGCATGTGGACTTCTCCTACGAGGTCTCGCGCTCGCTGTATGCCTGCGAGGGTGCGTTGCTGGTGGTGGATGCCTCGCAGGGCGTCGAGGCGCAGAGCGTCGCCAACTGCTACACCGCGATCGATCAGGGGCTCGAGGTCGTCCCGGTGCTGAACAAGATCGACCTGCCCGCCGCCGAGCCAGACCGGGTGGCCGCGGAGATCGAGGACGTGATCGGTATCGAGGCCACGGATGCCCTGCGCGTCTCCGCCAAGACTGGCGAGGGTATCGCCGAGCTGCTGGAGGAGATCGTGCGCCGGATCCCGCCACCGGAGGGCGATGCCGAGGCCGCGCCCAAGGCGCTGGTGATCGACTCCTGGTACGACAACTACCTGGGCGTGGTGGCGCTGGTGCGGGTCAAGGCCGGACGCTTCTACGCGGGCCAGAAGATCAAGGCGATGTCGGTGGGGCGGGCGCACGAGGTCAGCCGGGTCGGCGTATTCACGCCCAAGCCGGTGGACCGCAAGACGCTGGAGGTTGGCGAGGTCGGCTATCTGATCGCGACCATCAAGGACATCTCCGGGGCCAAGGTGGGCGACACCTTCACCGATTTCAACAACCCGGCGGACGAGCCGGTACCGGGCTTCCAGGAGATCCAGCCGCGGGTATTCGCCGGGCTGTTCCCGGTCAGTGCGGACGACTTCAACGACCTGCGCGAGGCGCTGGACAAGCTGCGCCTGAACGATGCGGCGCTGTCGTTCGAGCCGGAGACCTCGCAGGCGCTCGGGTTCGGCTTTCGCTGCGGCTTCCTCGGCATGCTGCACATGGAGATCGTGCAGGAGCGCCTGGAGCGGGAATACGACCTGGACCTGATCACCACCGCGCCCACCGTGGTCTACGAGGTGGAGCGCAACGACGGCGAGGTGGTCTCGGTGCACAACCCCTCCGAGCTGCCGGCGAACAACGAGGTGGCCGAGATCCGCGAGCCGATCATCGAGGCGAATATCCTGGTCCCGCAGGAGTATGTAGGGGCGGTGATCACTCTGTGTGTCGAGAAGCGCGGTGTGCAGACGAAGATGCAGTACCTCGGGCGCCAGGTGCAGCTGTCCTACGAGCTGCCGATGTCCGAGGTGATGCTCGACTTCTTCGATCGGCTGAAGTCCGCGACCCGCGGCTATGCCTCGTTCGACTACCAGCCGCTGCGCTTCCAGGCGGCGCCGCTGGTGCGCGTGGACATCCTGATCAATGGCGACCGCGTGGACTCGCTGTCGGCCATCGTGCATCGCGACCATGCCGAGTCGCGCGGGCGCGAGATCATCGAGCGCATGGCCAAGATCATCCCGCGTCAGATGTACGAGGTGGCGATCCAGGCGGCGATCGGTTCCAAGATTATCGCGCGCGCCACGGTCAAGGCGATGCGCAAGAACGTGCTGGCCAAGTGCTACGGCGGCGACGTAACCCGCAAGCGCAAGCTCCTGGAGAAACAGAAGGCCGGCAAGAAGCGCATGAAGTCGATCGGCAAGGTGGATGTGCCGCAGGAGGCCTTCCTGGCGGTGCTGTCGGTGGACGACGACAAGAAGTGACAATCAGGCCTGCGGCCCGGAAGGGCCGTCGGGCACTCCCCGGCGGGCCGGGAACAGAGGACACGGCATGGCAAATCTCGAACTGATCCTGGTGCTGGCAACCGCCGTGACCGGCCTGATCTGGCTGGGCTGGGTGATCCTGCGGCGGCGTCGCAGCCCGGAGCGCCAGCGGGCGATGCCCTGGTTCGTGGACTACTCGCGTTCGTTCTTCCCGGTGCTGCTGATCGTGCTGATCCTGCGCTCGTTCGTGGCCGAGCCCTTCCGTATCCCCTCCGGGTCGATGATGCCCACCCTGCTGGTGGGCGACTTCATCATGGTCAGCAAGTTCTCCTACGGGATCCGCCTGCCGGTCACCCGCACCAAGATCCTCGATACCGGCGAGCCGGAGCGTGGCGAGGTCGTGGTGTTCAAGTATCCCCGCAACCCGCAAGAGGACTACATCAAGCGGGTCATCGGTCTGCCGGGCGATACCATCGCGTTCCGCGATCGCGTGCTGTACGTGAATGGCGAGCCGCAGCCGGCCGAGCGGGTTGGAACCTTCGAGGGCGAGGGCTCCGGGCAGGTCATGTCGGGCGCGTCGATGTTCGAGGAGACCCTGGATGGACGCACCTACAACACCCTGATGCGCGAGCAGCAGGCGAGCCTCGACGGTTCGGTCACGGTCCCCGACGGTCACTACTTCATGGTCGGTGACAACCGCGACAACTCCAACGACAGCCGGGTCTGGGGGTTCGTCGCCGAGGAACACCTGGTGGGCCGGGCGCTCTTCATCTGGCTGCATTGGGATTACAATGAAGGCCATCGGGACTTTTCCCGGATCGGCCAGGCGATTCGCTAGGCCGTATTCCGCGGGAGCAGGCAACCAGGGGGCAGGGTATTCATGCGACATTCCAGACACTCGATGCAGGGCGCGGGCGCGGTGACGATTCTTGCGCTGATCTTCCTCGCGCTGCTGGTCGGCACCTTCGTGATCAAGATGGGTACGCAGTACACCCAGTTCCTGACTGTGCGCTCGATCATGCAGGATGTGGCCACCCAGACCGGCGCCGCCGACAAGAGCGAGCGCGAGCTGTGGCGCGAGATCAATCGCCGGTTCCAGATCAATTCGGTATACGACGGGATCGGCGAGGACAACTTCAGCGTGACCGAGCACGGGGAGGGCCGCCGCCTGAACCTGGAATACGAGGTGCGCCGCGAATTCCTCGGCAACGTGGACGTGGTGGCACGCTTCTCGAACAGCGAGACACTCGCCCCTTGAGGAGGGCGGCGTCGATCCGTTGCATGCCTCCAGGGGTGTTTTCGTGAGTCGTGACTTTCGCAGCCTGCTGCCGCCGGCCGTGCGCGATGGCGAGGGTGTGGGCCAGGCGCTGACCCACCGCAGTGCCGGCGGGCGCAACAACGAGCGTCTCGAATTCCTCGGGGATGCCGTGCTGGGCCTGGTGATCGCCGACGCCCTGTACGAGCAGCTCCCGGACGCCCCGGAGGGCGACCTGACCCGCCTGCGTGCCGCGCTGGTCAATCGCGAGTCGCTGGCCGCGCTGGCGCGCGAGACGGGACTGGAGGGCACGCTGAACCTGGGCCAGGGCGAGCGCAAGAGTGGTGGTCAGCGCCGCGACTCCATCCTCGCGGATGCCGTGGAGGCCCTGATCGGGGTGACCTATCGCGAGGCCGGCATGCAGGCCGCGCGCGAGTTCACCCTGGCGCTGTACGCCGAGCGCCTGCAGGATCTGCCGTCGGCCGAGTCGCTGAAGGACCCGAAAACCCGCCTTCAGGAACAGCTGCAGGGCCGCAATGCGGAGCTTCCGGTCTACGAGGTGCTGGAGGTGGCCGGCCCCGATCACAAGCGCCAGTTCACCGTGGCGGTGCACCTGCCCACCCAGGGCTGGGGGCAGCGCGGCCAGGGCTCCTCGCGGCGCCGCGCCGAGCAGGCCGCGGCCGAGGCCGCCCTGAAGCGCCTGCAACAGGTACAGGAACAATGAGCGAAACCGATGACCGCCCCGCGGGCGAATCCACGCGCTGTGGTCTGATCGCGCTGATTGGTCGGCCCAACGTGGGCAAGACCACGCTGATGAACCGTCTGGTCGGCGAGAAGCTGGCGGCGACGACCCGGCGGCCCCACACCACGCGCAACCGCATCCTCGGAATCGTGACCGAGGGGCAGGACCAGATTGTGCTGATGGATACGCCCGGCATCGACACCGAGCGCACCCAGCTCGTGAACCGCGTCCTCAACCGCACGGCCAGCCAGGCGCTGGCGGATGCCGACCTCGTCTGCTTCATCGTCGAGGCCGGCCAGTTCGGCCCGGGCGACGAACGCATCGAAGAGACCATTCGGCATTCCGGGCGCCCGGCGCTGCTGGTGATCAACAAGGTCGACCAGTTCCGCGAGAAGGAGGAGCTGCTGCCGTTCATCCAGGCCCGGGCCGCGAGTTTCGACTATGCCGGCGTGGTGCCGCTGTCGGCGAAGACCGGCTCCAATCTGGAGGGCCTGATCGCGGAGATCCGGGGGCACCTCCCGCAGGGCCCGTTCCTGTACGACCCCGATCAGCTCTCGGATCGTCCTCAGCGTTTTCGCGCCGAGGAGATGATCCGCGAATCCATGCTCGAGCATCTGGGGCAGGAGGTTCCGTACTCGGTGGCGGTGCGCGTGGAGGACTGGTCGGACGAGCCACGCACGACGCATATCGACGCGGTCATCCTGGTCGAGCGCGACAGCCAGAAGGGGATCGTGATCGGCAAGGGTGGCCAGCGCCTCAAGCGGATCGGCCAGGCGGCCCGCGTCCAGCTGGAAGAACTGCTGGAGCGCAAGGTCATGCTGCGTCTGACCGTGCGGGTGGAGGCCGACTGGACCCGCAACCCGCGGGCCCTGCGCGAACTCGGCATCGAAGAACCCCGATGAGGGCCCCGCGACGGGCATGAGTGGCGCGGGGTCGGCGGTCACCCAGGGGGTCGTGCTGCACGCCCGCCCGCTGCGCGAGAACAGCCGCGTGCTGGATCTGCTGACCGCCGGGAGCGGCCGCCTGTCGGCGGTGGTGCGCGGCAAGGCCGGGTCTGTCCAGCCGTTCGTGCTGCTGGATCTGGCCTGGCGCGGGCGCGGCGAGTTGCCCACCCTCAGCGTCGCTGAGCAGCAGCGGGTCTTCCCGCTGACCGGACGGTCCCTGGTCTGCGGGCTGTACCTGAACGAGCTGATCCTGCGCCTGTACCCGCGCGAGGCCCCGATCCCGGAGGCCCTGCCCGCGCTGCTGTCCGCCTACGCCCGGCTGGCCGCGGGCGAACGCGCCGATACCGCCCTGCGTCGTGCCGAATGGGCCCTGCTTGCCCCGCTGGACTCCGGGCTGGAGCATGTCGAGCCGGCCGAGCTGGACCCGGATGGCTGGTATCGCTACGACCCGGAGGCCGGACTGGAGCCCGTGGCCGCCGGACGGGGCGAGGCGATCCCCGGTTCGGCGCTGCGGGCGCTGGCCACCGGGGAGGACGTGCCGGATAATCATGCCCGCGTCAGTCGCGACTTCATGCGCCGGCTGATCGACATCCACCTGGCCGGCCGGCCCCTGCGCACCCGGGGTCTGCTGTAGGCTTCGGGACCGCATCCAACCAAGGGCATCGCCTCATGTCGCATCCTGCTCCGCTCAAGCTCGGGGTCAATCTCGATCACATCGCCACCATTCGCCAGGCGCGGCATACGCCGTATCCGGACCTGATGCAGGCGGTGCGCCTGGCCGAGGCCAGCGGCGCAGACTCCATCACCCTGCACCTGCGCGAGGACCGCCGCCATATCCAGGACGACGATGTCTTCGGGATCAAGCCCCGGCTCAAGGTCCCGATGAACCTGGAGATGGCGGCCACCGAGGGCATGCAGGCGATTGCCCTGAGGCTGCGCCCGGAGGCGTGCTGCATCGTGCCGGAGAAGCGCGAGGAGCTGACCACCGAGGGTGGGCTGGATGCCGTGGGGCAGCTGGAGCGCCTGCGCGAGTTTGTCGCGCCCCTGACCGCCGCGGGGATCGAGGTCTCGCTGTTCGTGGAGCCGGATGCGCGCCAGCTGGAGGCGGCGGTGGCCATTGGCGCGCCGGTGGTGGAGCTGCACACCGGTGCCTATGCCAACGCCCGTGATGCGGCCGAGCGCGAACGCCTGCTCGCCGGCATTAACGAGGCCGCTGCCGCCGGCCGGGAGATGGGTCTGGTGATCAACGCCGGCCACGGGCTGGACTACGACAACGTGCGCCCGATCGCGGCCAACCCGGTGTTTCACGAGCTCAATATCGGGCATTCGATCGTCGCGCGGGCCCTGTTTACCGGCCTGCCCGAGGCGGTCAGTCACATGCGCGGGCTGATGGATGCTGCCCGCCAGGGGCTGCCGGCCGGGCAGTACCCGGTCTGAGCGCGATGATCCTCGGGATCGGGACCGATCTGGTGCAGGTCGCGCGCATGCGCGGCATGTGGGAGCGCCACGGCCGCCGCCTCGCCGAGCGCATCCTGCATCCGCTGGAGCAGGCCGATCTGCCATCCCATGAACCGGCCGGGTTTCTGGCCCGGCGCTTTGCCGCCAAGGAGGCGCTGGCCAAGGCGCTGGGCTGCGGGGTCGGGGCCGACATGGCGCTGTCGGAGGCGGGGGTGACCCATGACGCTCGCGGGCGCCCCGAATTCGTGCTGGCCGGGCGGGCCCGGGCCACGGCAGACCGCCTCGGTGTGCGCGCGATCCATCTCAGCATCAGCGACGAACGCGAATACGCCCAGGCCTTCGTGGTCCTCGAAGGTGGCGAGTAACCCGCCTTTCCCTCCGGGCGAGGTTGCCCGGGTTGGGGCGGCTCCCTAGAATGTGACTCCTTATGCCTGCCGGTGTCCGCGGATGTCGCGGCAGGCCAGCCCTGAGCGAGCGACGGAGCCCAGTCAATGCCCTGGAACGAACCGGGAAACAACAACCGCGACCCCTGGAGCGGGGGTGGCGGCGGCCAGCGCGGTAGTGGTGGCGGTGGCGGGGGTGGCAATCAGCCCCCCGACCTCGAGGAGATGATGCGCAAACTGTCGCGTCAGCTGAATGGCATCTTCGGCGGGGGCGGCAGCGGCGGCTCGGGTGGTTCCGGCGGTGGCATGGGTCGGGGCGCACAGGCCCTGGTCAGCCTCGGTCTGATCATCGCGCTGGTGGTCTGGCTGGCGTCCGGCTTCCACATCATCTCGGAAGGCGAGCGTGGCGTGGTGCTGCGCTTCGGCGAGTTCCAGCAAGTGAAGAACCCGGGGCCGGGCTGGCATCTGCCCTATCCCATCGAGCGCATCGAGATCGAGAACGTCGACAACGTCCGGACGCTCGAGCATCGCGCGCTGATCCTGACCGGCGACGAGAACATCATCGATGTCGATATCGCGGTGCAGTACCGCATCCTCGACCTGGTCGATTATCTCTTCAATGTCCGCAACCCGAACGCCACGGTGAATCGGGTGATGGAGTCGGCGATCCGCGAGCGCATCGGCAAGAACAACCTCGAATTCATTCTCGGCGAGGGGCGTGGCGAGATCGCCTCGTCGTCGCGCGTGGTGATGCAGGAAAACCTGGACGCCTATGGGGCCGGCATCATCGTCACCGCCGTGTCCATGCAGCAGGCGCAGCCGCCGGAACCGGTGCAGGAGTCCTTTGCCGACGCGATCCGCGCCCGCGAGGACGAGGTGCGTTTCCGCAACGAGGCCGAGGCCTACGCCAATGGCGTGATCCCGCGGGCCCGCGGTCAGGCCGCCCGCATCATCGAGGAGGCCGAGGGCTATCGCGATCAGGTGATCGCCCGGGCCGAGGGTGATGCCTCGCGCTTCGACCAGTTGCTGGCCGAATACCAGCAGGCCCCGGACGTGACCCGGGATCGTCTCTACCTGGAGGCGGTCGAGGCCGTGCTGGAGGATTCGCGCAAGCTGATGCTGGACGTGGGTAGCAGCAACAACCTGATGATGCTGCCGCTGGATCAGTTGTTCCAGGGCGCCGCGCGCAGCGGGAACAGTTCCGGCGACACACCGACACCGCGACCGCTGGATACCAGCCGCAGTGTCTTCAGCAACAGTGGCTCGGGTACGAGCAGCCGGCTGGGTGATCGCGACCCGGCCGCCCAGCGTTCGCGGGAGGTGCGCTAATGCTCCGCATAGCCGGTATTGCCGTGGTCGTGCTCGGTATCGTCGTCGCCCTGTCGACTTACACCGTTGACGAGCGCGAACGCGTGATCAAGTTCGCCCTGGGGGAGATCCGCGAGGTCGATCCGGCCCCGGGCCTGCACTTCAAGTTCCCGCTGATCCAGAACGTCGAGAAGTTCGACGCACGGATCATGACGCTGAACATCCCGCCGGATCGGTTCCTGACCTCCGAGGCGAAGAACATCATCGTCGATTTCTACGCCAAGTGGCGGATCGACGATGTCGGACAGTTCTACCGCGCCACGCGCGGCGACGAGCGTCTGGCCGAGGAGCGCCTGGCGCAGATCCTGCGCGACGGGATGCGTAACGAGTTCGCCCGCTTCGAACTGCAGGATGTGGTCGCTGGCGAGCGCCTGACGATCATGGGCGCAGTGCGTCAGACGGCACTGGAGACCGCTCAGGAGCTGGGTATCAATCTGGTGGATGTGCGCATCCGCCGCATGGATCTGCCCGACGAGGTATCCGAGTCGGTGTACGAGCGCATGCGGGCCGAGCGTCAGCGCGTGGCCCAGGACTTCCGGGCCCGCGGCCAGGAAGAGGCCGAGCGCATCCGCTCGCGGGCCGACCGCGAACGCACGGTGATCCTGGCGAATGCCTATCGCGACTCCGAGGAGATCCGCGGTGCCGGTGACGCCCGGGCGACGGAGACCCTCGGGCGTTCGTTCGGCGAGGACCAGGACTTCTTCCGCTTCTATCGCAGCCTGATTGCCTACCGCAACAGCATGAGCGGCGAGAACAGCACCTTCATCCTGGAACCGAACTCCGAGTTCTTCCAGTACTTCAATGCCCCCGGGGGCGAACGTCCGGCGCCGCTGCCGCCCCGCTGAGCGGGGCGGAAACCGGGTGGCTGCGGCCGCCCCGAAGGTCGCCGTTTGCAACGGGCCCGGAAGTATCCGGGCCCGACTTTTGCCGGACGGCGGGCCGGGCGTGGTGGATGACAGGACAAGGACAGGGATGACATGACCGATATCAACCGCTGGTTGCTGCCGGACGGCCTGGAGGAGGCCCTGCCGGATGCCGCGCGGCGTCTCGAGGCGCTCCGGCGCCGCGTGCTGGACCAGTTCGACACCTGGGGCTACGACCTCGTGATGCCGCCCCTGGCCGAGTATCTGGAATCCCTCCTGACCGGGGCCGGGCATGCCCTTGATCTGCAGACCTTCAAGCTCACCGATCAGCTCACCGGGCGCATGATGGGTGTGCGCGCGGACCTGACCCCGCAGGTGGCACGTATCGACGCGCATCGCCTGCGGGTGCAGGGGCCGAATCGCCTGTGCTACGTGGGTACCGCCCTGCGTACCCGCGCGGACGAATGGTCCGGCTCGCGCAGTCCCTTGCAGGCGGGTGCCGAGTTGTTTGGCCACGACGGGATCGACAGCGATCTCGAGATCATCCGTCTGATGCTGGCCACCCTGACCGTCTGCGGCGTGGACCGCCCGAGCATGGATCTCGGCCATGTCGGGATCTATCGCGCCCTGGCGCGCGACGCCGGCCTCGACGAGAGCCAGGAGCAGGACTTCTTTGACCAGCTCCAGCGCAAGAGCGTGCCCGAGATCGACGAGACCCTGGCGGCCTGGCAGGCCTCCGGCATGGACCCGGTCGCCTGCGCGCGCCTGCGGGCGCTGGTTGATCTCAACGGGGACGCCACGGTACTGGACGAGGCCCGCCGGGCCCTGGACGGCGCGCCGGCGGAGGTTCAGGCGGCGCTGGATCACCTGCAGGCCGTGGTCGCGCGCCTCGAGGCGGGCGAGCCGGGGCTGGACCTGCACCTGGACCTTGCGGAACTGCGCGGCTACGCCTATCACACGGGGCTGGTGTTCGCCGCTTTCGTCCCGGGTTCCGGACAGGCCATCGCCCGTGGGGGGCGGTATAACGACATCGGGC
Source organism: Thioalkalivibrio sp. ALE22 (assembly GCF_000381445.1). NCBI lineage: Bacteria > Pseudomonadati > Pseudomonadota > Gammaproteobacteria > Chromatiales > Ectothiorhodospiraceae > Thioalkalivibrio > Thioalkalivibrio sp. ALE22. Next base: position 24,187 of record NZ_KB906513.1, read on the forward strand.
GGGTATTCGGCCGGGCGCGGGCGGCGACCGGGTTCAGTACCGATCTGCGCGCCTTCGTGCGTCGCGAAGGCGGAGTGGCGGCCCCGACCCGGGAAAGCGTGCGTGCGCCGGCCAGCGGCGATGCGGCCCTGGAGGCCGCGATCGCGGACCTGCGCGCACGCGGGGTGCGCGTGGTGCGCGAGCTGGATGGCCAGGACAATGAATCACCCGCCGGCGCGCGTCTGGAGCAGCGCGACGGCGAATGGACGGTAGTGGAGCATTGATGACGATGGGACGTTTTGTAGTCGTGCTGGGCAGCCAGTGGGGGGACGAGGGCAAGGGCAAGATCGTCGATCGTCTGACCGAGGATGCGGCCGCGGTGGTTCGGTTCCAGGGCGGGCACAATGCCGGCCATACCCTGGTGATCGGCGGCGAGAAGACCGTTCTGCACCTGATCCCGTCCGGCATCCTGCGCGAAGGCGTGGAATGCATGATCGGCAACGGGGTGGTGCTCTCGCCCGAGGCCCTGATCACGGAGATGGAGGAGCTGGAGGCCAAGGGGGTGCCGGTCGCCGACCGCCTGCGTCTGTCGGATGCCTGCCAGCTGATCCTGCCCTACCACGTGGCACTGGACCATGCGCGCGAGAAGGCACGCGGCAAGGCGGCCATCGGGACGACCGGGCGCGGCATCGGGCCGGCCTACGAGGACAAGGTGGCGCGTCGCGGCCTGCGTCTGGACGACCTGTTCCACCGCGAACGCCTGGCGGCCAAACTGGGCGAGGTGATGGACTATCACAACTTTGCGCTGAAGCACTACTTCAAGGCGCCGACCGTCGATCAGCAGGAAGTGCTGGAGCAGTGCCTGGCGCACGCCGAACGACTGCAGCCGATGGTCACGGACGTGGCCGGGCGACTGCACGCGCTGCGCGAGCAGGGCAAGGACGTGATGTTCGAGGGCGCCCAGGGCACGCTGCTGGACATCGACCACGGCACGTATCCGTTTGTGACCTCGTCGAACACCACCGCGGGGGGCGCCTCCACCGGCTCCGGGGTGGGCCCGCGGGACATCGACTACGTGCTGGGGATTACCAAGGCCTATACCACGCGCGTGGGGGCAGGGCCGTTCCCCACCGAGCTGTTCGACAACATGGGCGAGCACCTTGCGCGCCAGGGCAACGAATTCGGCTCGACCACCGGGCGTGCGCGGCGCTGCGGCTGGTTTGACGCGGTCGCGCTGAAGCGGGCGGTCCAGGTGAACACGATCAGCGGCCTGTGCATGACCAAGCTGGATGTGCTGGACGGGCTGGAGAGTGTGCAGATCTGTGTCGGCTATGACTGTGGTGGCGAGCGCCGCGAGGTGCCGCCCTCCGGGGCCGAGGCCTATGCGGCCTGCACCCCGATCTACGAAGAGATGCCGGGCTGGGCGGAGTCCACGGTCGGGATCCGCGAGTACGCGAAGCTGCCGGCGAATGCGCGCGCCTATCTGGAGCGGCTGAGCGAGGTCGTCGGGGTCCCGGTGGATATGGTCTCCACCGGCCCGGATCGCGACGAAACCCTGGTGCTGCGCGACCCGTTCGACAGCTGATATCCCGCCCGGACGGTCGGGGCGTCAGCAAGCGCGGGCTTCGGTGATGCCCCGGCCCGCGGGTCCGGTGCCTGTGCACGCGGGTGCGCATGACGCGTGTGTATGAAGCGGCGTCGAGGTTTGCCTATGTGGCATGCGAATGGCCCGGGTGAATGCTCCACGGGCCGCGCCCGCGAAGGCAGCGCCCACGAAAAAATCCACGCCATCCATGTGGATGCCGCGCGTTACGGGGTGGTTCAGGGAGTGTGTTGAAGCAGAAAAATGGTGCCGAGGAGAGGACTTGAACCTCCACGGGGTTACCCCCACTAGCACCTGAAGCTAGCGCGTCTACCAATTCCGCCACCTCGGCACGAGGGACGACACAGCGGTGAAAACCGAGTGTCCTGCGCTTCAGGAGCGCGCAATATAGTGCGCGCCCGCGAGGCTGTCAACGCCCCGGGGGCCGAAATTCGCCGTCCGGGACGGGCGCCGGCGGGCCGGCGCGAAGCCGCGCTGCGCAACAAAATTCTGCATGCCTCATAATGGGCGCTTCGGGAAGCGCCGATTCATGTACCCGCTGGTGTTGCGGTCCGCTGGTGTCGCTCCGCTACACTGCACTCACCGCGCCTTGATCGCACGCTGGAAAGCGGCTCGAGCGGGAGCGGGCACCTGAATCAGCGTTTCCCTTGCGCGCCCGGCCGGTTCCCGGCGAAGGGCTGCCCATTGCAACATCCACAGAGTTCACTGAATGCCAAGACAACGTCGCAAGACCCCCGCCGATCCCAACTTCGAGCGCGAGGCGCAGAAGTACGACAACCCCATCCCCAGCCGCGAGTTCATCCTCGGGCTCCTGCAGGAAGCCGACAATCCGCTGTCCTACGACGAGATCGCGGAGCGGCTGCAGATCGACGATGACGATCGCCTCGAGGCCCTGCGCCGCCGCCTGAAGGCGATGGAGCGCGACGGCCAGGCCCTTTGCAATCGCCGAGGGGCCTATCTGCCGGTCAACCAGGAAGATCTGATCCGCGGCCGTGTGATCGGGCATCCGGACGGCTTCGGCTTCCTGGTGCCGGACGAGCAGGACGACGATCTGTTCCTGTCGCCCAAGCAGATGCGCGGCGTATTCCATGGCGACCGGGCGCTGGCCCGGGTCATGGGCGTGGATCGCCGCGGCCGCCGTGAAGGCGGGATCGTGGAGGTCCTCGAGCGCAACACCACCCAGGTGGTCGGGCGCCTGAAGATCGAGGACGGGGTCGGTGTCCTGACCCCGGACAACAAGCGGATTACCCACGACATCCTGGTGCCGCCGGACGGCCTGGGCGAGGCGCAGGACGACCAGATCGTGGTGGTGCGTATCCGCGAATCCGCCTCGCGCACCGCGCGCCTGAAGGGCGATGTGCTGGAGGTCCTGGGCGAACACATGGCCCCGGGCATGGAGATCGACATCGCGATCCGTGCCCATGGCCTGCCGCACGAGTGGCCGGACGAGGTCACGGCCGCCGCCGACGCACTGGGTGCCGAGGTTGCCGAGAAGGACAAGAAGGGCCGTCTGGATCTGCGCGAGAAGCCGTTTGTCACCATCGATGGCAGTGATGCCCGCGACTTCGACGACGCCCTGTACTGCGAGCCGGAGGGCAAGGGCTGGCGCCTGTGGGTCGCGATCGCCGACGTGTCCCATTATGTCGAGCGCGATGCGGCCCTGGACCGCGAGGCCCGCACCCGCGGCACCTCGGTGTACTTCCCCGACAACGTGATCCCGATGCTGCCGGAGGCCCTGTCCAACGGCCTGTGCTCGCTGAACCCGAAGGTGGATCGGTTGAGCATGGTCTGCGAGATGGAGATCGGCGCGCGCGGGGCACTGAAGAGCTATCGCTTCCACGAGGGCCTGATCCGCTCGCACGCGCGTCTGATCTACGACGATGTTGCGGCGATGCTCGACGGCGACACGGCCCTGCGCGAGCAGAACGCCCATGTGATGCCGCATCTGGAGACCCTGCACAAGGTCTTCAAGTCCCTGCACGCAGCCCGCAATCGCCGCGGCGCGATCGACTTCGACACCACCGAGACCAAAATCGTATTCGGCGAGGACCGCAAGATCGAGCAGATCGTCCCGACCGAGCGCAACGATGCCCATCGCCTGGTCGAGGAATGCATGATCATGGCGAACGTCGCGGCGGCGCGGTTCCTGAAGAAGCACAAGGTGCCGGCGCTTTATCGTATCCACGACCAGCCACCGGCGGAGAAGGTCGAGGAGCTGCGCGAGTTCCTGAATGGCGCGGGCCTGAGCCTGGGCGGCGGGGCCGAACCCACACCGGCCGACTACACCGCCGTGCTGAAGGCCGCCCGCCAGCGCTCGGACCAGCAGCTGATCCAGACGGTGCTGCTGCGCTCGCTGAGCCAGGCGGTGTACGCCCCGGAACTGGACGGGCACTTTGGTCTGGCGCTGGACGACTACGCGCACTTTACCTCGCCGATCCGGCGCTATCCCGACCTGCTGGTGCATCGTGGCATTCGTCATGTGCTGCGCAAGGGCAGTGGCAAGGCGTTCCCGTATTCGCACAGCGACATGGAATCGCTGGGCGAGCACTGCTCGATGGCGGAGCGGCGCGCCGACGATGCCACCCGCGATGCCGAGGCCTGGCTGAAGGCCGAGTACATGCAGGACAAGGTCGGGGAGACCTTCACCGGCGTGGTCTCCGGCGTAACCGGGTTCGGCCTGTTCGTCGAGATCAAGGATGTCTACATCGAGGGCCTGGTCCACGTGACCAGCCTGGACAATGACTTCTACCACTTCGACCCGACCCGTCACACCCTGACCGGCGAGCGCGGCGGACGGGTGTTCCGTATTGGGGACGAACTGCAGGTGCAGGTGGCCCGGGTGAGTCTGGATGATCGCAAGATCGACCTCGCGCTGGCCGGGGAACCGGGCAAGCCGAAGCCGACGGACGCGCCACCGAAGAAGCGCAGCCGCCGCAGCAAGCGCCGCAAGGATGCCGAGACCGCCCCGGCCGAGGCCGCGGTGGAACCAACTCCGGCCAAGCCGGAGGCCCCCGCCGCCGACGACGAGGCCCCGGCACCGAAGAAGAAGCGTCGCCGTCGCGGCGGTCGCCGCCGTGGTTCGGCCTCCGGTGACACGACCCCGGACCCGGCCCCCGAGCCGGGGAACGAGGCGGCCCCGGTGTCCGACCCTGACGAGGGTATTCCCGATGCCCCGGAACCCGGCAACGAGGCGGTCCCGCCGCCGCGACCGGAGGCCGACAAGGACGGCAACACCATCGTCGAGTCGGAGCCGCAAGCCCAGGGGGCAGGCAAGAAGCCCGCAGGTTCCGGCCGTCGCCGCAGCCGTCGCCGGCGTCCCTCCTCGTCCTGAGGTACCGTCCGGTGAGTGCGCAGGGCCATCCATCGCGAGGCGCGGCATCCCCGCGCAAGCGCGCGGCGGGTTCGCCGCCGGTTGTGTCCCGTGGAGGGAGGCGGTGAGCAAGGGTGGCAAGGGTAGCCGCGCGGAGACCTTCGGCGGTATTCATGCGGTGGCGGCGGTATTGGAGCGTGCCCCGGAACGGGTGAAGCGCCTGCAGCTCGCGACCGACCCGGTCGAGCCCGCTCTGGAGCGCCTGCTGCATCGTGCCCGCGCCTGCGGTCTCGCGGTGGAGCGGGTGGGCCGCGAGCGACTGGATCAGCAGCATCCGGGGTTCCAGAACCAGGGCGTGATCGTCCACTGCACCCCGCGTCCGGTGGTGGATGAAAAGACCCTGATCCAGCGGGTGCGCGATGGTCTGGACCTCGTGCTGATTCTCGACGGGGTGACCGACCCCCACAACCTCGGCGCCTGCCTGCGCACCGCCGATGCGGCGGGGGCCGGCGCGGTGATCATGCCGCGCCACCACAGCGCCGCCCTGACCCCGGCGGCCATCAAGGTGGCCTCGGGCGCGGCCGAAACCGTGCCGGTGGTAACGGTCGGAAATCTCGCGCGGACGCTCGCCTCGCTCAAGCAGGCCGGTATGTGGACCGTCGGCCTCGCGGGCGAGGCCGGGGAAAGCCTCTACGCGCTGGACCTGCGCCCGCCGACCGCGATCGTGATGGGGGCCGAGGGCGAGGGCCTGCGCCGGCTCACCCGGGAGGCCTGCGACCACCTGGCCGCCTTGCCCATGCACGGGACGGTGGAGAGCCTCAATGTCTCCGTGGCCACCGGGGTAACCCTGTTCGAGGCGGTGCGCCAGCGCCAGGCCGGCGCGCCGGACTGAGGGCGTCGGCCGCCTGGCCTGTTCGTCGCTTGTTGTTGTCGCCCGCTTCGGTTATCGTATCGCGCCTTTCTGCCCCGCGGGCGCGCCCGCGGGGTCGAACCCTTGCCTCACCGCGTGGACGGGAGGCTGATACCCGCAAGGAGTTCCCGATGCGTCACTACGAAGTTGTATTCCTGGTCCACCCGGACCAGAGCGAGCAGGTCCCGGCGATGATCGAGCGCTACAAGGGCCTGGTCGAAGGCCACGAAGGCAAGATCCATCGCCTGGAAGACTGGGGCCGCCGTCAGCTGGCCTACCCGATCCAGAAGCTGGTGAAGGCCCACTACGTGCTCATGAACATCGAGGCCTCGGAAGAGGCGATGGAAGAGCTCGCCAGCGCCTTCCGGTTCAACGATGCCGTGCTGCGCCACCTGGCGATGCGCATGGAAGAGGCAGTGACCGAGACCTCCCCGCTGGCCAAGGGCCAGGAAGAGGAAGGCTCCAAGGGCCGTCGCCGCGAGCGTGACGACGAGGGCGGCGAGTCCGCCTCCGATGATTCGACCGCTGCCGAATAAGTCCCGCCCGTTCGTTGACCGAATTTTTGAAGGAGAGTTGAGATGGCCCGTTTTCCGCGTCGCCGCAAGTACTGCAAGTTCACCGCCGAAGGCATCGATTACATCGATTACAAGGACCTGAACCTGCTCAAGGGTTTTATTACCGAGACCGGCAAGATCGTCCCCAGCCGAGTGACCGGCACCAGCGCGAAGTACCAGCGTCAGCTGGCCACCGCCGTGAAGCGCGCGCGCTTCCTCGCCCTGCTGCCGTACAGCGACAACCACTAAGTCTCGTACCGGTTCGCCGGGGGCCGTCGCCATGCGCGCACTGGCCGAATTCGCGATGAAGAGCCGGGGCCGCGCCGTGGGCGCGGTCTCCGGTTTTGGTGTGGCGGGGCTGTTTCTGCCGCCGGTGGCGCTGCTTGGCAGCGCGCTGGTCGCCCTGGTCGGGCTGCGCATCGGCCTCGGGCAGGCACTGCTGGTGATCGCGCTGTCCGCGCTCGTGCTCGGGGTCGCAATGTTTGCCCTGATGCCCGAGGCCCCGCTGTTCGCGGGGGTGGTGGCCGGGGTGGTGCAATGGGCGCCGGTGGCGCTGCTGGCGGAGCTGCTGCGACGGACCGTCTCGTGGCGCAGCACGCTGCAGGCCGCCGCCGGGGTCGCCGGGTTCGGGGTGCTGGCCGTCCATATGCTCGTCCCGGATCTCGAGTCCACCTGGGCCGAGGCCGGGATGAGACTGCTGGGGCCCCTGGTCGAAGGTAGCGAGACCGGTCCGCAGGAACTCGAGGCGGCGTTGCGCCGCGCCGCCCCGTACCTGACCGGGCTGTTTGCCGGGATCCTGCTGCTGAGCCTCACGCTCTCGGTGCTCCTGGGTCGCTACTGGCAGGCGCTGCTGTACAACCCGGGGGCGTTCGGCGAGGAGTTTCGGGCACTGCAGTTCGGGCGCGCCACAAGCGCGGCCACGCTGCTGCTGGCGGGGATCGGCCATCTGGGCCCGGTGCCGCTGGCGACCGAACTGGCGTTCATCCTCGCGGTGCTGTTCTTCCTGCAGGGGATCGCGCTGATGCACGCGCTGACCTTCCGTCAGGGCATGAGCAGCTTCTGGCTGGTGGGGATGTACGTCCTGCTGGCGCTGGCGATGCCGCAGATGTTCCTGCTGCTCGCCACCATCGGCGTCATCGACGCCTGGGCGGACATCCGCTCGCGGCTGGGCCCCGGCTCCGCATCGGGTGGGCAGGGCGGCGACAACAATCCGTGAGACCGGTCCGAGACCGGTGTAGAATGCGCCCCTTCGGGGGCTGATCAAACGTTACAGGAATACAAAGATGGAAGTCATTCTGCTGGAAAAGATCGATAACCTCGGCACCCTGGGTGACCGTGTCAACGTGCGTCCCGGTTTCGCGCGCAACTATCTGCTGCCGCAGGGCAAGGCCACGTTCGCCACCGCCGAGAACATCGCCGAGTTCGAGGCGCGTCGCGCCGAACTGGAGAAGGCCGCCGCCGAGGCCCTCGCCGCTGCTGAGGCGCGCAAGGAAAAGCTGGACGGCACTGTGCTCGAGATCACCGCGAAGGCCGGTGGCGAAGGCAAGCTGTTCGGCTCCATCGGCCCGGCGGACATCGCCGACGCGCTGAGCGCCAAGGGCACCGAAGTCGAGAAGAAGGAAGTGCGCATGCCGGAAGGCCCGCTGCGTACCGCCGGCGAATTCGAGGTCGGGCTGCACCTGCACTCGGACGTGGATGTGGACATTCGCGTCGTTGTGATCGGCGAAGAGTGATCCGTCGGATGTCGGGAGGGTGGCCCCACCGGGTCGCTGATACCCGGCAGGTGGGCGGGTTCGTCGCATGAACTCGCCCATGACCCCGAATCCGCGGGTCCCCCCGCATTCCGAGGAGGCCGAACAGGCAGTCCTCGGAGGCCTGATGCTGGATAACGCCGCCTGGGACCGGGTGGCGGACCGCATTACCGCAGAAGACTTCTATCGCCACGACCACCGCCTGATCTTCCGGGCGGTGTCCACGCTGGCGGATCGCAATGCCCCGTTCGACATGGTCACCGTGTCGGAGCAGCTGGACCGTACCGCGGAGCTGGAATCCGCGGGGGGCATGGCCTATCTCGGCCGCCTGGCAGCGGAAACCCCCAGTGCCGCGAACATCGTGGCCTACGCCGATATCGTCCGCGAGCGCTCCATCCTGCGGTCGCTGATCTCGGTGGGCACCGAGATCGCCGATTCGGCCTATACCCCCGAGGGCCGCGACTCCAAGGAACTGCTGGACGTGGCGGAGCAGAAGGTGTTCCGCATCGCCGAGCAGGGCGCGCGCGGGGCCCAGGGTTTTCGCGGGATGAAGCCGCTGCTGACCGCGGCGGTCGACCAGATCGAGTACCTCTACGAAAGCCAGAACCCGATTACCGGGGTGGCCACCGGCTATCAGGATCTGGATGCCCTGACCTCCGGACTGAACCCGGGCGATCTGGTGATCGTCGCCGGGCGTCCGTCCATGGGCAAGACCTCGTTCGCGATGAACATCGCCGAGTACGTGGCGATGAAGAACTCCGAGCCGGTCGCGATCTTCTCCATGGAGATGCCCGGCGAGCAGCTGGCCATGCGCCTGCTGTCCTCCATGGGCCGGATCAACCAGCAGAAGCTGCGCTCCGGGCGTCTGGAGGACGGCGACTGGCCGCGTCTGACGAGCGCGGTGCAGATGCTCTCCGAGGCGCCCCTGTTCATCGACGACACACCGGCGCTGTCGCCCACCGAACTGCGGGCGCGCACCCGCCGCCTGATGCGCGAACACAAGGGGCTGGGTCTGATCGTCGTCGACTACCTGCAGTTGATGCAGTTTCCCGGCAGTGGCGAGAGCCGGGCCCACGAGATCTCCGAGATCTCGCGCGGGCTGAAGGCCCTGGCGAAGGAACTGAGTGTCCCGATGATCGCGCTGTCGCAGCTCAACCGCTCGCTGGAACAGCGCCCGAACAAGCGCCCGGTGATGTCCGATCTGCGCGAGTCCGGGGCCATCGAGCAGGACGCGGATATCATCGCCTTCGTGTATCGCGACGAGGTCTACAACGACGAGTCGCCGGACAAGGGCACGGCGGAGATCATCATTGCCAAGCAGCGTAACGGCCCCATCGGCACCGTGCGCCTGACCTTCCGCGGGCAGTTCACCCGTTTCGAGAACTACGCCCCCGACGTCTACGGCGAGATCGGCCACGAGGCCTGACCCGGGACGTGAAGCGAGCGGCGACCATCCAGCTCGACCCCGAGGCCCTGCGGCACAACCTGGCCGTGGCGCGACGCCTGGCGCCCGGTGTCCCGATGTGGTCGGTGATCAAGGCCGAGGGCTACGGCCATGGGCTGCTATGGGCCGCCGAGGCCCTGGCGGCGGCCAGCGACGGGCTCGCCGTCTCCCAGGTCGGCGAGGCCCGGGCGCTGCGCGCGGCCGGCTTCGACGGTCCGGTGCTGGTCCTGCAGGGTCCGCACGATGCCAGCGACGCACGCGCCTGTGCCGAGTTCGCCCTGCAGCCGATCCTGCATGACCCGGCTCAGCTCGATCATCTGGATGCCTCTGGCATCCGCCTCCCCGAGGTCTGGGTCAAGCTGAACACCGGCATGAACCGCCTGGGCTTCGAGCCGCGCCAGGCGGGCGAGGTGGCGATGCGCCTCCAGGCCGCCGGGCACGGGCAGCAGGGGCTGCACTGGATGACACACCTGGCCTGCGCCGACACGCCCGGCCACCCGCAGAATACTCACCAACTGGAATGCTTTGCCGGCGCCGTCGGGGCGTGGCCGGGATACCGCAGCGTGGCTAACTCCGCTGCATTGTTCGCCGGCTGGGGCTCGGGCGGTGAGGGGGCCGCGCCCGGCGACTACTGGGCGCGGCCCGGCATCATGCTCTACGGGGCACACCCGGCCTCCGCGCCGGCGGATCGTCCGCCCGAGGGGCCGGAGGGCGAGCTGCGCCCGGCGATGACGGTTCAGGCCCCGGTCATCGCGACCCAGCAGCTGGAGCCGGGCAGCCGCGTGGGTTATGGCGCCACCTGGACGGCCGATCGACCGGGTCGCGCCGGGATCGTCGCGATGGGCTATGCCGACGGCTATCCGCGGCATGCCCCGTCGGGCACGCCGGTGCGGGTCGGTGACCGGATCTGCCCGCTGATCGGGCGCGTCTCCATGGACATGCTGGCGGTGGATCTGACCGAGGTGCCTGCCGCGCAGGTTGGCGACCAGGTGACACTGTGGGGCGAGGGGCTCCCGGTGGAGCGGGTCGCGCGCGCGGCTGGCACCATCAGCTACGAGCTGTTGACCCGCGTGGCGGATCGCCTGCAGCCGGCGCACTGAGCCCGGTACACTGTGGCATCCCGCAGCCAAGGATGCCCCGATGACCGATTTCGACCCCGCTGATTACGACCCGCAGACTGTAGCCATCCGGCACGGTTACCAGCGTACGCCCGAGGGCGAGCACTCCGAGGCGATCTTCCCGACCTCCAGCTTCGTATTCGGCTCGGCCGCGGAGGCCGCCGCGCGCTTCGGCGGGGAGTCGCCCGGCAACATCTACTCGCGCTTCACCAACCCGACCGTGCGTACCTTCCAGGACCGGCTGGCCGCGCTGGAGGGGGGCGAGGCCTGCGTGGCCACCGCCTCCGGGATGTCGGCGATCCTCGCGACCATGATGGGGCTGCTGAAGGCTGGCGATCACGTGGTCTGCTCGCGCTCGGTGTTTGGCACGACCACGGTGCTGTTCAACAACTACCTCGCGCGTTTCGGCGTGGAGGTCACCTACGTCGAGCTGTCGAACCTCGAGGCCTGGGAGGCCGCCACCCAGCCGAATACCCGGTTGTATTTCTGCGAGACGCCGTCCAACCCGCTGGGCGAGGTGGTGGACATTGCCGCGCTGGCGGAGATCGCGCATCGGCACGACGCCCTGCTCGCGGTGGACAACTGCTTCTGCACGCCGATCCTGCAGCGCCCGCTGGATCTGGGCGCCGACATCATCATCCACTCGGCGACCAAGTTTCTCGACGGCCAGGGCCGCTGTCTGGGCGGCGCGGTGGTCGGCGACGCCGAGCGCGTCGGCAAGGATGTCTACGGCTTCCTGCGCACCGCCGGGCCGACGCTGTCGCCGTTCAACGCCTGGGTGTTCCTGAAGGGGCTGGAGACCCTGGCCCTGCGCATGCGCGCCCACAGCGAGAACGCCCTGGCCCTGGCGCAGTGGCTGCAGGCCCACCCGAAGGTCACCGCCGTGCATTACCCGGGGCTCGAGTCCCACCCGCAGCACGCAATCGCGAAGCGCCAGCAAAGCGGCTTCGGCGGGGTGCTGAGTTTCGAGGTCGCCGGCGGGCGTGAGGCCGCCTGGTCGGTGATTGACGCCACGAAATTCCTGTCGATCACCGCAAATCTGGGCGATACCAAGACCACCATCACCCATCCGGCCACCACTACCCACGGCCGCGTGGACCCGGACAGGCGCGAGGCCCAGGGCATTACCGAGGCCCTGGTGCGGGTCGCCGTGGGGCTGGAGGCGGTCGCCGACATCCAGCGCGACCTGGCCCGCGGGCTCGACGCGCTCTGACGCGGCTCCCGGGTCGACCGCACGGATATGTCCAGACCCGCATCCGGTGATGTCCATCCGAAGCCGCGCCGGCGTCCGCGCTGGCGCGTACTGCTGACGGTCGTTATTGGCTTCCACCTGCTGGGGTTCCTGTCGTCGCTGGATGCGCTGATGTCCACGCGGACGCCGCAGGGCGCGGTGGCCTGGATCGTGTCGCTCAACACCGTTCCCTATGTGGCCGTGCCGGCCTACTGGGTATTCGGCGCCAGCGAGTTTCGCGGCTACGTGGTCGCGCGCCGTGACGAAGACTCCGCTCTGGCGCGGGCCCTGCAGCCGAAGACAGAGGAGCTGTGGTCCCACCAGTACATCGCGCAAGAGCCGAGCAAGCACCTGGACGGGGTGCAGCGGCTCGCCCGCTGGCCGTTTCTCCACGGTAACGAGGTCGAGCTGCTAGTGGATGGCGAGGCGACCTTCGACAGTATCTTTCAGGGGATCGAGCAGGCCGAGCGCTACCTGCTGGTGCAGTTCTATATCGTGCGCGATGACGAGATCGGGCGCGAACTTAAGCGACGGCTGGTGGAGCGGGCGCAGGACGGGGTCGAGGTCTACTTCCTGTACGACGAGATCGGCAGCTACCGCCTGCCCGGCAGCTATCTGGACGCCATGCGCGACGCGGGCGTCCATGTGCAGCACTTCCACTCGACCCGCGGGCGGGGCAATCGCTTTCAGCTGAACTTCCGCAATCACCGCAAGATCATGGTCGCCGATGGCGAACAGGGCTGGGTGGGCGGCCTGAACGTGGGGGACGAGTATCTAGGGCGGGACCCGAAGACCGGACCCTGGCGCGATACCCACCTGCGTATCGAGGGGCCATCCGCCCTCGCGCTGCAGTCGGTGTTCCTGGAGGACTGGCACTGGGCGACCGAAGACATCCCGGAGCTGGAATGGAAGCCGGCGATCATGGCGGACGACGGCGTCCCGGTGCTGATCCTGCCCTCCGGCCCGGCGGACGAATTCGAGACCGCCAGCCTGATGATGCAACAGGTTATCCATGCGGCTGATCGGCGTATCTGGATCGCGAGCCCGTACTTCGTGCCGGACGAGGGCGTGCAGGGCATGCTCAAGCTGGCCGCGCTCAGTGGCGTCGATGTACGTGTGCTGATCCCCGAGGTCACCGACAACCCGTTGACCACGCATGCGGCCTATGCCTTTCTGGGGCCGCTGCTGGATGCCGGCGTGCGTGTCTACCGCTATCAGGAGGGCTTCCTGCACGGCAAGGCCTTCGTGGTGGACGACATGGGCGCGGCGGTGGGGACCGTGAACCTGGACAACCGCTCGTTCCGGCTGAATTTCGAGGTCACCGCGCTGGTGATGGATCCGGGGTTTGCCCACGAGACCGCGCGCATGTTCGAGGCGGATTTCGCCCGCTCGCGCGAGATGACCCGGCAGGACGTAGACGACCTGCCGCTGTGGCGCCGCGTGGCCGCGCGGGCCGCCTATCTGCTGGCGCCGGTGCTGTAGGCTTCAAGGCAGTGACCGGCAGGCTTGATCTGTGTCATGTGCAGGCGCAGCGCCAGTGCTAGACTTGCGGGCAGAATACCTTTTCGAGGCCGGCCCGTGTCGCGAGCCCTGCACCATTTGCTGAACCTGCTGATCGTCGCCGCTCTGTTGCTGGCGCCGATCGCTGGTGCCGGGATGATGCACGGGGATGCCGCGGACCGCATGACTGCGGCGGACCACTGCGCGGGTGAGGCAGCCGGATCGCCGTCGGAGTCCTTGTCTGCAGACTTCGTGATCCCGGCCGAGCCCTCGGCCTGCGAGATGCCCTGCGCGGTCTGTGGCGTCTGCGGGGTCTCGGGTTTGCCTTCACCCGCCGGCACGCCGGTCACGGCGGCCGCGCCCGTTTTGGTTTCCCTTCCCGTCGCCATGGGCCCCGGTACCCCCGCGGCACCGGATCTGCGCCCACCCCTCTGATTCCTCCCTGGCCGGGGTTCCACCCGGCCCCGGGTGATCGCGCATCACCCACGCACTGCGCATTACCGCGCTTTGCGTCTTTCACTCTGTCCCGGGGAGGACTACATCATGATGAATGAACAAGGTTTTGGCTGGATGGGCGGTATGGGTCTTGGCGGGGGCCTGATCGGGCTGCTCGTCCTGGTGCTGCTGATCCTCGGGATCGCCGCCCTGATCAAGTACCTGTTCGGCAATCGCTGAGGAGTCGCGCGATGACGACGGAAGCGAGGCCAGCGGACACCCGCGAGGCGGTGGTGATCGTCCCCGGCATGGGGTCGGACCACTGCGCGGGGATCGTGCGCGCGGCGCTGGAGAAGACCCCCGGCGTGGCCTCGGTGGGGACCAATATCGCCCGCCACCGGGTGACCGTGGGATACGACCCCGAGCAGGTGGGCCCGCAGGGGTTGCGGGCCGCGGTCGAGGGGGCTGGCTACGACGTCGCCCAAGTCGAGGGCGAAACGGGCGCCGCCGGTACGGTGCGTCTGGTGGTACCCGGCATGGGGTCGGACCACTGCGCGGGGATCGTGCGGGGTGCGATCGAGAAGCTGGAGGGCATCCAGGCGGTGCGCACCAACATCGGTGATCACCGTGTGACCATAGAACCCGGTCCCGGTGGCCCCGACGCCGAGGCCCTGCGCGCCGCGGTCGAGGGGGCCGGCTATGACGTGGCGGCGTTGGAGACCGAGGAGGCCGGCAGCGAGGCGGACGATGCCGAGATTGACGCGGCCTATCTGAAGCAGGCCTGGCGCCGGCTGTGGATCGCGATGATCCCGACCATCGCGATCATGGTGCTGATGATGCCGCACATGTTCTGGCAGGAGATCCCCGGCTATCTGCTGATCATCGCCGTGCTGGCGTTCCCGGTGGTGTTCATGGCCGGGGGTGCGGCCACCCACCGTTCGTCCTGGCGCGCGCTGAAAAGCGGCAGTCTGAACATGGACGTGCTGATCTCCATGGGCTCGCTGCCGCCCTATCTGCTGGGGCTGATCGGCTTTGTCTACCCGATGACCTCGTTCATCGAGATGGCCGCGACCATCATGGCCTTCCACATGCTCGGGCGCTACCTGGAGTACCGCGCCAAGGGCGAGGCCTCCTCTGCGATCCGCAAGCTGCTGGATCTGGGCGCGAAGTCGGCCCGGGTGGAACGCGACGGCGAAGAGATCGAGGTGCCGGTGAAATCGCTGCAGGTGGGCGAGGTGATGATCGTGCGCCCGGGCGAGAAGATCCCCACCGATGGCGAGGTGGTTGCCGGCGAGAGCACCGTGGACGAATCCATCGCCACCGGCGAGTCGGTGCCGGTGGACAAGGCTGAGGGCGATACCGTGCTCGGTGCGACCCTGAACCAGCAGGGGCGGCTGAAGGTGCGCGCGACCCGTGTGGGGGCCGACACTTTCCTGTCGCAGGTGATCCGTCTGGTGAACGAGGCGCAGGGTTCGCGGGTGCCGGTGCAGGAGCTGGCGGACAGCATCACCGCGCGGTTCGTGCCGGCGGTGCTGGTGATTGCGCTGGCGGCGTTTGCGGCCTGGCTGGCGTTCTCCGGGGCGCTGCAGCCGATCCTGATCTGGGGCGAGGGGTTTCTGCCGTGGGTGGATTCCGAACGTCCCCCGCTGGTACTGGCGATCCTCGCGGCGATCGCCGTGCTGGTCATCGCCTGCCCCTGCGCGCTGGGGCTGGCCACACCCACCGCCCTGATGGTCGGTTCCGGCATGGGGGCCGAACGCGGCGTCCTGATCCGCTCGGGCTCCGCGATCCAGACGCTGAAGGACATCCGCGTGATCGTGCTCGACAAGACCGGGACCCTCACCCGCGGGCAGCCGGCACTGACCGACGTGGTCGCCGCCGAGGGCTTCGATGACGCTCGTGTGCTGCGCGCGGCCGCGGCCGTGGAGGCTGGTTCTGCGCATCCGCTGGCCGAGGCCATTGTGCAGGGTGCGCGCGATCGGGAGCTGGCGGTCGCCGAGGTCGAACAGTTCCAGTCGCACACCGCGCGCGGGGTGGAGGCCCGCCTCGACGGGGAGCGCGTCCTGGTCGGCAGCCAGCGGCTGCTGGAGGAGCAGGGCCTGGATCCGTCCGGCCTGCTGGAATCGCTGCGGCAGTTCGAAGATGCCGGGAAGACCGCGATGCTGGTGGCCATCGGCGATCGACCGGCCGGCATCGTCGCGGTCGCCGACACCCTCAAGGAAGAGTCGCAGAGCGCCATCGAACAGCTGCATGCCCTCGGCATCCGCTGCGTGATGGTCACCGGTGACAACGAGCGCACCGCGAAGGCCGTGGCCGCGCAGGTGGGGATCGACGAGGTCCGAGCCGGCGTGCTGCCGGAGGGCAAGGTCGAGGCGATCCGCGAACTGCAGGCCGAGTACGGCGACCACGTGGCGATGGTGGGTGACGGCATCAATGATGCCCCGGCCCTGCAGCAGGCAAACGTCGGCATCGCCATCGGCGCCGGCGCGGACGTGGCCATCGAGGCCGCCGACGTGACCCTGGTGCGCGGCGAGCTGACCAAGGTCGTCGAGGCCGTACAGCTCTCGCGCCTGACCTTCCGCAAGATCGTCCAGAACCTGTTCTGGGCCTGGGGCTACAACACCGCCGCCATCCCCATCGCCGCCGTCGGCCTGCTGCACCCGATGATCGGCGTGATCGCCATGACCGCCAGCTCGCTGTCGGTCATCGGCAACTCCATCCTGCTGCGCCGCAGCATGCCGACTGGCGAGCGTTGAGCGGGTATCCTGTGCCGCATGCAAGCATCGAACCCGAATCCTGAATCCGCGCCGGAGTCCCCGGTCGTTTATCGCGCGGCCGAGGCCGCGTTGCGCGAGCGGGACCCGGAGACCAAGTGCGAGCGGGCGCTGGAGCTCATACGCGGTTGGTGGGCGGGCGAGCTGGAGGCCGGGAGTGCCCCGGCACCGGAACGCATGGAGGTACCGGGGCGGCCCGAACACCCCGTGCTGGTGCACCCGAAGGATCTTCCTCGGCGCGGGCTGCACACCACGGCCGGGCGGGTGGCGCTGGTGCACGCGGTCGCGCATATCGAGTTCAACGCGATCAATCTGGCGCTGGACGCCGTCTATCGCTTTCGCGACATGCCGGCGCCGTTCGTCAGCGACTGGCTGCAGGTGGCGGCCGAGGAGGCGCGTCATTTCCGGCTGCTGCGCGCGCGGCTCCACGAGCTGGGGGCGGACTACGGCGACCTGCCGGCCCACAACGGGCTGTGGGAGGCCGCACTCGCGACCGACCACGACGTGATGATCCGCATGGCTCTGGTGCCGCGCGTGCTGGAGGCGCGCGGGCTGGACGTGACCCCCGGCATGATCGAGCGCCTGACGGCGGCGGGCGATCACGCCACCGTGTCGCTTCTCGAGATCATCCAGCGCGAGGAGGTCGCTCACGTGGCGATCGGCACGCGCTGGTTCCGGGAGCTGGCCCATGCACGGGGGCTCGATCCCGAGCCGCTGTTCCTCGAGCTGCTGGCCGAGTACATGCCGGGCCGAGTACGCCCGCCCTTCGCCCACGAGGCACGCCGCGCCGCCGGCTTCACCGACTCCGAGATGGCGCAACTGGCGGCCCAGGCCACCACCGAACCGTCGGCATAGCCCCGACCGCCTGCCTCGTGGTGGCTGGTCCTGGTTCGGCCTCGCGTGTTTACGGTGCCTTCGGTCCGCATACTGCCTGGCGCTGACTCGCCAGCGCGCCCCGAGTGACTTCTTTGCTCGTGCAAAGAAGT
>NZ_KB906513.1:42016-68009 GCF_000381445.1 Thioalkalivibrio sp. ALE22
GGACATGTTGGGCACGCTCGGCCTTCGGCCGTTGCGTGCCGCGCCCGCGGCGCGGGCGCCGGGGGCTTTCGGACGGCGTTGCCTATGGTTAGGCGTAAAGGTGGGGATACGTTCGGTTTTGACCTTCCCCTCCCGTATGGAGCCCCTCGCGGAGGGCGTGGTGGGCCGGGAGAAGGCGCTGGATGTCTGAGCGGAGCCGAAGGCGCAGCGAGTTCAGCGCCGCCGGCCCAGCACGTCCGGAGCGAGGTTCCCGGGCGAAATCCGGGTGCCCTTCTTTGGGTACTTTCTTGGGCAAGCAAGAAAGGACCTCGCGGCGCGCTGGCGAGTCAGCGCCGGGCAGTATGCGGACCAAAGGCACGTAAACACCGGATGCAGAACCAGGACCAGCCACCACAGGGCAGGCGGCCGGACGAAGGCACCTTAAACTCCGGAGGCCGAACCAGGGCCAGCCACAAAAAGGCAAGCAGCCGAATCGGAAGCTACTGCACACCCGCGGCGGAACCGGTGCCAGCCGGTCCGCGGTGAGTAAAACACCGATAGCGGTCAGGCCGGGCGGTGGGGACAGGCGTGGTCGTTACAGTCGCCGTACAGGACCAGGGCATGATCCTTGATGGAAAAACCGTGGTGCTGGGCCACCTCGCGCTGGCGCCGCTCGATCGTCTCGTCGAAAAACTCCTCGACCCGCCCGCACTGGTTGCACACGATATGGTCATGGTGGCCACCACGCTCCAGCTCGAACACCGCCTGATTGCCCTCCAGGTGCAGACGACAGACCAGCCCGGCCGCCTCGAACTGGGTCAGCACGCGATACACCGTGGCCAGGCCGATCTCCTCGCCGGATTCGAGCAGCTCGCGATAGATCGCCTCGGCCGTCAGATGCCGGGTCTCCGAAGTCTCGAGGATCTCGAGGATCTTCATCCGCGGCAGCGTGACCTTGAGTCCCGCCTTCTTGAGATTACTGGTTTCCATTGCCTGTTTTCCCGGTCCGATCCGCTTGAGAGCGGCGGGACGCTTTGGTGTACCATGCGCGTTCACGGCCCACCAGACGCCGAGGACCGCCCGCTCAGATGATCAAGATTCTCATTTCTATCGCCGTGGCCGCAAGCCTGCTGAGCGCCTGCGGCGGCCTCAACCAGTTCCGTCTGGATGTACAACAGGGCAACGTGATCGACCCCGTCCAGGTGGCGCAGATCCAGCCCGGCATGACGCCGCAGCAGGTCCGCTTCCTGATGGGGTCGCCCCAGCTGGAGCCCGCCTTCCGCGCCGATGAGCGCTGGGACTACGTCTACTACCGCCGCCCGGGCTTCGGGGCGACCGAGCGCCAGCGGGTCACAGTGCATTTTGCGAACGGCGTGGTCAGCCACGTGGATGCCGACATCCCGCAGCCGGTCGCGCTGGACGAGCACCCGGTGGACATGGACAACGACTGACGCTCGCCCGCATCCCCGAAGTGCCGCGGGCTCACAGGGCTCTCGCTATTCCTCCGCGTTCTCCGGCCCTGCGTCCTTCTTCGATTCGCCCCCGGCTTCCGCATCGCCCTTGCCCGGCTTCTTCTTGCGCCCCTTTCCGGCGCGCTGGCGGCGCACCTCCTTCGGGTCCGCGATCAGCGGACGGTAGATCTCGATACGGTCACGCGGCCGCAGCACGGTGTCGCGCCGGGTAATCTTGCCGAAGATCCCGACCTTCGCATTCTCCAGATCAATCTCCGGAAACTGCAGCTCGATCTCGGACTGGCGCAGCGCGGTATCCACCGTGGTGCCCTCGGGCACCACCAGTGGCAGGATCACCTGGCGGTCGGGCCGCGCATAGGCCACCTCCACGCGGATCATGCCGTCCGCGGCGGCCGGGGCCACGGGACTATCCGGCACCGTGGACCTCGCGCGCGCGCTGGACAAAGGCATCGACCAGCGAATTGGCAATCTGGTTGAACACCGGCCCGATCGCGAAGGCCATGATGCGGTTGGCGAACTCGAATTCCAGCTCCAGGGCGATACGGGTCTTGCCGCCCTCCACCTGGCTGAAGGTCCAGGTCCCGTGCAGTCGCCGGAATGGTCCGGAGACCAGGCGCATGTCGATGCTCTCCGGGCGTTTCAGGGTATTGCGGGTAGTAAACGACTTGTGCAACGCGCCCTTGGCCAGTTCGATCGTGCCTTCCACCTCGTGCTCGCCGCGCGGGCGCGCCGACGCACTGCGACAACCCGGCAGGAATTCCGGATAGGCATCGACGTCGTTCACGAGATTGAACATCTGCTCCTGGGTGTAGGGCACATCCGCGTAGCGGCGAATCTTCGAGGCCATCAAATCAACTCCACCGCACGCAGGAAGACAAACAGGATCGCGACCGGAGCAACGAAGCGCACCAGGAAGTACCAGACCTGATACAGCGCCGGGTGCTTCATACGCAGCTCGGACTGCACCGAGCGCTCGGTCATCCGCCAGCCCACGAAGATCGCGATCAGGAAGCCGCCCAGCGGCAGCAGGATGTTGGCCGTCACGTAGTCCAGCAGGTCCAGGATGCCCATGTCGAACAGGGTGTAGTCGGACCAGACGTTCAGCGACAGCAGCGCGCCAATCCCCAGGAACCAGGCCCCGATGGCGATCATCGCGGTCGCCATCACCCGGGTCAGACCCATGTTCTCGACCAGGAAGGCGACCGCCGGCTCGATGATGGAGATCGCCGAGGTCCAGGCCGCAAACACCAGCAGCACGAAGAACATGGTGCCGAAGTACAGTCCACCCGGCATATCGGCAAACGCCAGCGGCAGGGTCACGAAGATCAGCCCCGGCCCCTGCTCGGCCGACAGCCCGGCCCCGAGCACGATGGGGAAGATCGCCAGCCCGGCCATGATCGCCACCAGGGTATCCGCCCCGACCACCGCCGCCGAGGTGCGCGCGATGGACGCCTCACTCTGCAGGTAGCTGCCGTAGATCATGATCGCGCCCATCCCGAGACTGAGCGTGAAGAAGGCCTGGCCCATCGCCAGCAGCACCGCGTTCGCCGACAGCGCGGAGAAATCGGGATACAGCAGGAACTGCAGGCCGGCGAAGAACTGCCCCTCGACCATTGCATAGCCGACCATCACCACCAGCATCACGAACAGCAGTGGCATCAGGATCGTCACCGCCTTCTCCAGGCCCGACTGCACCCCGCGCGCGACCACCATCGCCGTCATCACCATGAAGATGGTGTGCCAGGCCAGCAGCGCCTCCGGGTCCGCCAGCATGTTGCCGAACATCGATTCGGAACCGTCCGCGTCCAGCCCGAGGAAGCCGCCCGTGCCCGATTTGAAGACGTACGACAGCGACCAGCCGGCCACCACGCTGTAGAAGGACAGGATCAGGAACCCGGCGAGCACCCCGATCCAGCCGATCATCCCCCAGGCGCGCGTGAGCCCCTCCTCGCGCGCCAGGGCGGACATCGTGTTGATCGGGCTCTGGCGCCCGCGCCGCCCCAGCAGGATCTCCGCCATCATCACCGGCAGGCCGATCAGCAGGATGCAGCCCAGATACACCAGCACGAAGGCCCCGCCGCCGTTCTCGCCGGCGATATAGGGGAAGCGCCAGATATTGCCGAGGCCGACGGCCGAACCGGTGGCCGCCAGGATGAAGGCCAGGCGGGTCGTCCATTGCCCGTGGATCGAGGTCGTGGCAGGCATCAGTGGCTCCTTTGTGAGCGGAGACGGAAGGCGTGTGCGCGGCCATCGCGCCCGGGCAGCGCCCGGGCCCGGGCGCACAGCGCGTCGCCGAGTCCGCCGGAATTGTGGGGCAGCGGGTCCTCAGGCTCAACTTTCACCACGGATGCAGGCCCATGCCGACTGCTTCGCCGCGCCGCCTGCAGTACACTGCGCGGGTTATGGGAAAGAAGAAGAAACAAGGCGGCGACAACTCCAGCACCATCGCGCTCAACCGCAAGGCGCGCCACGATTTCTTTATCGAGGATCGCCTGGAGGCGGGGCTGGAGCTGGAGGGCTGGGAGGTCAAGTCCATGCGCGCCGGGCGCGCGCAGCTGAGCGAGGCCTACGTGCTGCTGCGCAACGGCGAGGCCTTCCTGTTCGGGGCCCACGTCACCCCGCTGCCCACTGCCTCCACCCATATCAACCCGGACCCCAGCCGCACGCGCAAGCTGCTGCTCCACCGCTCCGAGATCAACCGCCTGGTCGGCGCGGTGGAACGCAAGGGCTACACCCTGGTACCGATGGCCCTGTACTGGAAGCGTGGCCGCGCCAAGCTCGAGATCGGGCTGGCCAAGGGCAAGAAGGAATTCGACAAGCGCGCCGCCAAGAAGGACAAGGACTGGGAGCGCGAGCGGGCGCGGATTTTGAAGCACAACTAACGCCGCGGCACCCCGCCCGCCGTCCCCGTTCCGGCTCGCGCCGGTCGCCCCGGCCCCGTCCCTCGCCGTTTACGGTCCCTTCGTCCGGCCGCCTGCCTCGTGGTGGCTGGTCCTGGTTCGCCGCTCGGTGTTTACGGTGGCTTCTGTCCGCATACTGCCCGGCGCTGACTCGCCAGCGCGCCCCGAGTGACTTCTTTGCTCGTGCAAAGAAGTCACCAAGAAACACGCCCGACTGCCGCGACCCCGGCCCGCTGCGCGGGCCGGGGGTTCCCTCGCTCCGAGGCTTTTCGCGGGCGGCGCTGAACTCGCTGCGCCTGCGGCTCCGCTCAGACATCCAGCGCCTCTAATCCCGCGAAAACCCTCTCCGCTCGGCGCGACGACAACGGGGGTTCAAGGTCAAGACAACAGCCGTCCCGACGGTCGTGCCAGTGGAGGGTGGCTAGGTCTTCGGACATGTTGGGCACGCTCGGCCTTCGGCCGTTGCGTGCCGCGCCCGCGGCGCGGGCGCCGGGGGCTTTCGGACGGCGTTGCCTATGGTTAGGCGCAAACGTGGGGACACGTTCGGTTTTGACCTTCCCCTCCCGTATGGAGCCCCTCGCGGAGGGCGTGATGGGCCGGAAGAAGGCGCTGGATGTCTGAGCGGAGCCGAAGGCGCAGCGAGTTCAGCGCCGCCGGCCCAGCGCGTCCGGAGCGAGGTTCCCGGGCGAAATCCGGGTGCCCTTCTTTGGGCACTTTCTTGGGCAAGCAAGAAAGTGCCTCGGGGCGCGCTGGCGAGTCAGCGCCAGGCAGTATGCGGACCGGAGCCACCGTAAACACCCGATGCCGAACCAGGCCTAGCCACAACAAGGCAGGCGGTCGAACGAATCCACCGGAAACACCGACGACGAACCGGAGCGAGCCGGGCAACAGCGCGAAGGGCGTGGTTCAGGCGTGCAGCAGGTGCGCCGGGTAGGGCGAGCCGTCCAGCTCGCGCAGGACGGGGCCGGTCGCCGCGACCTCCAGGTAGCCGGGGTGCTCGTCCCAGGCCGGCAGGACGCAGCGCTGGCGCGGCTGACCATCGACCGCCAGGTCGTGGATCGCGGGGCGGTGGGTATGGCCATGAATCATCAGCGGGACATCGGCGTCGCGGAAGGTATCGGCCACGGCGTTCGCATTCACGTCCATGATGGCGTCGGCCTTCATCCGGCTGTTGTCACGACTGGTGGCACGCATGGCCTCGGCCTGGCGGATGCGTTCCTCCAGCGGATGGGCGAGGAACGCCCGCTGCCATTCGCCGCCGCGTACTTGCTGGCGAAAGGCCATGTGCTCGGTGTCGTCGGTGCACAGGGAATCGCCATGCAGCAGCACGGCGGGCCCGCAGGGCAGGGCCGCATGCAATGGCTCGGGCGCCAGCTGCATCCCGGCGCGGGCGGCATAGTCCGGGCCCACGAGAAAATCCCGGTTGCCATGGATGAAGGCGACCGGGATCTCGAGTGTCTGCAGGGCCTCGGCGAGCTGTTCAGCGGCCGGGAATCCGGCGTCATCGCCCACCCAGTATTCGAACAGGTCGCCGAGGATGTACAGCGCCGAGGCACTGCGCGCCGGTCCCTTCAGGAAGGCGAGTGCGGCCTCCAGCAGGGGGCCGGGCTCGCGATCCAGGTGCAGGTCGGAGATGACCAGGGCCGGCGCGCTCGAAGCCACGGGGTGGCTCAGTCCTCGATGCGCTTCACGCTTTCCATCACGACCGGCTCCTGCGGCACATCCTGGTGCATGCCGGAACGGCCGGTGGGTACGGACTCGATCTGGCGCACGACGTCCATGCCCTCGGTCACCTTGCCGAAGACCGCATAACCCCAGCCCTGCGCATTCGGGGCCGTGTGGTTGAGGAAGTCGTTGTCGTTCACGTTGATGAAGAACTGCGCGGTGGCCGAGTGAGGATCCTGGGTGCGGGCCATGGAGATCGCACCCACCTCGTTCTTCAGGCCGTTGTCCGCCTCGTTGCGGATCGGCTCGCCGGCGGACTTCTGACTCATGTTCTTGTCGAAGCCGCCGCCCTGGACCATGAAGCCCGGGATCACGCGGTGAAAGATCGTGCCGTCGTAGAAGCCGTCATCCACGTAGGACATGAAGTTGGCGACCGTCTCCGGGGCGGCTTCGGCGTTGAGTTCCAGCACGATGCGGCCATGGTTGGTTTCGATCGCGACCTGCGGATTGGTATCGGCCATGGGGGCTCCTGAAAGCAGTAGGGCAAGAAGGGCGGTGGCCAGCACAATGGCAAGCCGGGTGCGGATGCGCTGCATGGTTCTGACCTCCGGGGAATTCGAGGGGGGCATGGTACCCGCCACCGGCGGGGCCTGCCAGCAGGCGCACCCGGAGGATGCGCATTCAATCGCGCGTCGCCCGGAGCGCGCGGGCGGAGGTCGCGGGGCGGCGCTGGTGAGGCCGCGGGCGCTCCGCTACCATGCGCGCGATGACGAACACGATGACCCGAACCCGTTTCGCCCCCAGCCCCACCGGCCTGCTGCATCTGGGCAACGTCCGCACCGCGCTGTTCAGTGCGCTGCTGGCGCGGTCGCGCGGCGGCCGTTTCCTGCTGCGGATCGAGGACACCGATGCCGAGCGCTCGCGGCCGGAGTTTGTCGAGGCCCTGCAGCGCGATCTGCGCTGGCTGGGCCTGGACTGGGACGAGGGCTTCGGCGCTGGGGGTGACGCCGGTCCCTACGCGCAATCCGAGCGCGGCGAACTCTACGCGGGTTATTACCGGCAGTTGATCGATCAGGGGCTGGCCTATCCGTGCTTCTGCTCGGCCGCCGAGCTGGACCGCGGGCGCAAGCGCATGCGCGCCCAGGGCAAGCCGCCGCGCTATCCCGGGACCTGCGCCCACCTGAGCGCGGAGGAGGCGGCGCGCCGCGAGGCCGAGGGGCAGAAGCCGACCCTGCGCTTTCGCGTTCCGCTGGGCCGCACGGTCCGTTTCGAGGACGGGGTACGCGGGCCGGTGAGCTTTCGGACCGATGAGATCGGCGATTTCGTGATCCGCCGCTCCGACGGCACGCCTGCCTTTTTCTTCTCCAATGCGATCGACGATGCTCTGATGGGCGTAACCGACGTGGTGCGCGGCGAGGACCATATCGCCAACACCCCGCGCCAGATGCTGCTGCTGGAGGCGCTGGGGCTGACGACGCCGGCCTACCATCACCTGCCGCTGGTGATGGGGCAGGACGGGGCGCCGTTGTCCAAGCGCAACGGCTCCGCCAGTGTCGAGGAGCTGCGCGCCGATGGCTACCTGCCGCTGGCGATCCTGAACCACCTGGCGCGGCTTGGGCATCGTTTCGAGTCGGACGAGTTGCTCTCGGCCGAGGCGCTGGCGGCCGGTTTCAGCCGCGAGCGGATCGGGCACAGCGCGGCCCGGCATGATCCGCAGCAGCTGGAGCACTGGCAGTCGGAGGCCCTGCGCGGGCTGTCGGACGAGTCACTGCAGGCCTATCTGGAAGCGGCCGGCGTGCTCGAGGGGGTCGCCGCCGACGAGCGGCCGGCCCTGGCGCGCCTGCTGCGGGACAACATCAGCCGGGCGGCCGAGGCGCCGGTGTGGGTGGCGGCGTTCGCGGCTGACCCGATGCCCTACAGCGACAGCGCCCGCCAGGAGCTGGCGGGGGCCGAGGCGGCGTTCTATGGCGCGGCGCTGGCGGCGCTGGATGACGCCGAGGACTTTCCGGCGCTGGCCAAGGCCGTGGGGGCCGCGACCGGTGCCAAGGGGCGCAAGCTGTTCATGCCGCTGCGCGCGGCCCTCTCCGGGCAGACCTTTGGCCCGGAGCTGCCGCGGATCTGGGAGTATCTGGGGCGCGAGCGGGTGCGGGCGCGGCTGCGGGCCGCGCAGGAGATTGCCGCGGCCGGTTGAGTGGGGTCCTGGGCGGGCCCGGGGCGCGTCGTCAGCCCGCTTCGTGGGTCCCGAAGGCGCGGGCGCGCAGGGTGTTGTCCAGCAGCATGGCCACGGTCATCGGGCCGACGCCGCCCGGCACGGGCGTGATCCAGGCGGCCTTCTCGGCGGCGGCGTCGAACTCCACGTCCCCGGTCAGCGTCCCGTCGTCGCGGCGGTTGATGCCGATATCGATGACCGTGGCCCCCGGCTTGATCCAGTCGCCCTTGACCAGGCCGGGTTTGCCCACGGCCGCGACGACGATGTCGGACTGGCGGGCGATGGCGGCGGTGTCCGGCGTGAAGCGGTGGCAGATGGTCGGGGTGGCGCCGGCCAGCAGCAGCTCCAGGGCCATCGGGCGCCCGACGATGTTGGAGGCGCCGATCACGCAGGCGGTGCGGCCCTTGAACGGCTCCTCGATGTGGCGCAGCAACTGGATGACGCCCCAGGGCGTACACGGGCGCAGGCGCGGCACGCGCGCCACCAGGCGGCCGACGTTATACGGGTGGAAGCCGTCCACGTCCTTGGCCGGAGAGATGCGCTCGATCACCGTTTCCGGGTCGATGTGGTCGGGCAGGGGCAGCTGGACCAGGATGCCGTCGATGGTGCGGTCGGCGTTAAGCTGGTCGATCAGCGCCAGCAGGTCGGTTTGCGGGGTGCCGGCCGGCAGGTCGTAGGAGTGCGAGACGACGCCGACCTGTTCGCAGGCCTTGCGCTTGTTGCGCACGTACACCTCGGAGGCCGGGTTGGTCCCGACCAGGACCACGGCGAGACCCGGCGGACGCAGGTCGCGGGCGGTCATGGATTCGATCTCGGTCGCGATCCGTGCGCGGTGGCTTTGTCCGATCGCGCGTCCGTCGATGAGCTGGGCCGTCATGGGGTCTCGCCTTGGAAGGAATGCCCGCGATCTTCCCATGGCGGGGGCGGGCGCTCAAGCCGACGCGGGCGGGAATCCGTGTTGTCGGCGGACGCCGGAAGAATCCGTTACAGCGCCGCGGAGAGGCTGGTTGTGGCGGGGCTGGCCTCGCAACGGTTGCGTCCGTCCTGCTTGGCGCGATAGAGCGCGTCGTCGGCACGGGCGATCAGGGTCTCGGCGGTCTCGCTGGCTTGTGGGTCGCTGGCGAGGCTGGCGATGCCGACGCTGACGGTGACGGTCAGTTCGTCCGGGGCGCAGGGCGGGGCCGCCTGGTGCCCAGTCAGGGTGATCGGGGTACCGGCGATTGCGTTGCGCAGCTTGTCACCCAGGGCCATGGCCGCCTCGAGGTCGGTATGCGGGGCGATCACGACGAATTCCTCCCCGCCGAAACGCGCGGCCAGGTCGGAGCGCCGCAGTACCAGTCGCATGCGTTCGGCGAGGGTGGTCAGGATGTAGTCGCCGATCAGGTGACCGAGGCGGTCGTTGATCGGCTTGAACTGGTCGATGTCCAGCATCACCAGGGAGAGAGGCTGGCCGTAGCGCCGCGCGCGGGAGACCTCCTCTTCCAGCCGGCGATCCATGTGCCGCCGGTTGAACAGACCGGTCAGCGGGTCGGTGATGGATTCATGCTCCAGCCGCGTGACGCGGCGGATCTTTTCCACCGAGCTGTAGGTCAGGCCGACCACGGTGCAGACGAAACAGCCGCCCAGCAGGAAGATCACCGGGACCAGCAGGTCCGGCAGGCCCTGGTAGAGGCCCCAGTTCAACGGGATGTAGCCGAAATAGCCCAGGGTGAACACCGGGACCAGGAAGGCCATCATCTTCCAGCCCGTACGCACGCGGCTTTGCGGCAGTTGGCGCAGGAGCTGGGCGAGCTTCCACTGGGCGTACAGAAGGCCTGCCGCCCCCAGCACAATGGCCGTACTGGCTACCCAGTCGAGCATCCGTTTCTCCCTGCGACGCGGCCTTGCGTACGATTCGGTTTGACGTTACCACGACAGGCGGCTGCCGGGGGCGAGCCAGGTCGAAATTTCCCCCTTTTCCTTGACCGGTCCCCTCTTCCGGCGCTACCATCCTGCGCTCGCTGTGTAGGCCCTTTTTGCGGGGACGGCTCGACGGGGTATAGCGCAGTCTGGTAGCGCGCCTGCTTTGGGAGCAGGATGTCGGGGGTTCGAATCCCTCTACCCCGACCATGGCTCCCGGCCAAGGCTTGCAGGCAGGTTCGAATCAGGCGCCATGGCCCCAATGCTCGGCGGTAACGCGCTCGTAGCTCAACCGGATAGAGCATCGGCCTTCTAAGCCGACGGTTGCAGGTTCGAGTCCTGCCGGGCGCGCCAGGGCCGCCTTCGCGAAAGTAGCTGTACAGTGACACGGTGGTGACCGTAGCTCAGTTGGTAGAGTCCCGGATTGTGACTCCGGTTGTCGTGGGTTCGAGTCCCATCGGTCACCCCATCCCCTTTTGTTCCGGGGGCCGTTAGCTCAATTGGTAGAGCAGTGGACTCTTAATCCATTGGTTGTAGGTTCGATTCCTACACGGCCCACCATTTCTTCCTCGTATCCTTGTCGTCGGTGCTGCTTGAGAAAGCGGTCTCGAGCCCGTGTGGGTGCGTGTCGGGACATCGTTCTCCCTTTTTCAGTCGCGGGGCACCTGCCTGAAACGTCCGTCTCCCGCGGTGTAGCGGTTCGAAACCGGCGCTGTGCCGGCCCGTTTCCCGGGGTTGTCTCCATAGCGTGACGCTGCCCTCAGTCGGATCCCGGACAGCGTGATTCTCCCCCCAGATGGTCCGTGAGTGCGCTGGTAGCCTCCCTTCTCGCTTGCGGTGAACAGCGGCATCAAGGAGCCGGTGTTCGGGCCGCGATCCGATGGATGATCAGAGGGAGGCCACGAGATGGCGATACTGGATCGTAGTCTTGACAACCTGCTGCAGCTGCCGCGTGGCGCGAAGCAGGGACTGATGGTTGTGGCGGATGCCGCCATGCTGCCTCTCGCCCTGTGGCTGGCCTTCGTGATTCGCACGGGTCAGCCGCTGCCGGCGATGATGGTCGAGGCCTGGTGGCTGTTCCCGCTGGTTTCGGCGGTGGGGATCCTGGTGTTTGCCCGGCTGGGGCTCTACCGCACCGTCGTGCGCTTCATGGGGGCCCGGGCGTTTCGGGCCATCATCACCGGCGTGCTGGCGCTCGCGGTGATGGTCTGGGCGTCCACCGAGCTGACGCAGACCCCGGGGTTTTTCGGGGCCGTATCGGTGAATTTTTTCCTGCTCGCCTTCGCCCTGGTGGCCGCGGGGCGGTTTCTGGTGCGTAGCTGGTACCAGGCGGTCTCCGACGGGCGTTCGGGTAGCGAACGTGTAGTGGTCTTTGGTGCCGGCGAGGCGGGTATACAGCTGGCGTCGGGGCTGCAGTCCAGTGGGCGCTTCCGGGTGGTGGCGTTCATTGACGAGGATCCGGCCGTGCAGGGGCGTGCGATCGACGATATCCCGGTATGCGGGCCCGCGGCCCTGGAGACGCTCGTGGACCAGTGCGGGGTCGGCCGGGCCTTGCTGGCCGTGCCCTCGGCGAGTCGTGCCGACCGTCGCCGCATCCTCGAATGGCTGGAACCCTATCCCCTGCATGTCCAGTCGGTTCCTTCGCTGGAGGCCGTCGTGTCGGGGCAGGCGCCACTGGATCAGCTCGAGGACCTCGATATCGCGGATCTCCTCGGGCGTGACCCGGTCCCGCCCGACGAGGCACTACTGGCTCGGAGTATCCGGGGTCGAGTGGTCATGGTGACCGGCGCGGGGGGGTCGATCGGCTCCGAACTGTGCCGGCGGATCCTGAGTCTGGAGCCGGCGGCGCTGGTGCTCTTCGAGCGCAACGAGTTTGCGCTGTACCGGATCGAGCAGGAACTTGCGGAGCGCGGTTCCAGGATGCCGACGAAGGTGGCGGTCCATGCCGCGCTCGGGTCGGTTGCCAACCGGGCGCGAGTGGACGAGGTCCTGCGCGCCCACGGTGTGCAGACCCTTTATCACGCCGCTGCCTACAAGCATGTGCCGCTGGTCGAGGGCAACATACTCGAGGGCCTTCGCAACAACACGCTGGGGACCGCCACGGTCGCGGATGCCGCGATCGCCGCAGGGGTGGAACGCTTCATCCTGATCAGTACCGACAAGGCCGTGCGTCCGACCAATATTATGGGTGCGAGCAAGCGCCTGGCCGAGCTGGTGCTGCAGGATCGTGCCCGGCACCAGAACGAGACCGTGTTCTCCATGGTGCGGTTTGGCAATGTCCTCGGTTCTTCCGGCTCGGTGGTCCCGCTGTTTCACCGCCAGATCCGCGAAGGGGGGCCGGTGACCGTGACCCATCCCGAGATCACCCGCTACTTCATGTCCATCCCCGAGGCGGCGGAACTGGTGATTCAGGCCGGGGCCATGGCCGAGGGGGGCGAGGTCTATGTGCTCGATATGGGCGAACCGGTCCGAATTATCGATCTGGCACGGCGCATGATTCGCCTGCATGGCCACCAGGTCCGCGAGGACGGGGCCCCGGGGGGTGAGGGCGTGGCCATCACCTGTACCGGTCTGCGTCCCGGCGAAAAGCTTTATGAGGAGCTTCTGATCGGAGAGAACGTGGAGGCGACGGATCACGCCAAGATCATGCGCGCGCGCGAGACCTGTGTGGCGAGCGAGGTGCTGGCCCAGGCGCTCGCAGCGCTTGAGCGGGCCGACCGCGAGCGGGATGCCCGGGCCGCGTTCGAGACCGTGTGCCGTGTGGTGGATGGGTACCGGCCGGGAACCGAGGAACAAGCCAGCCACCGGGCGCCGGCACCGGCATACGCCCCCCGCCCGGTCGCCCCGACCCCGGCGCACCCCGCCGCAGTGGCCTACGCACGAACGGTGGAGCCGGTCTCCCGGTAAGGCCGGCCTGGCCGCGCTGGGCTTTGCCCCCGCGCCGGTTGCCAACCCCGGGGGCGTGCAGGCGTCAGTAACCGGCGCTGCGATCGACCGGGGTGGCCGGGTCCATGCCCTGTACCAGCGCGCGGGCGTTGCGGACGAAGATCTCCAGGGCGCGGTCCATGTAGTGCGGCGAGGTGCCCGAGACGTGGGGCGTGACGAGGACATTCGCACGGTTCCACAGCGGCGATTCGGCCGGCAAGGGCTGTTGCTCGAAGACATCCACGGCGGCCCCGCGCAGCTGTTCCGCATCCAGCGCCCGGGTCAGGGCCTGCTGATCGACAACGCCCCCGCGCGAGATGTCCACCAGGACTGCGCCGCGCTTGAGGTACTGGAACTGGGACGGGCCGACCTGGTGCCGGGTATCGGGTGTCAGCGGCAGGCATACGACCAGGTAGTCCACCTCGGGCAGGTGTTCGTCCACCGCGTCCAGCGCGATGACCTCGTCGGCGTCCTCGTGGGGCCGCGGGTTGCGCTGCACGCCGATCACGCGCATGTCGAAGGCCCGGGCGCGTCGGGCGACCTGCGCACCGATGTGCCCCATGCCGAGCACCATCGCCGTGCGGCCGGTCAGTTCTCCGAGCCAGCAGCGTTCCCAGCGGCTTTCCCGGCTTTGTGCGTTGAAGCGGTCGAAGGACTTGGCAAAGTAGAGCATCGCGCCGATTGCGTACTCGCTCATCGGGGGGCCATGTACGCCACTGCTCTTGGTCAGCAGCAGGTCCTCCTTCGGAAAG
Organism: Thioalkalivibrio sp. ALE22; assembly: GCF_000381445.1. Classification (NCBI taxonomy): domain Bacteria; kingdom Pseudomonadati; phylum Pseudomonadota; class Gammaproteobacteria; order Chromatiales; family Ectothiorhodospiraceae; genus Thioalkalivibrio; species Thioalkalivibrio sp. ALE22. The sequence goes on from NZ_KB906513.1 coordinate 55,818, forward strand.
GGCATGTCCCAGATGCGTTCCACTCCGGCCGACAGGAAATGAATCCAGCGATAACGCGCCAGGCGCTCCAGGGCCTCGGGCAGCCAGGGAAGCGTGGGGGCGATCACGGCGTCCACCGCGAGTCCTTTGGGGACGGATTCCGGCGCGGCAGCGAAGGTCAGGGTGGTGCTGGGCAGTGCCTTGTGCAGGTGAGCCTCGATGGCGGCCTGTTGTTCCCGCAGTACCTCCGGTTTCTGCAGGAACAGGATCTGGCTCAGGCGCATGCGCGACTCCGGTTGTGCAGCCGGGCCGCGAGCCGGAAGATCCGCTCGCGCACCGCGTCGCGGTTGTTGCGCAGCTGTTCCGGGCTTGCCGCGCGAAAGCGCTGTTCCGCCGCCCGCAGGCGTTCCAGTTCGTGGCGCAGCCGCGCGGCCCCCTTGGCCGGGTCGTCCTGACTGACCCCCTCGCGGAACGCCCGCGAGAGGATCACCCACTCGGACCCGAGGCGCACATGCTCCCCGAGGATGGATTCCGCCGGGATCTCCCCCTTGCCCACAGCCCCGACGCCCCCAAAGCCGAAAGCGACGCCGGCCTCGCGGCACTGGGCAGCGGGGGTCTCGAGCATGCCGCCGGCCAGCGGTTCGAACAGGAAGTCGAGACCGGAAGCCAGGCTGAGGTCGTTCAGGCCCACATGAATCTGGTCGCGCGGCCCCAGCAGCGGCAGGTAGGAAGGGAGACGAATCAGGGCCTGCGGCGTCTCCACCAGCAGGGTGACCGGCACGCGCTGGCCCACCGCATCGAGGAAGCGGGCGACCTCGTCGAGATGGGTAAACATCGGCAGCATCAGCCGGTCCGCGCCGGCCTCGATGGCCTGGCGGACCTCCGAGGGCGTTTGCGGTGCCGGCGGATTGATACGAACCATCAGCTCCGCCCTTGTTAACGCGTCGGAGAGTCGGCGGACATCGTCCAGCGTATGGCGGGCCTTGTGGGTGTCCAGGTGGCCCTGGCGCTCGGCCTTCCCCCGGGTCTCCATGTCGACAAAGATCCGTGCGATCCCGGCCGCCTCGGCCTGACGGGCGGCGTCGGCGGAGGCGGTGATGAACATGTGTTTCAGGGTCGAAGTCATTTCGTGTCCCCTTGTTGTCGGTTACGCAACGAATCGCGATACGTGCGCCAGTTGACGCCGGCCTCGCCATAGATCCCCTGGCCGGTCAGGACCACGTGGACCGTCTTCAGGATCAGGCCCAGGTCGTACAGCAGGTGGTGACGCGCGGCGTACTCGGTATCAGCCTCCAGCTGCTGGATCCAGCCCAGGGTGCGCCGGCCCCGGACCTGGGCCAGCCCGGTCAGGCCGGGACGTACATCAAAACGCGAGGCGTAGGAGGGCGGGACGACCTCCACCTGCTCCGGCAGGATGGGGCGCGGGCCGACCACGCTCATGTCGCCGCGCAGGATGTTCCACAGCTGCGGCAACTCGTCGAGACTGGTGGCGCGCAGCAGGCGACCCACGCGGGTGATGCGCGGATCGATGCCGGCACTGACCACCTGCTCCTGGTGCTGGTCGATCGCGTCCGGGTCGCGATCGACCATGGTGCGGAACTTGAGCACCCGGAACGGCTGGCCGTGCAGGCCAATGCGCCGCTGGCGAAACAGGACCGGTCCGGGACTGTCCAGCCGGATCGCGGTTGCGATCAGCAGCAGAAGCGGTGTCAGCGCGAGCAGGGCGCCCAGGCTGGCCAGGATGTCGAACAGCCGTTTCAGGGTCGCGTTCATGAGAGCTCCATGGATCGAAGGATGACGCGGTTGACCTGACCCACCTCGTACTTGGCTTCCACCCGCTCGCGCGAGGCCCTGGCCATGCGGGCAAGCAGGGACGGGTCATCCAGAAACCGCTGCATGGCCTCGGCCAGGGGCGCGGAGGTTCGCGGCGGGACAAGAAAGCCGTTCTCGCCATCCAGGACGGTCTCGCGGCAGCCGGGGGCATCCGTGGTGACGATCGGACGGCCCACGCTCATCGCCTCCAGCACCGAGCGCGGCGTGCCTTCGCGGTAGGAGGGCAGTACGAAGACCGAGGCCAGCTCGAGCCAGGGACGGACATCGGCAACACCGCCGGCGAACTCGACAATGCCCTCGCGCTTCCAGGCCTCGACCTGTTCGGCCGGGATCGAATGGGGCAGGTCGGGGTTGTGGGGGCCGACCACGACAAACCGGGCGTTGGGGTATTGCGCGTGCACCTGCCGGGCCGCGTCCACGAACTCGACGATGCCCTTCTCGGTCAGCAGGCGCCCGACGAACAGGAACAGCGCCTCGCCCTCGGGCAGGGGCTGGCGCGCAAAGCGCTGCACGTCCACCCCGGAGCCGTTGATCCGGACCACCCGGTCGGCATCGGGCAGGATCCGGCGGTCGAGGAAGTCCTGCAGGTCGTCCGGATTCTGGAAGAACACCCGGTCGCAGCGCGCCAGCGCGGCCCGGTACAGGCGGGAACTGATCGCGCGCAGTACCCGTGTGCGCCACGACTCGGTCGTGAAGGCATGCCCCAGGCCCGTGATCATCGCGTACACCCGCGGGACCCCGGCCCAGTGCGCGGCCAGGGAGCCGTACACCACCGGCTTGACGGTGTAGCTGAACACCGCTTCCGGGTTCAGCCGGCGGATCAGGCGAGCCAGCGCGATGGTGGTCCGCAGGTCCGCGATCGGGTTGATCCCGGTTCGGCCCAGATCGAAGGGGTAGATCGGGATGCCCAGCTCCTCGACTTCCGGGAGGTAGTCCTTGCGCGGGACGGCCGCCGCGACGGTGTGCCCTCGAGCCCGGATCTCGCGGATCAGGTCGCCCCGGTTGGCGATCAACGAGCGGGCATTGGCGGCTATGATCAAAAGATCGATGCCGCCGCGTTCGCGAGCCCGGGTTTCCGGGGCCGGTTGTGCCGTAGCGTGGCGCTGCTCGCGCAGCGAGGCTGCAACCCTTCGGTGTTCGGTTTCCTGCATGCGTTGAGCTCCTGGTTCGAGGGAGCATCGCCGTGTGGACGGGGGGCGATGGCCGGGCCTCTCGGAAGCCCGTTTTTACGAGCACAAAAGGTAAACAGGACAATGGGTTAGCGCCATGATTCGGGGCGCCTAAAGTGTGCGAGACACCCCGAAAAGACAATGGCGGATGAAAGGGATTCAGCGTTTATAGACGCAGGTCACTCGCCTCCGGCGGGAGCACCGATTTCACGTCGAAGATCACGGCTCGCTCGCGGGCGAACCTTTGCAGGCCCCGAGGGCCCAGGTCGATGAACTCGCGGTGGGGGACGGCGAGGATGATCGCGTCGTAACGGCCCGGGTCCGGTGAGTCGGGCAGGAGTTCCAGTCCGTATTCCTGACGGGCCTCGGCCGCGTCCACCCACGGATCCCAGATCTCGACCTCGGCGTGATAGCCGTGCAGGTCCTGGATGATGTCCACCACCCGGGTGTTGCGCAGATCCGGACAGTTCTCCTTGAAGGCCAGACCCAGGACCAGGATGCGCGAGCCCACGACCGGGAAGCCTTTGCGGATCATGGCCTTGACGGTGCGGTCGGCGATATGGCCGCCCATGCCGTCGTTGGTGCGCCTTCCCGCCAGGATCATCTCCGGGTGGTAGCCGGCGGCCTGGGCCTTGTGGGTCAGGTAGTACGGGTCGACGCCGATGCAGTGCCCGCCCACCAGGCCGGGCCGGAACGGCAGGAAGTTCCACTTGGTGCCGGCCGCCGCGAGCACCGCCTCGGTATCCAGGTTCAGGCGTTCGAACAGCATGGCGAGTTCGTTGATCAGGGCGATGTTTACATCGCGCTGGGTGTTCTCGATCACCTTGGCCGCTTCGGCCACGCGGATGCTGGCGGCCGGGTGGGTGCCGGCGCGGATGATGCGGCTGTACAGGGCGTTGACGAAGGCAGCGACCTCCGGGGTCGATCCGGAGGTGACCTTCACGATGTCCGGGATGCGGTGTTCCTTGTCGCCGGGATTGACCCGCTCCGGGCTGTAACCGAGGAAGAAGTCCCGGTTGAGCTCGAGGCCGGATTCCGCGGCCAGCACCGGGGCGCAGTCGTCCTCGGTGGCGCCGGGATAGACCGTGGACTCGTAGATCACCACGTCCCCCGATTTCAGGGCGCGGCCCACCGTACGGCTGGCGGCCAGCAGCGGGCCCAGGTCGGGACGCCGATGGGCATCGATCGGGGTGGGTACCGTCACGATGAATACGTTGCATTCCCGCAGGCGCTCCTTGTCCGCGGTCAGGTCCAGGTGCTCGGCGCCGGCAAGTTCCTCGCGCGAGACTTCGCGCGTCCGGTCATGCCCGCCGCGCAATTCCTCGACGCGGCCCGTGTCGATGTCGAAGCCCAGGGTGGGCAGGACACGGCCGAATTCGGCCGCCAGGGGCAGGCCGACATAACCCAGACCAATAATGGCCAGACGCGGGGCGTCCGGTGCCGCAAATTCCACCATCTTCGAATCTCCTGTGCAGGTGTGTAGCTGGGGCCCCGCGAGCGGGGCGGGTACGCGCGGGTCGCGTGCGGGCAATCAGGGCCCGGCCCGGCGCGGGCGCGGGAGGCCCGCGCTGGAGGGTTCCGGCGGGTCGGGGGCCGTCTCTTCGGCCGCCTGGTGCCCGCCGGTGAGCCGTTGCAGCCGTTCCCGGCGCCACAGGTGGCGCCCGGCCAGGCCCGCCGCCAGGGCGATGAGGATCCCGAGGAACTTGGCCCGGTGGCGGGCGGCGGTGCCGAAGTTGCTGGTGCCCCAGGCAAAAATGATCGTGAGTACGACGAAGATCACCACCAGCAGGCGGAAGTCCTGGCGTTGCCACCAGTGGTGGCGGTAGAGCGCCAGCAGCAGGACCAGGGACAAGTAGAACAGGCCCTCCAGCATGCCAACGAGATGGACCGGCGAGCGCACCTCCCACAGCGGCGGGCCAAACAGCAGATAGCCCATGCGGATCGGGGTCAGGACCAGCGCCTGTAGGTCGTTGGAGGGGATAAGGAATGACGGATAGGCGGCTCCACCGCGCGCACTGCGTTCGGCGCGCTGGTCGAGGGTCTCCGTCTGCTCCATCACATCGCCCAGCTGGCCGATGGACGAGAACCGCATGTCGTCCATCACCAGGAAGCCCATGACACCGGCCGAGCCGAGCAGGACGCCGCCGAACAGCAGGCCCGGTCGGATGCGCCCCAGATCCGAGGCGCGCAGGAATTCCCTGATCGACCAGCCGACCAGCACCACCGCGATGCCCGCGATCGCAAACACCGCTGCGCCATGCACGATCGCCGAGGCCAGCAGCACCCCGACGGCGGCCACCAGGAACCCGGTGCGCTGGCTCTGTACCCAGCGCACCAGCCACAGCACACCGAGCAGGAAAAAGGCGGTGAACCACACCTCGCGCAGCGGCACGGCGGCATTCACGATCAGGATCGGGAACAGGGCGGCAATCCAGGCGGCACGCACCGCGGCCTGGCGGTCCCAGAGCTGTTCGGCGATGCGCGCGATCAGGTAGACGGTGAGCATGCCCAGGGCGATGTTCACGGCCTGGAAGGCCAGGGGCGCGCGATCGGCGCAGGCGTAGACGTTCGCAATCAGCCAGCTGTGCAGGTAGGAGCTGCCCATGCTGAAATGATCGCCGAGATTCCCGCAGCCGCTCTGGGCCCAGAACCAGGCCCGGCGCTCGAAGCTGATCGCATCGGCGCCACCCTGGGGCAGGGGGGACAGGAAGCGCTGCACCAGGGCGGCGCCGATGCGCGCCCCGAAGGCCGCCAGTAGCGGCCACAGGTAGCCCTTGCGGGTGCGCCCGGTCCACAGCACCGCGACCAGCACCAGCATGAGAAAGCTGCCCGCCAGCAGCAGCTCCATGAAGGTGAACGGGATCGAGGTATAGCTCATGGCGAGACGGGCGCGGTATCCGCCCGGGCCCCCAGGAACAGGGCCTGGTAGCGCGCGCTCACGGCATCCAGGGCGTAATGCGCCTGCATGCGTTCACGCGCCGCGCCCCCCAGTTCGCGCAGGCGCTCACGCCCCTGATCTGCCGCCTGACCAATGGCAGCGGCCAGATTCGCAGGCTCCGGGCTCGCGGAGACAAAACCGGTTTCCCCGACGACCGTGGCGGCATCGCCGATATCCGTGACCACGGCGGGTACGCCGCAGGCCATGGCTTCGCCCACGACGTTGGGGAACCCCTCGCCCCAGCGCGAGGGCAGCACCAGCAGATCCAGGCCCGGGTAGAGGGCCTCGGGTTCGGGGGTCGACGGAAGCAGCGTGATATGCCGGTTCATCCCGTGCTGGCGGATGGCCTGGGCCAGGGGGTGGTCGTCCGCGGAGACGCGGGTACCGACCATCACGCAGTGCACGTCCATTCCGGCACGGACCAGGTGGGCCAGGGCCGCCACCAGCCCGACATGGTTCTTCATCGGATGGGCACGCCCCACCATGCCCAGCAGCCAGGGCTGCGCGCCGATACCCAGTTGCGCGCGCAGCCCCCCGAGGGCCTCCGGGTCCGGACGGAAACGTTCCAGATCAAAGCCATTCGGCAGCACCACGCGCCGCGCCGCGGAAAACCCCAGGGCCTCGTGCTGCGCGGCCGCGGTCGCGCTGTTGTAGACGATGCGTGCCGGATACCGCGATAGCCATGCGCCGGTACGGATGACCCAGCGGGTCCCGCGTTTCTCGTGTGCCAGGTCGTGGATCGAGTGGCGCACGTTCCACAACACCGGGCCCCGGTGGCCCAGACGCCGGGTCAGCGACGCGGCCAGATTGCCGTGGTACATCCAGCCCATCACGCCATCGGGCTGATAGGCGGCCAGTGCCCGGCGCAGCGCCGCGATCCATCCCGGGGACAGGGGATTGCGCAGGCCGCCGGTATATACCGGAACACCGTGCGCGCGGATATCGCCGGCCATCACGCCGGGCTCCTTGAGCGCGAACACCGCGCCGGACTCCGGCGCGGCCCGCAGCAGGTTCCCCAGCTGGCGTTCCGCGCCGCCCTGACCGAGCCCGTTGATCACATGCAGGATCCTCACGGCCGGTTCTCCGACAGCTCGCTGACCACATGCAGGTGTTTCCCGCTGGGGGATGGCGGGATCGTGTCGACGCGGTCGATGGCGAGTCGCGTCTGTGCGCCGAGGTGTTCGCGGATCACGGGTTCCAGGCGCCGGTGCAGGGCCCGTTCGCGCGTGCTATCGGTGGCGCTGTCGACCGGGACGAGGCGCAGCCGGATGTGGTCCTCGGCGTGCTGGACCCACTGGTACTGCCCGATCCAGTCTTCCGGGTACAGCAACTGGCGCAGCCACCCGCCGAAGACCACCGCGCCATTGGCGCCGCGGATGTGGTCGGTCACGCGCCCCCATACGCCCTCGAGCAAGGGCCACTCCCGGCCGCAGTCGCAGGGCTCGCCGGCCCAGCTCGCCAGATCGCCGATCGCGTAGCGCAGCAGGGGCATGCTGTAGTTGGTGAGTGAGGTCACGACAACCCGCCCCGGGGTGCCGGGTGGCACCGGGCGGCCCTGGTCGTCCAGGATCTCGAGGTACTGCGTCAGGGGGTTCACGTGCAGGCCCCGGTGACGCTCGCATTCGCAGGCCATGTCGCCGACCTCGCGCGAGCCGTAGCGGTTGAACACCGGGGCCTCGAAGGCCCTCTCGATGGTCTCGCGCATATCGGGAAACAGCGTGCCGGCCGAACTCAGTACGCTACCGATCCCCTGGACACGGATACTCCGATGCAGGGCATGCCGCGCCAGTTCGTGGCCACTCTCCGCATAGATCTGGAGCTGGGCAGGCGGCGCCGCGCGCAGGGCCTCGAGGTGCGCGTCCAGCGTCGCCGGATCCATGCGGTAGGCGTTGAGCAGGGTCCGGTTTTTCAGGCGTTCGGCCAGGCGGCGCGCGCCGCCCCCCGCGCTCAGGTCGCGCGAAGCGGCCCACAGCACGGCCTTGTGCTGTCCCGGGCGGTAGCCGGTCCATGCGTCGAACAGGGCCTTGGTGGCGCGACCCCAGCGGCGATAGGCGGTGTCCTGATAGAACGTGGCGGGCTCGCCGGTCGATCCCCCCGAGGTGTTGCGCCGCAGCCCGGGCCGCGGCCGCTGCGAACGCAGGCGCGCGCCTCCGCGGCGGATCGTGTCCTTGTCCAGGATGGGGAGCGACAGCAGGCTGGCCACCGGATCGGCCGCAATGGTGTCCGCATCCGGCAGGATTTCGCGGTAGTACGGCACGTCGTCGCGTGCCTGGAGCAGCAGGCGTGCAAGCCGCTCGGCCTGCAGGCGCTGCAGGGCGGGCAGGGACAGCCGCTCGGCCCGGCGCAGCGCGGCAAACTCGCGCGGCCCGGACAGCCAGGGGAGAAGGGCACCAAAGGCGAGGGACATGATGTTCGCGTCTCAGGCGCCGGCCGCGCGCATCGAGCGCAGGCCGGAGCGGGCTCGGCGGGCAAGGTCCAGGATCGGGCCCAGACGCGAATACTGGATCCTGCGCCGCGACTCGCGCGAGAAGCGACAGGGCTGGCAGTGGCCACAGGGGCGACCCAGGATCGGCGAGTGGCAGAACCAGGATTGTTCGAGCAGGGGCAGGAAGCCCTTGGCCTCGGCGTCGAACTTCATCGCCTCCTTGGTGACCGACAGCAGGGGAAAGCGGTAGTACTGGAACAGCTCCCAGGCGAAGTCGTCCTCGCGGAAGCGGAAGTCCCCGTATTGCGGGTTGCGGAACAAACGTTCCTGCAACTCGGTTCCGGCCTCGTGTCCGGTCAGCGACAGCTCCAGGTCTCGCAGGTCTTCCTGGGCGCACAGCCGCGCCAGCCAGTCGTACTGCGTACCGACATGCACCTCGCTGGCCAGGCGGTGATAGAGCCCGGTGATCTCCGGGTCCTCGAGGATGTCACTGCGCAGGTAGACCCGCACCGGCGCGACGCGTCCGCGGGTCTCGGTGCGGGCTTCGATGCCCGCGCGAATCTTCGCCATTGCCCGCAGCTCGTAGACATAGGACTTCCGGCGCGGATCCAGCACATAGACGGGTTGTACCCTCCGGCCCTGATACAGGGCCAGATCCAGCAGGCGGTAGCTGGAGTCCCAGCCGCCGGTCCACAGCAGTTTGGTCGGGTTCATGTCGCTCTCCTGATGGCGGTGGCGGATCAGCGCGGATAGCCGCGCGGGACCGAGGGCAACAGCGGCCCGAAGCAGGACTCGTTGCGCGACCAGGCCACCTGTTCCGCGTTCCATTCGAGGATCACGGGTTCACCACTGGCCTGGATGCAGACATCCCAGCCAATGAAGCGCAGATAGGGGATGCGGCGATGGGCGTTCAGGCACAGCTCGCGCACGGCGGCAAAGTCCGGGATTCGCAGGCCCTTCACATCCACCCCGCTGTCGGGGTGGACCGAGCCGATGCTGACGCAGACCGGATCCCGCAGGTGGCCGTCCAGCCAGCCATCGCCGTCGACGCCGACGAAATAGCCTCCGGTGGAGACGTTGTCGGTGCGCTGTCCCTCGCGCCCGAGGCGGAGGAACTGATTGAGGATGCGCAGTTCGCCGGACTCCGGATCGAGAAAGGTCAGCACCCGCAGGGTGTTGACCGAACTGGCATTGATGCGCGCGATGTCCGGGTGCTGCTCGATCAGGGGCTGCACGATGCAGTTGCCGGGGATCTGCGCGAGTTCCTCGCCGACTCGGTTGGCGGGCGCAAAGGTCACGCCAAGGCCCTGGCGTCCCTCGTCCGGCTTGAGCACGTAGGTCCTGCCGGCTTCGAGTCGGTCCAGGGCCGCCGCCAGCGATTCCGGTGTACCCCGGGCATCCAGGTACTGCCCCCCCACGCGTACGAAGACCGGCGGCACGACGCTGTCCGGAAACAGGCGCGAGTCCATGGTCTTGAGCCCGCTCAGGCGACGGATGTCCTGGCGGTTCCAGAGCGGATTGAGGTGCTCGGTGTAGTAGTCGTCGCCGATCCAGCCCTCGACGAACTCGCGGCGGACTTCGGTATAGGCCGCCAGCCATGGCCACCAGGACTCGTGGCCGTAGGTCCGGGCGGCGTAGCGCTTGATCCGTTGCAGGACCGCTCGGGTTACCACGGACTCGCCGTGCGCCCGGATCAGTTTCTCGCGCCACTGGGTCGCGATCTTGCGTGACTTCTGCAGGTGGCGCAGGTGGACCGCCCGCGCGATGGTCTGCGCGATGCGCCCGCTGTTCTTGATCTGCAGGGGCTGGGACTGGATGTGTGTCACAGGCTGTTCCTCGATTCGCCGCGATGCCATGGGTCTAGCCATGCGTGCCGGAGGCGGCGGGAGTGGGAATGGATCGGGCCGGCGCCGTGCCGGTTTCGGACTCGGACTCGGACTCGGAGTCCGAGTCGGTGACGAGGTCGTCGAAGCGGCCCACGGCGGTAAACGACCCGCGCTCCAGGAGGGCGACCTGATCGCAGGCGCGAACCGTGCTGAGGCGATGCGCAATCAGGATGATGGTCTTGCTCCGGGCCAGGGACTCGATCGCCTCCATCACGGCGCGCTCGGTGGCGTTGTCGAGGGCGCTGGTCGCCTCGTCGAAGACCAGGACGTCGGGATCGTGATAGAGCGCCCGGGCGATGCCGATGCGCTGGCGCTGGCCGCCGGACAGGCGCACGCCGCGCTCGCCGACCATGGTCGCGTATTGCTCCGGCATGTCGTGGACGATGAACTCGTGGACCTGCGCCATGCGCGCGCAGCGCTCGACCTGGTCATGGTCGATCCGTGCGGCGGGGATCCCCAGCGCGATGTTTTCGGCGACGGTCGAGTCGGTGAGGAAGATGTCCTGGGGCACGTAGCCCAGGGACTGCTGCCAGGCACGGAGGTTGGCATCCGTGACTGGCTGGTCATCCACCAGGATGTCGCCTTGTGTCGGCCGCAGCAGTCCCAGCAGCACGTCGACCAGCGTGGTCTTGCCGGATCCGGTGGTGCCGATGATCCCGACCGAACTGCCGACCGGGATCTCCAGGTCGATGGCCTGCAGCGCCGGGCGGTGGCCACCGGGGTAGGTGTAGTCGATGCCCTTGAGCTGAATCGACTCGCGCGGGGACAGGGGTTGCGGGGCTTGGCGATGCAGTTCCGCCAGCGCCTCGCGCTCGCGCAGGTCGTCGGTGACGCTCTCCACGGCGGCGGCGCCGAAGCGCAGCTTGGCGAGGCCCGCGTAGATGTGCTGCGCGGCGGGCAGCAGGCGGTAGCCGGCAAAGGCATACAGGCCGAGGATCGGCAGGATCTCGCCGAGCGAGTCGGTTCCGGTCCCGCCCTGGGTGTGCAGCAGGATCAGGGTCAGCGCGATGATGCCACCGAAGCCGATCGCCTCGATGAGGAATTTCGGGACCTGGGCGATGGTCTGGTTGGTGGCCTGATGCCGGGCCTGGCGCCTGGAGGGCGCGTCGAAGCGTGCCAGGTAGGCGTGTTCGCGACCCAGCAGCTTGATGTCCTTGATGCCGCCCAGGGCCTCGCCGGCGGCGGTGAAGCGTTCCTTGTTGGCGCGCGAACGGTCGCGCCCGATGCGCCCCAGCAGTCCCCGCACCAAGAGAAAGATCGTGCCGTAAACGCCACCGATCACCACGGCGACGCCCAGCGCCAGCCAGGGGTCCACGATGACCAGCAGGGTCACGATAGCGAAGGTCACGACCAGGTAGGCGATCATCGTGATCCCGGGGCGGAAGACGTTCAGCACCAGCTGGTCGACCTCCGACAGGATGCTCTTGGCCATGTCGCCGCTGTGGCGGTTGAGGAAGAACGCATACGGCTGACGCAAGTAGGTCTCCAGCAGGCGCTTCCCCAGGCTGTGGCGGCGCATCTCGATGAAGCGGTTCATCGCGAAGTGCGTCAGGGTGCGAAAGATCGCCGAGAACAGGATCAGCCCGAACGCGGCAGCCCCCAGGGCAAAGATGAACGCATCCACCGAGGTGAAACCCAGGCGGGTGTAGAGCAGGTTGAGCACCGGGTTGGTGTCGACCAGCTCCGGGTTGCCGAGCACGGACAAAAACGGCATCACGGAGGCGACGCCGGCGGTTTCCAGCATCGCCATGACCATCATCATGCCGAGCACCAGCGCCCCGCGGCGTTTCTCTGCCGGCGTGAGCAGTTGCAGGGTCTTGCGGTAGACGCCCATCAGGCGGCCGCCCGGTAATACCCCAGATACCAGTCCACGAACCGGGCGATGCCGTCTTCCACGCGGGTGGCCGGGGCATAGCCCACATCCTCGCGCAGGGCCTCGACATCGGCATAGGTGTCCGGCAC
>NZ_KB906514.1:0-50849 GCF_000381445.1 Thioalkalivibrio sp. ALE22
CTCTTGTGAGTGGTCATGGTCTCGCCCTCCTTGAGGGGTTCCGGTGGTCGCTAACCAACCCGAATACCATGGCCGCTCACCTCCTGCCAGCTTCTGCACATAACTCAGCACACTACTCGACTGCGGGGGTATCCCTTCGGTCCGGGTTCAGGAGGGGGCGGGGCGGCCGAGATCGAGGCGGGGCCAGTCGCGCGGCAGGGATTCCGGGGCGTGGGTCACGAGCAGGCACTGGCGCTGGTTCAGCCACGGGCCGATGCGGGGCAGCACGCGCTCGAGAGTCCTCGGGTCGAGGCCGGCGAAGGGTTCATCGAGCAGGACGACGGGACGGTCCTGAAGGAGGATCGCCGCCAGGGCGAGCCGGCGCCGCTGGCCGCCGGAGAGGTACGAGCCAGCTTCGCCGATGCGGTAGTCCAGACCTTCTTCCGTGCCACGCACGGCATCCGCCAGATCCACCTGCTCCAGAGCCTCCCACAGGGCCGCATCGCTGAGAGGCGTGTGACGCGGCTCCAGGATGTCGCGGAGGGAGGTGTCCGGCAGTTGCAGCCCCTGAGGCAGGTAGCTGAGATGGCGGTACCGGGTGTCGGCCGAGATTCGATCGAGATCGTCGCCGCCAAGCGCGATGCGCCCGGTCAGGGGCGGCAGTTCGCCGGCGAGGGTGTCCAGCAGCGTGCTCTTGCCGCGCCCGCTGGCCCCGCTGATCACCAGCGGACGGCCGCGCGCGGGGGCGAGGTCCAGGGGGCCGAGCAGCGGGCGTTCGCGGTGAAAGCCGATGGTCAGGCCGTGGGCCTGCAGCACGGGGGCGTGGTCGGCAGGGGCCGGGCGTGCGGCTCCTGCCGGGGCCTGCCCGGCTGCTTCGAGATGCTGCACGCGCCCGGCGGCCTTCACGCTCTCGCCGGCACGCCACCACGCCCCGGGCAGGCTGCCGAGGACCTCGCCCAATCCCAGGGTCATCAGCGGCAGCAGTAACGCCACAGGCGCGCTCAGGGTCCCGTCGCGGTACCAGCCCAGGGCGAGGACCAGCATCAGCAGCGCGGATGCGCCGACCACGGCCTGCACGGCCTGTTCGGACCCGACGCCAAATGTCTCCTGGGCGCGTTGCTGGCGCGCGTAGGTCGCGTTCTCGCGGCGCAGCGAGGCCTCGTGTTCGCGGGCCCGGTTGTAGGCCAGAAGCTCGGCCAGGCCGCCGATGTAGTCGAACAGCCCGATGCGTTCGCGTGCCCGGGCCTGCACCAGCGCGTGGCTGCGGCGCTGCCCGACCAGGGCGAGCAGCGCGGAGACGGCAAGCGTTGCAAGACCGGAGACGGCGAGCACGGCCGCGGCGGGCCAGGGCGCCAGCCAGATGGCGATGACCAGCGTGACCACGAGGGTGATGGCCGCGGCGACCATCGGTCCGACCACCCGCAGGGGCATCCCATCGAGGGTGTCGATGTCGCTGGTCAGGCGGGTCTGCAGGTCGCCACTGCGGTAGGCGCGAACGCGTGCCATGGGCAGTGCGGCGAGCCCGCGGAAGCTGTGGCCGCGCAGATCGGCCAGGCTGCGCAGCACCGCCTCGTGACAGACCAGACGCTCGAAATAGCGTGCCAGGGTGCGGCTGATCGCGGCGGTACGGATGCCACCGGACGGTACGTAGAGGTCCAGGGTGGCCAGAAGTCCGGCGCCGGCCAGCGCGGTCGCGGTGATAAACCAGCCGGACAGCGCCAGCAGGGCGATCCCGGCGATCCAGGTCAATGCCAGCAGGCCCCAGGCGCCCCAGTACCAGACGCGGCGCCGGCGGAAGACGCGGTGCAGAAAGGCGAGGTTGGCGCGGGTTTCGTCACGCATGGGGTGTCTCCGGCGTGACCGGCGCCAGCTCCAGCTGTTGCGGGCAGCGCCGGTGGATGGCGGCATGATGGCTCGCGATCACCAGCGTCAGGCCACGGGTGTCGGCCAGCCGGAACAGCGTGTCCAGGAGTGCCTCTTCGGTCTCCACGTCGAGCGCGCTGGTGGGTTCGTCGAGCAGCCAGAGGCGGTGCCCGGAGAGCAGTGCGCGCGCGACGGCGACCCGCTGGGCCTGGCCGCCGGAGAGGCCGTGCCGGGCCTCGCCGATGGCGGTGTCCAGGCCGTCGGGGAGCTCGGGCGCGTCGAGGGGTAACCCGGCCTGTTCCAGTGCCGTGGCCATCTCTGCATCGGGGATCATTGCGTGGCGGGCCAGCTGCAGGTTTTCGCGCAGGCTACCGTGGAACAGATGGGCATCCTGGTCGATCCAGGCGAAATGGCGGGCCCGGGCATGGCGTTGAATGCGGCCCTCGGTGGGGGGCAGAAAGCCGACACATACCGCCAGAAGGGTGGATTTTCCGCTGCCACTGGGGCCGGTCAGTGCGAGATGCGCCCCCGCTTGAATCTCGAGGTCGAGATGCTGCAGGACCGGTGTGCGCTGACCCGGGTAGTGCACCATCACATCCTCGAGTTTCAGCAAGGGGTCGGTCTCGTCCCCGCCGGTGACCTCGGTGACCGCGGCTGAAGCCTCGGCCCCGTTGGGCGAAGCAAGCGCGGGAGCGAGGCTCTCGGCGGCGGCCAGCGCACCGGCGCGGTCATGGTAGCTCTGGGCGAACTGGCGCAGGGGCAGGAAATACTCCGGCGCCAGCAGCAGGATGAACAACCCGGTGAACAGGGTGATGTCCCCGGCCGGGCCATAGTCGATGGCGCCGAACAGGGCGAAGCCGATGTAGATCGCGACCATGCCGATCGCGACCGCGCTGAAGAACTCCATGATCGCCGAGGACAGGAATGCGACCCGGAGGGTGCGCATGGTCAGGCGGCGTTGCTGGTGGCTGCGCTCGACGACCTCGATCTCGGTGGCCGTGATGGCGCGGGCCCGGCGCAGCCAGTCCAGGCTGCGGATGCGGTCGAGGAAGTGCCCCGCCAGACGGTTGGCCTCCTCTTGCTGACGCCGGTGGATCTGTTCCGCACCCATGCCGACGATCGCCATGAAGGCCGGGATCAGCGGGGCGGCGAGCAGCAACAGCAGGGCGGCGAGCCAGTCCAGCCAGAAGGCCGCGGCCAGGATGGCCAGTGGCGTCAGGATGACCGCCTGGCGGGCCGGCAGGTAACGCGCATAGTAGCCGGTCAGGTCATCCACCCGCGTCTGGAACTGCTCCGCCCAGGCGCCCGCGGTCGTCTGTCCGGCCAGGCGCGCGGGCCCGGCATGCCGGACCTGTTGCAGGAGATCGGTGCGCAGCTGCTGCTTGACCGCAAAGGCGAGGCGGTGTCCCGCCAGGTCGCGCAGGGCCTGGGCGGAATAGCGCAGACCGAGCAAGGCGAGGCCGCCCAGCAGGATGCCCGGCAGGTACGGGGGGGCGGCGGCGAACAGCGTGCCGTGCACCGCCCAGGCCACGAGCCCCGCCAGCGCAATGGTCGCCAGCGTGGCCACCAGCGTGCTGGCGGCACTGAGCACCAGCCAGTGGCGGTGTGGCCGTTGCCGTGCGCGCAGCCATGGCCCCGGCGCGGCACGGTGGTCCGGCGGCGGGGCGCCTGTTTCGCCCGGTTGCGGCATCGACTAGCGCAGGTAGCGCCCGCGCAGCATGTTGAAGTACAGCGGCTTGATCATATGCACCTTCAGGCGCCACCACATCCAGCTGGGTTCCCCCTGGTCGAGGAAGCTGAAGGTCGGCACCTCCTGCAGGGTGTAATCGAATTCCACCAGTGCGGCCTTGCCCACTTCGGTGATCAGCGGGCAGGAGGTGTAGCCGTCGAACTGCCGCGACGGTTCGCGATCCTGGATCACGTCCACCAGGTTGTCCGGCATCACCGCGCCATGCGAGCGCACGGTGGAGGCGGTCTTGCCGATCGCGGTCGCGACGACGTCGCCGGCGCCGAAGATGTTCGGGTAATCCGTATGCTGCAGCGTGCGGTCATCCACCTCCAGCCAGCCTCCGGCCGCCAGGGGACCGTCCTCCACCGCCAGCCCGGCGTCACGCACAAAGTCGTGCGCGCGCATCGGCGGGGTCACGTGGAGATAGTCGTAGTCCACCGTCTCGCGCCCGCCGTCGCGGGTCTCGAACTGGGCCTGGCGGGCGTCGACATCCACCGCCACCAGGGCACCTCCGTCGTTCACGCTCACGCCGCGTTCCGCGTACAGGTCGCGCACCATATGGTCAAAGCGCTGCACGCTGAACAGGGTGTCCGACCCCGTGTGATAGTGGAAATCGGCCCCGGCGCGCTGACCGGCCGAGCGCAGCAGGTCATCGGCGATGAAGGTCGCCTTGATCGGCGCCCCGGCACACTTGATCGGCGTATTGGGGATGGTAAACCGCGCCACCCCACCGTTTTCGCCGAACGCATGGATCTGATCGTAGGCATCGCGCGCGGCCTCGGCGCTGGCGTACAGGCTGGTCAGGCCGGGACGCCCGATATCCTCGCGGCGCAACCCTTCGATGGCTTCAAAGTCCAGGTGCAGCCCGGTGGCGACCACCAGGAAGTCGTAGTCGAGCCGGTCGCCGTCGGTGGTCTCGACCCGTTGCGATTCGGGATCGATGGCCGCCACCGCGGAGCGCACCCAGTCGACGCCGCGCGGGATATAGCGTTCATTGCGGCGCTGGACCTCGCCCACGGAATAAACGCCCGCGGCCACCAGGGTCCAGCCGGGCTGGTAATGATGGATCTCGCTGGGCTCGACGATGGTGATGCGTGCGCCGTCAAGCAGGTCGCGCAGGCGGGCGGCCATGGTCATGCCGGCGGCCCCGCCACCGAGCACCACGATGCGCGCCTGGCTGGAGACCGCCGCGCGGGCCGGGGCGGCCTGCACGCCAGTCGCCGACACCAGGCCGGCGGCACCGGCGATCTTCAGGAAATCGCGCCGGGACAGTCCTCGCAAGGTCTCCCGGGCCTGCCGGGCCAGGGCCTGGTCAATCTCGGGGTGCTTCGGGTCTTCGGGCTGATGCATGGCTCTCTCCGCGTATCCGTCTGCCGCTCCGGGGACCGGGCGGGCCAGTTCTGAGGGTCGCGCCGTCTGCCGGGCGCTTCGTGTGACGGAATGCTTACAAGTTGCATGCCAACACCGGCAGACCGCCCCGTCGGGGCCTGGGCGCCCGTGCTGGTGGTGACGGCCTGCCATAAATGGCAGTCATCTGCGGTCTGGCTGCCAAAACTGGCAGACCCGGGGCGGCATTGGCGGGCGTTGGCCAGGCGCCAAGACACGGGCCAGTCGCCTGCAGCGCGCCGCCGGGGTCCGGACCGGAACTCTGGCACGGTACTTGTTAGGGGTTCATCGATACGTCATCCCGGCGTGCCCCTGATAACGGAGGAAAGGCCATGGAGCTCGACCCCATACTACTCTCGCGAATCCAGTTCGCGTTCGTGGTTTCGTTTCACGCGATCTTCCCGGTGTTCACGATCGGGCTGGCTTCGTTTATCGCGTTTCTGGAATTTCGCGCCTGGAAGACCGGTGACACGATCTATACCCAGATCTCGAAGTTCTGGATCAAGATCTTCGCGGTGGTGTTCGGTATGGGCGTGGTCTCCGGCCTGGTGATGTCGTTCCAGTTCGGGACCAACTGGAGTGCGTTCTCCTATGCCACGGCCAATTTCCTCGGGCCGGTGCTGTCCTACGAGGTACTCACCGCGTTCTTCCTGGAGGCGGCGTTCCTGGGCGTGCTGCTGTTCGGGCGTGACCGGGTGCCGCAGGGCGTGCACCTGTTCTCGGCCCTGATGGTCGCGCTGGGCACCTTCATCTCGTCGTTCTGGATCCTGGTGGCCAACAGCTGGATGCAAACGCCGGTCGGCTTCGAGCTGCAGGACGGGGTGTTCCATGTCACGTCCTGGATCACGGCGATCTTCAACCCGAGTTTCTGGCCGCGCTTCTTCCACATGGGGCTGGCCTCTCTGCTTACCGCCGGCTTCGTGGTCGCCGGGGTCTCCGCTTGGTATCTGCTGCGCCAGCGCGACGTGGTGATGAACCGCAAGGCCCTGGGCACCACCATGTGGGTGCTGCTGTTCGCGGCCCCGGCGCAGCTGGTGGTCGGTGACATCCACGGCCTCAACACCTTCGAGCATCAGCCGACCAAGGTGGCGGCGATGGAAGGCGTGTGGGAGACCGAGCGCGGGGCGCCGCTGCTCTTGTTCGCGATCCCGGACTCGGCCAACGAGACCAATCACTTCGAGATCGGTATCCCGAAGATGGCGAGCTTCATCCTCACCCACGACCTCGACGGTGAAGTGCCCGGTCTGCTGGAGGTTCCGGCCGAGGAACGTCCGCCGGTGGGCATCACCTTCTGGTCGTTCCGCATCATGGTCACGATTGGCATGGTGATGATCCTGTTCGCGCTGGCGGGCGCCTGGCTGCGCTTCCGCCGCCGGATGTATGCCTCGCCGCTGTTCCTCAAGGGGCTGGCCTGGATGATCCCGGCGCCGTTCCTGGCGGTGGTCGCGGGCTGGTTCGTGACCGAGACCGGGCGCGCGCCCTGGCTGGTCTACGGCGTGATGAATCATGCCGAGGGCATTACCCCGGCCCTGACCGGTGGCATGGCCCTGTTCACCCTGATCGGCTATGTGGCGGTCTACGCGGCGGTGTTCACCGGGGGCGTCTACTACCTGGTGCGCATCGTGCGTCAGGGCCCGGAACCGGCCGATGCCGTGCATGCGCCGGCGCACGCCAAGCGTCCGCTGTCGGCCGCTGACACCTTCGTCGATGACGCCGCGGTCAGCGGTGCAAGGAGCTAAGTGATGGAAACCACGATCGATATCACGCTGATCTGGGTCGTCATCATTGCCGTGGGCGTGATCGCCTACGTGCTGATGGACGGGTTCGACCTCGGGGTGGGGATCCTCTTCCCCTTCGCCCCGGGGGAGACCTCGCGCGACGTGATGATGAACTCCGTCGCCCCGGTGTGGGACGGCAACGAGACCTGGCTGATCCTCGGCGGCGCGGGCCTGCTGGCCGCCTTCCCGCTGGTGTACTCGGTGTTCCTGCCGGCGCTTTATATCGGGGTCTTCCTGATGCTGGCGGGGCTGATCTTCCGCGGCGTGGCCTTCGAGTTCCGCTTCAAGGCGCACCGCTCCAAGGGCTTGTGGAACGCCGCCTTCGCGATCGGCTCGGCGGTGGCGGCCTTCGCCCAGGGCGCGGTGGTCGGTGCCTATATCCAGGGCTTCGAGATGGACGGCTTCAGCTTCGCCGGCGGTCCGCTCGACTGGCTGACGCCGTTCACCGTCCTCACCGGCATCGGGCTGCTGGCGGGCTATGCCCTGCTGGGCGCGACCTGGCTGATTGTGAAGACCGAGGGTGATACCCAGGCCTTTGCCTATCGGGTGGCGCCCTGGATGCTGGCGGTCGTGCTGCTGGTGTTCGGCGCGGTGAGCCTGATTACCCCGTTCATCGACCCGAAGGTGATGGAGCGCTGGATGGGGACCTGGCAGTACCTCTGGGTGCTCCCGGCGCTGGCGCTGTTCTCCGCCTGGGTCCTGATCCGCGCGGTGC
Source organism: Thioalkalivibrio sp. ALE22 (assembly GCF_000381445.1). Lineage (NCBI taxonomy): Bacteria > Pseudomonadati > Pseudomonadota > Gammaproteobacteria > Chromatiales > Ectothiorhodospiraceae > Thioalkalivibrio > Thioalkalivibrio sp. ALE22. The sequence continues at coordinate 7,451 of NZ_KB906514.1, forward strand.
GCCGGCGAGATGAAGGGATCCCGTTCGTCGCCACGATTGCCCTGTTCATCACCACCTACCTGGGACTGCTGGTGAGCAAGTGGCCGTACGTGGTGCCGCCGGACTACACCTTCTGGGATGCCGCCTCCTCGCCGGATGCGCAGCTGTTCATTCTGGTGGGGGCGTTGTTCGTGATCCCGATCATTCTGGGCTACACCGCCTGGACCTACTGGGTCTTCCGCGGAAAGGTGACCCCGGAGACCGGGTATCACTAGGCGGGAGCGTCCGGCGCGTGCCACAGGGCCGTTCGGGAATGCGCGAGTCCGCCATTCAGGGCACCCATCCTCGCGGCTGCAGGGAGCCGGCGGCGGGGCAGGGTCCGGATGGCGGGCCGTCAGGTCACCAGTAAGGGGTGATGCCATGGTGTTGAACATCGCTCGGCTGAACGTGTCTATGGGACAGCGTGACGGCGTCGGTTCCGGCGTCGGATACGCCTTCCAGGACCCCTTGTTGCGAGGCGACGTGACCAGCATCCCGAAGAAGGAGTCGGCACCCCTGGACCCCAACGTGGGGACCCTGCGCCAGGTGCTGGAGGTATTTCGTGAACCGGCCATCCTGCTGTCCCCGGATTATCGGATCCTGGCGGCCAATGGCGCCTACCAGCGCATCTACGGGACTGATCGCGATGGCTCCGGCCGTACCTGCTTCGAGGCCTCCCATGGCTTCCGCCGCCCCTGCGACGAGGCGGGGGAGTCCTGCCCCCTGCGGGCCGCCCTGGGCAGTGGCCACCGCGAACGCGTGCTGCACGTGCATCACACCGAGGCCGGGCGCGAGCACGTGGACGTCGAGTTGCTGCCGATCCGGGATGCTGACGGGGAGATCCGTTACCTGATCGAACGCCTGCATCACCTGCCGGTGTCCGCGCCACAGGCGGGCAGCGGCGGGCTGGTCGGTCGCTCCAGGGCCTTCAATGCCATGCTGGGGATGATCAGCCGGGTGGCACCGAGCAATGCGTCGGCCCTCCTGCTTGGCGAGTCCGGCACGGGCAAGGAACTCATCGCCCGCGCGATTCACGAGGCGAGTCCGCGGCACAAGTCGCCGTTCGTGCCCGTGGAATGTTCGGGGCTGACCGAAACCCTGTTCGAAAGCGAGCTGTTCGGCCACGAGCGCGGTGCCTTTACCGGCGCCGCGTCGGCCAAGGCCGGGCTGGTCGAGGCGTCGGCCGGGGGCACCCTGTTCCTGGACGAGGTGGGGGATATCCCGCTGAGCCAGCAGGTCAAGCTGTTGCGGCTGCTGGAGACCCATGCCTATCGCCGGGTCGGAGGCGTCGAGTCGCGGCGGGCGGATTTCCGCCTGGTCTGCGCGACCCACCGCGACCTCGAGTCCATGGTGCGTGCCGGCGAGTTTCGCGAGGACCTCTACTACCGCATCAACACCTTTCCGATCGAGGTGCCCCCGCTGCGCGAGCGGGTGGAGGACATCCCGTTGCTGCTGGAGGCCCTTGGCGAGCGCCTGGATCTGGTCGTGCCACCGCGCCTGGAAGACGAGACGCTGAGAGTTCTCGAGCAGTATTCCTTCCCCGGCAATGTGCGCGAGCTGCGCAACATCCTCGAGCGCGCGGCCTTGCTGGCAGACGGCGAGGCGATCCGTCCGGAACACCTGCCGGACCGCGTGCGGCAAGGCGGTCCGTCCCCGGTCGGGGCCAGGACTGGCGGACTGGAAGGGTTGCTGCACCCGCAGTCACTGCGCCCGCTGGACGAGATCGAGCGCGAGTACCTGCGGCACGCGGCTGCGGTGTACCCCGGGGACCGCCGTGCGCTGGCAAGGACCCTCGGGATCAGCGAGCGCAGCCTGTACCGCCGTCTGAGCCAGCTGGAGGGCGACGCCGACGAGCAAGACTGAAAGTGCCCGGGCGGGTCGGGTAACGCGTCTCGCCCGGGTTTAAACGACGTCCGCGTGGGCGGTCGGACGTCCGGCCACTGCCTGTCACAAGGGACGGGAGTGGTGAGATACCGCCATAAGCATCAGTAAAACACGATATGCCAATACAGCTTAAAGACCGGAGTCTCTGATGAAAAAGACCGCAATGACCCTCTCCCTGTCCGCCGCCCTACTGGCGACCCCGATGCTGGCCGCTGCCGAGCCCCTTTCGTTTGGCGAGCAACAGACCATCCGCTCCATGGCCAGTGCCGGGGTCGGGCAGGCCATCGTCAACCAGATGGGCGCCGGTTCGATGGCCGTGATCAATAATCCGTCACCCATCTGTGGTGCCCTGGCGGGTGGCCTGGGCGCATCCATGCTCTCGGCCGATCCGCGGGCGGGCTTCCAGATCGCGACGCTGCGCTCCGGCGAGGATGCCGCCGCCGCGGTGCATGTGACCGCGGACAAGGACGTGGCCTACCTGGCGCTGGGGGGCGAGCTGGATCGCGATGAGAACGTGGCGCTGGCCCACGCCTACCTGCAGGAGCTCGCCGCCTCGGAGTGGGACGGCACCCTGGTGCTGCACATCTCCTCGTGGATGCAGAAGCAGGTCCAGGCTGTCGCGGAGGCCGACGAAGCGGTGGCTGACTATCTGGAAGGGCTCCGCATGGTGGCGCTCCAGCCCGACCTGGAGGCGGGTCAGGCGGTGATGCTGGGCGTGAACTTCGATGGCGACGGCTTCACGACCGAGGAGATGGGTCGTCAGGACATGCGTGAAGACCTGGTGGACTTGTTCCGTCGCATGTAGGCCCGTGGTGAGCGGGCTGGGGCAGGGGCCGTCTTGCCTGGCCCGCTTTAGTGAAAAACTATCGTTGCGCTAAGAAATAAGTAATTCACTATATTCGGGTCGACAGATAAAGTAAGACGTACATGGAGGCACGACCCCATGAACGACCCGATCAAACTTTCAAAGCAAGGAGTACATCATGGCACTGCGTTTGGGCGATACCGCACCGAATTTCCAGATTGACACCACCAAGGGCAAGATCGACTTCCACGAATGGATTGGCGACTCCTGGTGCTTCTTCTTCAGCCACCCGGCCGACTTCACCCCGGTGTGCACCACCGAGATGGGCCGTACCGCGCAGCTGGCCAAGCAGTTCGCGGACCGCAACACCAAGCCGCTCGGGCTGTCGACCGACACGGTCGAGGAGCACAACAAGTGGATCGAGGACGTCAACGACACCCAGAACACCACGTTGGAGTTCCCGATCGTCGCCGACGCCGACAAGAAGATTTCCGAGCTCTACGAGATGATCCACCCGGGCGAGAGCGAGACCGCCGCCGTGCGCTCGGTCTACATCATCGACCCGAACAAGAAGATCCGGCTGATGATGACCTACCCGATGTCGGTGGGCCGCAACTTCGACGAGATCCTGCGTGTGATCGACGCGTTGCAGACCGGTGACCAGCACGGCATCGCGACGCCGGCCGACTGGACCCCGGGTGCTCGCGTGATCATCCCGCCGACGGTCAGCAACGAGGACGCGCAGAAGAAGTTCCCGCAGGGCTTCGAGGAGATCCGCTCCTACCTGCGCTACACCCAGGTCTAAACGATCGGGCGACGATCGCACCGGCCGCTAACGCCGGAACGCTCTGGAGAGTGGAGGGCCCCGTAATGGGGCCCTTTTTATGTTCGGGTACAGCGCCCGCTGAGGTGAATCGCTGGCCTTTTCCGATGAGCCAGGGCTAGCCCCATCCCTGCAGGTGCGCGCTCGCGCGCGAAGCCCCCGCCAGCGCCGGTGGCGGGCACCACCTGGCGGCGCCACCCGCTCGGTTGGTGGTGGGGCCTACCGCCCCAGCCCCGTCAGACGGCTGGGTTCGAGGATCTCGATCCAGTAGCCGTCGAGGTCCTTCACGAAGGCGATGTCCTTCAGGCCGCCCTCGTCCGGGCGCTTCACGAACTCCACGTCATTCTGGTCGAACCAGCGTACGGCCGCGTCCAGATCCGGGACCGAAAAGCAGATGTGGCCGAAGCCCTGTGGCTCTTCGTTGCCGTCGTGGTAGTGGAAGTCGGCGTCCTTCTCGGTGCCGTAGTTATAGGTCAACTCCAGGATGCCGCGCTGGTTGAACATCCAGCGGGTGGCCTCGCCGGCGTCCTTGGGCGGCTGCGGTTCGTCCTCGCCGATCTGCGCCAGGAAGTAGAGCGTGAACTCGAACTCCGGGAAGTCCAGCGTCTTCACCAGCTGCATGCCGAACACGCGCTGGTAGAAGTCCAGCGCCTTCTGCGGATCCTTCACGCGCAGCATGGTGTGGTTGAAGCGAAAGCCGGCCGTGGGATTGTCGCTCATGGTGCGTCCTTGTAGTCCGTAAGAGGGTACTCCGGAGACTGGAACACGGCGGTGCGGGTTCCCTCAAGTGCCGCCGTCACGTGTTGAGATCGAGCGGTCGGGAACGCGACTCCCCCGTCACTGCGAGGAGGCGCCGCCGACGCGGCAGTCTGTCGGGTTGCCCCGACGTTGGAGGCTGCGGTGGGAAATCCCGGCGCTTCGCTGCGGCCGGGATGATGGACCACCAGACCCCGGTCGCATGCCTGGCCGCGCAGGAGCCTGCTTGCAGGCGAAGGGCTTGCGATGGACTCCGGCGCGGGCAGGGGCTTCGCGGGCGAGCCCGCTCCTACAAGGATCGTCGCCCCGGAAACCGCGCACCGGTAATTCCGGATCTACCGGTCGGGAGCCCGCGTCATCGACCGGGCTACCCGCGGCAGAAGGGCCAGACCTGATAGAAGCGGCGGCAGCGGAACTCGGATTCGCAGCTCGCCAGCTGGGACTCGTAGCGGTCGGCCCGCTGGGCGACCTGGCGCGCCGCGGAGCGCACCTGCGGCTTGTTCTGATAACTGCCACGGCTGTAGCCGCCCTGACCCTCGTGGTAGGCGAGGTAGAGGTGCTCCGCGTTGTGCAGCGGTACGCCGGTCATGCGCCGGGTGCGATCGTTGTACCAGCCGATGAAGTCGGTGGCGTGTTTCATGTGCGTGCGCCGCGCGAAGCGACTGCCGGCATCCTCCCGGTATTCGCCCCAGACCGGATCCTGCGCCTGGGCGTAGCCCCGCGCGGAGGATGGCCGGCTCCACGGGATGAAGCCCAGCAGCCGCTCGCGGTCGGGGCGCACGTGGCTGCGGAACGAGGACTCCTGCTGGATGAACGACATCTGCGTGGCGATGGGCGTGCCCCATTCGCGTTCGGAATCACGCGCGTAGTCGTACCAGCGTGGCTGCTCGCGGAAGATCTCGCAGATATTGCTCTGGTCCTGAGGTGGCGATGGCGCCAGCGTCGCACAGCCCGCCGTGATCACGGCCAGCGCCAGCAGCAGGCTCGCGCGCAGCCCGTTGAGCGCCATGGCTCGCGATTCCCCCTGATCTGCCTTGCCCACCCGAATCTCCCGCTCGGTTCACCTAATGGCCGGGAGTATAAAGCACCCGCAACGGGGGCCAAGGGTGCGCCGGCTGACGTGCCCGGTTTCGGAGGCTGCCCTGGCCCCTGCGGGCGCCTCGCAGTGTCGGGCATACGGGTTCCCGGTTGCTCCACCATCCCGTCATTGCGAGCGCCGCGAAGCAATCGCCCGACTCAGCCCCCGGCGCCGGAATACCCCCAGCAGACTGCCACGTCGGCTGCGCCTCCTCGCAGTGACGGGGGCGGGGGCGAGCGGGGAGGGAGCTCTGTGGAGGGAGCGGGGGGGTGTGGCAGTGGCCTGTGGGAGCGGGCTTGCCCGCGAAGTCCCTGCCCGCGTCGGAACTTGGTAAAAGCCATTCGCGGGCAAGCCCGCTCCCACAAAGAGCATGGGCGACACTGTTGTTATGCGGCGGTGTTCCAGCCGGGGTCGAGGGGGCTCAGGGTCGGGTCGGTGCGCCACGGGCCGGGTTCGACGGGTTCGTTCGCGATGTCGCGGATGCGGGCGATGAACTCGCGGCGGGGCAGGGTCACGGCCCCCAGGTTGAGAAGATGGGCGGTCTCCATCTGCACATCCACCAGCGGCCAGCCCCAGGCGACCAGGTGGCGGCTGAGCCAGGCGAGCGCGACCTTGGAGGCGTCGCGCTCGCGCGAGAACATGGACTCGCCGCAGAACAGCCGCCCCACGGCCACGCCATAGAGCCCGCCGATCAGGCGCGGACCGTCCCAGACCTCCACCGAGTGTGCGTGCCCCGTGCGGTGCAGGGCGATGTAGGCCTGCTGCATGCTGGCGGTGATCCACGTCCCGTCGGCGTAGTCGCGCGGCGCGGCGCAGGCCTCGATCACGGCCTCGAAGGCGCGATCGAAGCTGACCGTGTAGCCACGGTTTCGGATCGCCTTCTTCAGGCTGCGGTGCAGGCGGAAGTGACCCGGCTCCAGCACCGCGCGCGGGTCCGGGCTCCACCACAGGATCGGCTGCCCGGCCTCGAACCAGGGGAACACGCCGGAGCGGTAGGCATTGAGCAGACGTGGCACGGACAGATCGCCCCCGGCCGCGAGCAGGCCGTTCGGCTCGGTCAGGGCATGCGCCGGGTCCGGGAACGGGGCCTCCGGGTGCTCCGGATCCAGCCAGGGCAGGGTGATCTGCGGGCTGGAGTTCATGGGGCGCTTCCGTGCATGCCCCGAGATTGGAGGCCCGGGTTTTGTAGGAGCCTGCTTGCAGGCGAAGGGCCTGTGGCGGCGCCCCGCGCGGGCAGGGGCTTCGCGGGCGAGCCCGCTCCCACGAAGATCGTCTCTGCGGGGCGACCCGGGCCCCGGTGGTATGCCAAGCCTTGTAGGAGCCGAGCCCTCTCGGCGATTGCGGCATGGGCTACCCCCCATCGGCCAGAGGGCTGGCCTCCTACGGGTTGGGTCCGGCGTGCGGGGGGTTGTAGGAGCGCAGCCCCCTGCGCGATGGGGCGCAGGGATAGCCCCCATCGGCCAGAGGGCTGGCCTCCTACGGGGGATGGTTCAGGCGCGAGGTGCATCGTCGGGTTGGACCTGCCGGTATGGCGAGTGTTCGTGCAGGCGTTCGCAGTGGGCCTGCATCATCTGGGCCTCGCGTTCGCAGAAGTCGCGTACGGGCTGGTCGAAGCCCTCGGTCAGGATCATGTGGGCGGAGTAGGTGGGCGTGGGCAGGAAGCCGCGCGGGATCTTGTGTTCGCCCTGGGCGCCGGGCTCGAAGCGGGCCAGTCCTTCGTGGATGCAGAATTCGATGCCCTGGTAGTAGCAGGTCTCGAAGTGCAGGTCGGCCAGCTCCTCGGTGCAGCCCCAGAAGCGCCCGTACAGGGTGTCGTGGCTGCGGTAGCAAAGGGCCGCGGCGATGGTCTCGTCGTCGCCCGCCGCGCCGGGTCGCCGGGCCTCGAACAGCACCACCTGATCGCCCAGCGCCGCAGCCGTCTCCACAAAAAAGGCCTCCGACAGCGTCGGGATGCCCATGTGCTTCTCGAAGGTGTCGACGTAGAAACGGTGGAAGCGCGCCCAGTCCTCGGGCGATCCGGTGGCCCCGGTCAGCGTGCGGAACTCGATGCCGGCCTCATTGACGCGGCGGCGTTCGCGCTTGATGTTCTTGCGCTTTTTCGAGCTGAGCGCGGCCAGGAAGTCGTCGAAGCTTGCGTAGTCCGCGTTGGTCCAGTGGTACTGGCAGCCCATGCGCTTGGCCAAGCCCAGTTCGCGGGTCACGTCCAGATCATCCTGGTTGGGGAACAGGATGTTCACGCCCGAGGCGTTCAGTTCGCGCCCGCGGGTGACCAGGGCGCGCACGAGCAGGGTGCGCAGGTGATCGAAGTCCGGCGCCTCCGGGTGCACCAGCAGGCGCGGCCCGGTGGCCGGGGTGTAGGGTACGGAGACGACCAGCTTGGGGTAGTAGTTGAGGCCCTGGCGGTTCCACGCGCTCTCCCAGGCGAAGTCGAACACGAACTCGCCGTAGTTGTTGGTCTTGGCGTAGGCCGGTGCGGCCGCGACCAGCTGGTCGTCGCGGAAGATCAGCACATGCTGCGGGAACCAGCCGAACTGGCGCCCCAGACACTCGTGGCGTTCCAGGCCCTCCAGGAAGGCGTGGCGCAGGAACGGCTCGGTGCCGCCGGTGAGGGCGTCCCAGGCGGCCGGGTCCACGTCGGCCAGGCCGTCGCGCAGTTCGACACGTTCGGGCGTGTCGCCCGAGTCGTTCTCCGGCGGGTGCGGTGCCTGGGTATCGCCCTCGGCGCTCACGTGATCAACCGAGCTTGTCCAGGTACTTCTCCGCGTCCAGTGCGGCCATGCAGCCGGTGCCGGCGGAGGTGACCGCCTGGCGGTAGACATGGTCCATCACGTCGCCGGCGGCAAACACACCCGGTACGGAGGTCGCGGTGGCGTTGCCTTCCAGGCCGCTTTGCACCTTGATGTAGCCGCCCTCCATGCCCAGCTGGCCCTGGAAGATGTCGGTGTTCGGCTTGTGGCCGATCGCGATGAACACGCCCATCACGTCGATGTCCTTCGTCTCGCCGCTCTGGGCGTGCTTCAGGCGGGCACCGGTCACGCCGGTCGCGTCGCCGAGGATCTCGTCCAGGGTGTGGTTCCACTCGATGGTGATGTTGCCGTTCTTTTCCTTCTCGAACAGCTTGTCCTGCAGGATCTTCTCCGCGCGCAGGGCATCGCGGCGGTGCACCAGCACCACCTCGGAGGCGATGTTGGACAGGTACAGGGCCTCTTCCACGGCGGTGTTGCCGCCGCCGATCACCGCGACCTTCTGATTGCGGTAGAAGAAGCCGTCGCAGGTCGCGCAGGCGGAGACACCCTTGCCGGCGAAGGTGGTCTCGGACTCCAGCCCCAGGTACTGCGCGGAGGCCCCGGTGCAGATGATCAGGGCATCACAGGTGTATTCCCCGGAGTCGCCGGTCAGGCGGTAGGGCTTGTCCTTCAGCTGCACCGTGTGGATGTGGTCGAAGATCACCTCGGTGTCGAAACGCTCGGCATGCTTCTGCATGCGCTGCATCAGTTCGGGGCCCTGCACGCCCTCGTTGTCGCCCGGCCAGTTGTCCACGTCGGTGGTGGTCATCAGCTGGCCGCCCTGTTCCAGGCCGGTGATCACGACCGGGTTCAGGTTGGCGCGCGCGGCGTAGACCGCGGCGGTCCAGCCGGCCGGGCCGGAGCCCAGGATCAAGAGCGGGCAGTGGCGCGCTTCCTTGCCGCTGCCGCCCTTTTTCGGTTCGGACTCGGTGGCGCCGCCCAGCTGGACGGCGCCGGTGGCGGCCTGCACGGCCCCGGTGGCGCTGGCCATCTTCGGGGTCTCGGCCTGGGCCTTGCCGGATGCGTTCTTCTTGTCCTTCTTGGACTTCTTGGCGTCGCTCATGGCGCTCTCCATCTCGCAACAATGAATTCCGTGGCGGGGGCGGCGGGGCCGTCCCTGCGAGTGCTGCACACGATACCGGATCGTCGGGCGTGGGCCCGGGTTCCATGAATCGGGTAGCGGGATCCGGGGTGCGCCCACAGCTCGCGGGCCATCCCGGATCGGGGATCGATATGGCGGGGATTATTGGGAGGCCGGACGGCTTTGTCCAACGCGGTCACGGGCACCGGGGGAACGCCGCGCCGGCGGGAAGGGCGGGACGCATTTGGTTAATCGCGGTCGATAAAACATTTTCATGATCGCGCGGGCCGGATCGCGGGCCGGGCAGTCACTACATCGGCGTTTGGTGGATAACCCGGGCGCCCCTCCGGGAACGGCGGCAGGACGGGGAATCGCCGTTTTTATCCACAGCTTGCTCACGGGTTGTGCGCGGCTTGTTCTTTCGCGAACCACTATATCTAGTGGCTATGCAGTTCCGGATCCCCGATCTATAGTACTTCACGTTCGATCCAACACCAGCGCGAGGCCGTCATGAACAGCGAACCCTACACCGCCGAAGCCCCCGAGGGCACCCAGTACCCGCCGCAGGCCGAACCGTCGGCCGAGGTCCTGGCGACCAGCCCGGGCCAGCACCAGGTGATTCGCCGTAACGGCAAGGTCACGGGCTTCGATGCCTCCAAGATCGAGGTGGCGGTGACCAAGGCCTTTCTCGCGGTGGAGGGCGGCAATGCCGCGGCCAGCCGCCGCATCCACGAGGTGTCGAAGGAAGTGGCCGGGCAGGTGGTGGACAGCCTGTTCCGCCGCGCCGGCACCCAGGGCATGACGGTGCATATCGAGGATATCCAGGACCAGGTGGAACTGGCCCTGATGCGCGGTGGCCACCACAAGGTCGCGCGGGCCTACGTGATCTATCGCGAGCAGCAGGCGCAGAAGCGCGCCGCCGAGGCCGCCGAGCAGTCCCCGGAAGAGCAGGAGGCTGCCGCCAGCCTGAACGTGACCCGCGCCGACGGCACCCAGGCCCCGCTGGACGAGGCGCGCCTGCAGGCGGTCGTCGCCGAGGCCTGTGACGGCATCGAGCACGTGGACGGCCAGAAGATCCTGACCGAGGCGCGCCGCAACCTGTTCGACGGCGTCGCCGAGAAGGATGTGGCCACCGCGCTGGTGATGGCCGCCCGCGTGATGATCGAGAAGGAGCCGAACTACTCCGAGGTCACCGCGCGCCTGCTGATGGACGCCCTGCGCCGCGAGGCCCTGAGCTTCGTGCACGGTCGCCCGGAAGAGGCCACCCAGGCGCAGCTGGCCGAGCGCTACGCCGAGTACTTCGGCGCCTACATCCGCCGCGCCGCCGACCTGGAGCTGGTCGACAGCGAGCTGACCCGCTACGACCTCGACAAGCTGGGCGCGGCGATCAAGCCCGAGCGCGACCTGCAGTTCACCTACCTGGGCCTGCAGACCCTGTACGACCGCTACTTCATCCATTCTGACGGCACCCGCTTCGAGCTGCCGCAGGCATTCTTCATGCGCGTGGCGATGGGCCTGGCGATCAACGAGATCGACCGCGAGGCGCGCGCGATCGAGTTCTACAACCTGCTGAGCTCGTTCGACTTCATGAGCTCCACGCCGACGCTGTTCAACTCCGGCACCCTGCGCCCGCAGCTCTCCAGCTGCTACCTGACCAGCGTCCCGGACGACCTGGACGGCATCTACAGCGCGATCCGCGACAACGCGCTGCTGTCCAAGTTTGCCGGCGGGCTGGGCAACGACTGGACCCGCGTGCGCGGCATGGGCGCCCACATCAAGGGCACCAACGGCAAGTCGCAGGGCGTGGTCCCGTTCCTGAAGGTGGCCAACGACACCGCCGTGGCGGTGAACCAGGGCGGCAAGCGCAAGGGCGCCGTGTGCGCCTACCTCGAGACCTGGCACATCGATGTCGAGGAGTTCATCGAGCTGCGCAAGAACACCGGCGACGACCGCCGCCGCACCCACGACATGAACAGCGCCAACTGGATCCCGGACCTGTTCATGAAGCGCGTGGCCGAAGACGGCGAGTGGACCCTGTTCTCCCCGAACGAGACCCCGGACCTGCACGACCTGGTCGGCGCCGAGTTCGAGAAGCGCTACGGCGAATACGAAGAGAAGGCCGCGCGCGGCGAGCTGCGCGTGCACAAGACCATGAAGGCCGTGGACCTGTGGCGGAAGATGCTCGGCATGCTGTTCGAGACCGGCCATCCGTGGATGACCTTCAAGGACCCGTGCAACCTGCGCAGCCCGCAGCAACACACCGGCGTGGTTCACAGCTCGAATCTCTGCACCGAGATCACCCTGAACACCTCGGATGACGAGATCGCCGTGTGCAACCTGGGCTCCATCAACCTGGCCGCGCACGTGAACGAGGCCGGCGAGCTGGATCAGGACAAGCTCGAGCAGACCGTGAACACGGCCATGCGCATGCTCGACAACGTGATCGACTACAACTACTACTCCGTGCCGCAGGCGCGGCGCTCCAACCTGCGCCACCGCCCGGTGGGGCTGGGGATCATGGGCTTCCAGGATGCGCTGTACAAGCTGCGCATGCCGTATGCCTCCGAGGCGGCGGTGGAGTTCGCCGATACCTCCATGGAGGCGGTGTCCTACTACGCGATCAAGGCCTCGACCGATCTGGCCGAGGAGCGCGGGCGCTACGAGAGCTTCCCCGGCAGCCTGTGGAGCCAGGGCATCCTGCCGATCGACTCGGTGAAGAAGCTGGCCGACTCGCGCGGCGAGTACCTGCAGATGGACACCACCCAGCGCCTGGACTGGGACACCCTGCGCAAGCGGGTGAAGAAGATCGGCATGCGCAACTCCAACACCATGGCGATCGCGCCGACCGCGACCATCTCCAACATCTGCGGGGTCAGCCAGTCGATCGAGCCGACCTACCAGAACCTGTTCGTCAAATCGAACCTGTCGGGCGAGTTCACCGTGATCAACCCGTACCTGGTGCGCGACCTGAAAGACCGCGAGCTGTGGGACGAGGTCATGGTCAACGACCTCAAGTACTACGACGGCTCGGTGCAGCCGCTGGACCGCGTGCCGGAGGACCTCAAGGCCCTGTACGCCACCGCGTTCGAGCTGGACACCCGCTGGCTGGTCGAGGCCGCCTCGCGCCGGCAGAAGTGGATCGACCAGGCCCAGAGCCTGAACCTGTACATGGCCGAGCCCTCCGGGCCCAAGCTGGACGCCCTGTACAAGCTGGCCTGGGTGCGCGGGCTGAAGACCACCTACTACCTGCGCTCCATGGGCGCGACCCACGTGGAAAAGAGCACCGTGGCCGACTCCTCGCGCGCCAACAAGCTGAACGCCGTCTCCGGCGGCCAGCAGGCGTCCGAGCCGGAAGCGCCCAAGGCGTGCTCCATCCTCGACCCGGACTGCGAGGCCTGCCAGTAAGGCAGGCCCCGCGCGGGCACGCACAGACACCGAACGACGCACTGACACGACTCATTGAACAAAGGCCCGGCCATCACGCCGGACCGCCACCGAAAGAAGAGGGGACACTATGCTTTCCTGGGACGATCCGATCGCAGCCATCAAGGGCGAAGGCCAGCAAGAGCCCGCCGTACGCCCGGGCATGGGCTTTCAGGAGAACGAAGCCCTGATGAGCACCGCCGGCGCCGCACCCAGCGTCTCGCCGGAGCCGGAAAACGCCGGCCAGCCGCTGGCCGAGCCGAACGAGGACGCCCTGACCGGCACCGGTCTGGAAGACATCGAGATGGGTGCCGAGCGCATCCGCGTGGATGACAAGAAGATCATCAACTGCCACGCGGACCTCAACCAGCTCGTGCCCTTCAAGTACAAGTGGGCCTGGCAGAAGTACCTGGACGGCTGCGCCAACCACTGGATGCCGCAGGAAATCAACATGAACGCGGACATCGCCCTGTGGAAGGACCCGAATGGCCTGACCGAGGACGAGCGCACCATCGTCAAGCGCAACCTCGGCTTCTTCTCCACCGCTGACTCGCTGGTGGCGAACAACCTGGTGCTGGCCGTGTACCGCCACATCACCAACCCCGAGTGCCGCCAGTACCTGCTGCGCCAGGCCTTCGAGGAGGCGCTGCACACCCATGCCTACCAGTACTGCGTGGAGTCCTTGGGCCTGGACGAGGGCGAGATCTTCAACATGTACCGCGAGGTGCCCTCCGTCGCCACCAAGGCGGAGTGGGCGCTGCCATTCACCAAGCACCTGGCGGACCCGAACTTCCGCACCGGCACCCCGGAGGCGGACCAGAAGCTGCTGCGCGAGCTGATCGCCTTCTACGTCGTGTTCGAGGGCATCTTCTTCTACGTCGGCTTCGTGCAGATCCTCTCCATGGGCCGGCGCAACAAGATGACGGGTGTGGCCGAGCAGTTCCAGTACATCCTGCGCGACGAGTCCATGCACATGAACTTCGGGATCGACGTGATCAACCAGATCAAGCTCGAGAACCCGCACCTGTGGACCGAAGACTTCAAGAACGAGATGCGCACCCTGATCTCGGATGCCGTCGAGCTGGAGGCGCAGTACGCCCGCGACACCATGCCCCGCGGCGTGCTCGGCATGAACGCGCAGATGTTCGAGGAATACCTGCACTTCATCGCCAACCGCCGCTGTGCGCAGATCGGCCTGGCCGAGCTGTATCCGGGGGCTGACAACCCGTTCCCGTGGATGAGCGAAGTGCTTGATCTGAAGAAGGAGAAGAACTTCTTTGAGACGCGGGTTACGGAGTATCAGACGGGTGGGGCGTTGAGCTGGGATTGACCCGCGAGGCCGAGACCCAAAGAAGCGGAGCCAGGGAAATGGTCACGCAGGAGCAGAAGAGGGCGCCGTCGATCGGCGCCTTTTTTGTGGGATCGCTTTAGGCATGAGGGGCAAAAGGAAAGGCCTGCCCCAAGTTGCGAGCCAATAAATAAAGGCAGATCAGATGATTCTTCATTTCGTTACCAAAAATCGCCACAAGGTGCAGGAGGTCGAGGAGCTACTGTCTGGATTGGATATCAAGGTTACACCCGTGCCGCTCGAGATTCGCGAAATACAAACCGCCGAGACCAATGACATTGTACGCGATAAAGTACTGAAGGCGTTTCGGCATGTGGGTCGCCCCGTCTTCGTGGAACACACGGGCCTGTATATAGGGGCATTGGGGGGGTTCCCTGGCGGGTTGACCCAGGTTTTTTGGGATAAACTGAAAGCGGATATGTTTTCCTCTCTTCTTGGTCGCCTAGATGACCCATCAGTAACGGCTAAAACTATTATCGCGTATTGCGACGCTAAAAGAATCCATATCTTCGATGGTTCTGTCGACGGACGGATCGCAGAAACTCCAGCGGGCGATCGTTCATTCCAATGGGATTGTGTTTTTATCCCAAGCGGGTACAGCGAAACATTCGCTGAGCTAGGCAATGTTAAAAATCAGATATCGATGAGAAAGCGTGCGTTCGACAAATTCAAAAAATACCTTGAAAAAGAGCGCCTATGATGGACGATCTTATATCCGCATATCGAGAGCAATCGTTAATCCTGTTTGTAGGGGCAGGGGTGTCGAAGCGTCTCGGTTTGCCAACCTGGTCCGGGCTTATCGATCACATGGCTGGTGAGCTTGGCTATGATCCCGAAGTTTTTAGAAGCTTCGGTGAAGACTTGGCCCTGGCTGAGTATTATCGCCTTCGGAAGGGAAGCATTGGTCCACTAAGGAGCTGGATGGACACTAATTGGCATTCGCCTAGCATTGACTTGCGTAATGAGGAGGTCCATAAGCTTATTGCGACATCGCAATTCCCCATAATCTACACCACTAATTACGATCGTTGGATAGAGAAGGCATTTGACCTATATAGTCGACCATACACGAAAGTGGCCGGCGTTTCTGATATGGCTCAAATTCGGGAAGGCGTTGTGCAGATTGTTAAATTCCACGGGGATTTCGATGATGACTCATCTATTGTGTTGGATGAAACTAGTTACTACGAGAGGATGGAGTTTGAGACCCCATTGGACATAAAACTGCGATCTGATCTTTTGGGCAGATCTGTGCTTTTTATCGGATACAGCCTATCCGACGTAAACCTCCGCTTTATTTTTCACAGGTTGGCGAAGCTGTGGCGCGAGCATGGGTGTGGAGGAGTTCAGCCGAAGTCATTCGTTTTTACACACAGGCCAAATGCGATTCAGGAGGCAGTGCTTGGTCAATGGGGGATTGAGATGATCGCGTCCGAATCGTCAGACCCTGACGAGGCGCTTGCAGGGTTTATGAGGAATCTGTGTTCAGGCATCTGACTATAGGGCGTTAGCTATGCAGGAGATTGGGGTCGAAATGGGGAAGGAACGAGTCGGACTGCGGTAACCCTCAATGGAGCCGAAACAGCTCGGATGAAATTGGTGTGATTGAGTTTTATCGTGGTTATTTTGGGCATTCGATGGAGTTGCTAGGTGTCGAGTATTATGGTAGGGGAAAAGGCCAACCAACATTGGAATCAGGGGCGAAGTCCATCGCTTTAAAGCCATATCGAGTTTCGCCACCCAATAATTGTTAGAGCTTGGAAGGCAAAGAACATGCCGTACCCAATTGAGCGGAAGCTGGTTATCGCCGTTTCGTCAAGTGCGCTTTTCGACCTGAGCGAGTCTGACGAAGTCTTTCGAAAAGACGGTCCGAAGGCATATAAAGAGTTTCAAGAGGATCACTTGGACGTTGTCCTTGATAAAGGGGTCGCGTTTCCATTTATTCGCCGGTTTCTAGGAATAAACAATAGGTTCAGTTCCGAGCAGCCTGTAGAAGTTGTGTTGTTATCGCGGAATTCGGCGGCGACAGGCAAGCGTGTCTTTCGGTCAATCAAACACCATGGTTTGGATATATCCAGGGCAGCGTTCATGGAAGGTAAGTCTCCGTACGGATATATACCAGCCTTTAATGCATCCCTGTTTCTTTCAGCGAACGAACAGGATGTGGTGAAGGCTATTGATTATCGATATCCTGCCGGTGCGGTTCTGCCAACCAAGGTTATCGACGATTTAGAAGACGGCGAACTGAGGATTGCGTTTGATTTCGATGGAGTTATCGCAGATGACGAATCGGAGGCCGTGTTTAGAGACGGTGAGTTGAACGCGTTCCATCGGCATGAAGTCGAGAAATCCCATATACCGCACAATCCCGGTCCTTTGGCAGATTTATTTAAAAAGTTGTCTTTTATGCAAAAGCTTGAGGATCGAGAAGAGGAAAAAGACAGGGAATACAAGCGTATTTTGCGAACAGCGATCGTCACTGCTAGGAATGCCCCGGCGCATGAGCGAGTCATAACGACGCTTGAGAATTGGGGTGTGAGTGCAAACGAGACATTTTTTCTAGGGGGTATGAAGAAAGACAGAATCTTGTCCGTTCTTAAGCCGCACATGTTTTTTGATGATCAGAGGACCCATTTGCAATCGGAGGCGGGTGATATTCCCATGGTTCATGTGCCATTCGGTATTGCAAACCAGGACAGAAATTAGAGGCGCCACATAATATTAACTGAAGAAGAGGACGCCCATGATTTCTGGACGGTCTAGGGAAATATAATGTGCAGGAAAGAGTTCAAAGCAAAGAACGGTAGATCTTATACGCTTGTGATCCCCGACGAAGGGGATCGAATTAGCGTTGAATACCAAGGCGAAGAGGTGGGCTATATTTCTCTTGAGTATGTTCCTGAGGAATACATAGAAAGGAAGAAGAGGACACCCATGATTTCTTGACGGCCTGAGGCGGGCTAGAAAGGAAGAAGAGGACACCCATGATTTCTTGACGGCCTGAGGCGGGCTGACTAGGTTTGTGGCGTAACGGCGAAGAAGAGGACACCCATGATTTCTTGACGGTCTGAGGCGGGCTGTCTAGGTTTGTGGGGAGTATATGGACCAGGGAGGGTCCGGAGATGACGCGCGCCAGGAAGGAGCTCGTCTCGGTCGAGACGACGCCGTATTACCACTGTATTTGTCGCTGTGTTCGCCGCGCGTTCCTGTGTGGCGAGGATTCCTATTCGGGCAAGAACTACGAGCACCGGCGCGGCTGGGTGCTGGAGCGCTTGCGCGAGCTGCAGGGCGTGTTCGCGGTGGACGTGTGCGCGTATGCGGTGATGTCGAACCACTATCACCTGGTGGTGCGCTTGGATGCAGACCGCGCGGCGGCGTGGAGCGAAGGCGAGGTAATGGAGCGCTGGGAGCGGCTGTTCTCCTTGCCGGTGCTGGTAGCCCGCTATCGGGCGGGGCAGACCAAGACGGTGGCAGAGCGCGAGCGGGCGCAGCTACAGATTGCCGAGTGGCGGGACCGACTGCAGGACCTGTCGTGGTTCATGCGCAGCCTGAACGAACATCTGGCGCGGCGGGCGAATGCAGAGGATGGCTGCAAGGGCCGCTTTTGGGAAGGCCGCTACAAGAGCCAGGCGCTGCTGGACGACGCGGCCGTGCTGACCTGCATGAGCTACGTGGATCTGAACCCGGTCCGCGCCGGGATGGCGGACACACCCGAGGCGTCCGATTTCACTTCGATCCAGCAACGTATCCGAATGTTGGCTTCCAAGTGCGACAGGCAGGAGAGAGAGGGTTCTGACGAGGCCCAACCCAGCCTGAGCGTCCTGGGCCGGGAGGGTGCTGACCCGCACGCTAACGCGGTGGTGTTTACGACGGAGGACTACCTGGAGCTGGTGGACTGGGCCGGGCGCGCGATCCGGGAGGACAAGCGGGGTGCCATCCCGGAGCATATACCGCCGATCCTGGAGCGCCTCCAGATCGATCCGGTGCAGTTCGTGCGGCATGTCGGCAGGGGGCGGGCTACCCACCATGTGGCAGCGCTGGGGCGAGTGGAGTGCATGAGGAGCGCGGCGGTATCGGCAGGTCGGTGTTTTATCAAGGGTCTCGGGGTGTCGGCGGGCCTCTTTTCAGGTGCGGGGGGACGGGCTTGTACGCCTTAAGCCGCAGGTTGTTCCGCGCTGGTTGGCGCCGTTGCAGACCGACATGCATACACGGAAAAGCGGGCTGTCTCTGGAGGCAGGCTGTATACGTTGGTAATATACACAGATGATCCAGTGGAAGGACATTACCGGGTTCGACTGGGACGAGGGAAATGCCCGGAAGAGCGTGGACAAACATGGTGTGGGCCAGTCAGAGGCGGAGCAGGTGTTCTTCAATACCCCGTTGCTGGTTCTGGCGGACGTGGTACACAGTCGGAGTGAGCCCCGCTACCACGCGTTGGGTATCACTCATGAAGGTCGCCGGCTGCACATTACGTTCACGCTGCGCGAGCGAAGCACGAGAATCCGTGTGATTTCGGCCCGAGATATGCACCGCAAAGAGCGAGCCATCTATGAGCAAGACCAAGAAGATTCCTGAGTTCCAGGACGAGGTAGAAGAGCGGGCGTTCTGGGAGAGTCATGATTCCAGCGACTACGTCGATTGGAACCGCGCCGCGGCGGTTGAGCTCCCGAATCTCAAGCCTTCTACCCGGACGATCTCCCTGCGCTTGCCGGAGTCGCTCCTCGACCGCATCAAGATCGAAGCCAACAAGCGTGACATGCCCTACCAATCCCTGATCAAGGCGTGGCTGGCGGACGACGTGGACGAGGCCCGCAAAAAGGGCTAACGGCGATGACAGCGGGGCGAGGAGATACGGGGGTTGTCGAGCGTCGGCAACCGGAGTTGTTGGAGGCTTGGAATGGGTTCTTTGGCCACGAACCGCAGAAGAAGAGGACACCCATGATTCTTGTCTTCGTCAAGCATGTGGTGGGCGACCGGCCGCTGTCTCTCAGTTGGGGTTCTCACCGGAACAGCGGCCGGTCTGGCTCGTCGCCGAGTCCCAGGCATTGATGGCCTCGATGCATCACACCGCGAGCGCGGATACCGGCTCAGTCGTGGCGTGCCAGCACCTGGGCTCGGTCGATGGTATTGCGCTCGGTGTTCGGCGCAATCTCTAGCAGCCGCGCCGCCCAGCGTGCCGCCGCATCCGCATCACCCGCTGCCTCGGCGGCACGAACGGCACCGAAGAGCGTGTTGTAACGTCCCGGCCACATGCCGTCGGACTGCTCGAACGCGGTTAGCGCCTCGTCCGGGCGGTCCAGTGCGAGCAGCAGCTCGCCGAGCGCCTCGTAGGGTGGAAACAGTGCGCCCGGGCTCACCGGGTGTTTCTCCACCGAGGACTCGAGCTCGCCGGCCGTGCGCAACAGTTCGACAGCACGCTCGTGGTCGCCTTCGGTATGCGCGATGAAGCCGGCGAGGATGTGCCGGTCGGCCTCGATGTAGACCGGGAAGCGGTCGTCAGGGGCCGATTCGGCTCCTTCGGCCAGGTTCGCCAGCCGCTGCTCGGCCTCGCGGGCGGTTTCCAGATCGCCGGTGTTGACCGCGCCCAGGCCGCGGGCGTACCAGCTCAGGCCCTCGGCCCAATGGAAGTTCTCCCAGGCGATGTAGTCGGGCACGCGTGGCTCGATCGCGGCCGCAGCGTCCCAGTCACGCTGCTCGACCGCCAGCCGTGCCGGTATCGCGGCCAGGTGAAACGCCCCGGGGAAGGAACCCTGGTGACGACCCTCGTCGAACGCGGTCCGGTGAATCTCGTCGGCGGCCGAGTCTTCGCCGCGCTGCAGATGACCGTAGACGAGGTAGTCGACGGCATGGATGTAGTGGAACGAGATCGCACCGTTGACGTCGTGTTCCCGCGCGACTTCGGCCGCGCGCTCGTTCCAGTCGATCACCTGCGGCCAGTCGCCAAGGCGTACGTAGATGTGCGACGGCATGTGCAGTGCGTGCGGCACGTCGGGCGCGATCTTGCCGTAGGATTCGACCATCGCGAGGGCGTTCTCGGCACGCCCGTCGGCGTCGGTGGCATGAATCGCGTAGTGGATGGCGCCAGGGTGGGTCGACTCCTCTTCCCACGCGCGCTTGAGGATCGCCTCGGCCTCGTCGTGTAGCGCATCGCGGTCATCGGCCCGTGTGGCTTCGGTCAGCAGTGACAGCGCGTAGAGCGCAGCGATGTCGTGATCGTCCGGGTAGGCCCGGTACGCGGTCGCCATGCCCTGGGTCCAGCCGGCGAGGCGATCCCATTGCCGGTCGGTGTCCGGCTCGAAGAAGGCCGCGGTGGCCTCGATCAGCGCCTGTTCGCGCTCATCGTTGACCGTGGCGCGCGCCTGCTCGATCGCGTCGCGGCCACGAGCCACTTCGGCATCGCTCGGCGTGGTGGCCCACAGCGGCTGGAACAACGTGGTCGCCACCCCCCAGTGGGCCATCGCGCAGTCGGGGTGGGCCTCGGCGATCGTGGCGAACTCGCCGCGGGCCTGCTCGTACATCATGTGGTGCATCAGCCCGAGGGCATGGTCAAACGCCTTTGCGGCTTCGCCCACGCAATTTGCGCCGAACGAGACCGTGCCGAGCTGCTGCTTGGCTCCGACCGCTGAGTGGGTGGGATCGTTCTGGGCTGCAACCCCGGTTGCAAGCATCGCGGTCAGCAGCATCAGTGGGATTCTGGTCATGGTCAGCCTCCGTTCCATGCTTGGTGTACACATGGCGTTGGGTGCACCGGTGATGTGAATAACGGACCGTCGGGGAGGCGCTGCCTCGCGAGAGCGGGGTCCGGATCGGCATCACCGGATTCGAGTCTAGAAATCGGATCGCACGGGGGCTTGCAGAATGTTGCGGTCAAGGCGCGTTTCTTGCGGTTCCTTGTTGCGGATCGCGGCTGGCTGACACGTTGATGCAGCGACGGACTACCCAGGTTGGACCTTGTCTTGGTTCCCCGTTACCGGGCTTCGCCTTGCAGTCGGCTATCGTGCTCCGGCCCGGGGTTTCAGGCTGGCCCCACCGGCCCGCCAGCCGATGATGCCGTGCCTGCAGTTCCAGTGAGCTGCTGCCCCGGCGCGGCATTGCGCAGGAGCTGCTTGGCCGCGTCGCGGCAGCTATGCAGTAATGCTTCTGCCGTGGCGGGGCTATTCAGGGCCCGGCCGATGGCTACGCCGCCGATCATCAATGCCGAGACGGCCAGGCCTACTGTCTGAGCGTCACGGGAGCTCTGGTGCAACGAACGGCCGATTAGATCCACCAGGCTGTGGTGTACCTGGCTGTAGGCATCCCGAACCTTTTCCTCCCGAATCCCCACGTCCGTGACCAGAAAGGCGAGAGGACACGGTGGATCGGCTCGATCCGGTTGATCGATGTGCTCACGGCTGAGGTACCGATCCAGCATTTCCTCGATGGCTGGCAGGTGCGGGTTCTCCACGTCGATGTGATGCGCGAAGGGCGTATTATTGGCGGCGTGGACGATAGCCTGGGCGTATACGTCGGCCTTGTCGTCGAAGTGATTGTAGAAGGCTCCCCGCGTCAACCCGGCATCGTGCATCAGATCGTCGAGTGTCACTGCATCGAAGCCGCGCCGGGAAAATAGGCGGCTGGCACTGTCGAGGATGCGCCTGCGGCTCAGCTCCTTGTGTTCCTTGGTGTAGGGCATTCCGTTGACCGCCTTCGTGTTTAATTTATGTCCTTGAACATATCTTCTTGTGCGCTAGCCTGCCAGTCATTCGACCCTTCCGCGGATATGAATTGAACGGAGAGGTGAGGCGATGGCGGCGGCGGCAATCCTGTATCCCTTGTTTGCGCTGGTGGGCTGGACGTTCCTTATTGCGGCATACATGGTCGCGACTGCCGTGAAGGCCCTGCGTGCCGGGTTGCGCGTGGAGTACTTTCGCTATGGTGATGGTGATGAGCCGCCCGGTTACATGCGTTCGGCGTATCAGCATTACTCGAATCTGTTCGAAATGCCGGTGCTGTTCTATGTCGGCGGCTTGCTGGCCTACGTTTCGGGGCATAGCGGCCCGCTCCTGGTCGCCGTGGCTTGGGCCTATGCGGGAATGCGAATGATCCACAGCTTATTGCACCTGCAGAACTCGAATATTCCACGGCGACGCGATGCGTACTTAGTTAGCACGCTGCTTCTGTTGGCAATGTGGGGCGTTTTGTTGTTCGAAGTGGTGACGAATGGCTGAGCAAAGCCGTCGTCACATGCGTGTGTAGGGACCGGTGTTTCCCCGGCCTTCGGGAGGACGAGTAGAGCATGGAAGGGCGGAAAGTTCCGGTCCCGTCGTGTCTTTAGGCTGATGCCCCTCGGCCGTTGCCGCTCTGGCGACGAAGGCCAACGACCCGTTTTCGGGGCTGGATCCCGTTATGTATTTGAAGGAGGGCGAGATGTGGTGGCGATTTGGCAGGCGGGTCCCTGGCAAAACGATCTCAGCCGACATTCGTGAACACGAGGACGGTACCGTGTCGATTGATGTACGCGGGCAGACGTGTCCCGGGTACCTGCTGTCGATCAATCAGGCCATGGATCGGCTGGCTCCCGGAACCAACGCGGTTCTGCTGACCACGTACGCCCCCTGTGGTGATGACGTAAACGCGTGGTGCAAAGAGAAGGGCTATGTTTTTTCCGGCCTGTCCCGGGATGAAGACATCTGGAAGATCGCGGTGACAAAGCCGGAGGGTTACCCCCAGAGGGACCCCTGACGAAAAACCAAATAGCGGGGTCGGCCTCGTTACGGTCCGCAGCGTCAATCCGACCGCCGGGCCAGCAGGTCCATCATCGCGCGCACACGTTGCCACTGGCCGATGAGCCCCACGCCTTGTGGATCGATGTGGGAGAAGCCGTCGATCCGGTGCAGGTCGGTCTCGCCGATGGCACGGGCGAGGCGCTCGCTTTCGGTGAGCAAAGAAGAGGACACCCATGAAGGCTTGCCGTAGGATTTAGGGGACACCCATGATTTCTTGCTCGCAGGTCCCGGTCGAGGAGGGGCAGGAATGGCATTGGCAACCGTGAACGACGTCCGCCTCTTCCATGAACTCACCGGCACGGGCGACATTCCCATCGTGCTGGTGCACGGGAGCTGGGTATCCCACCGGACCTGGGAGCCGGTGGTCCCGCTACTGGCCGATTCATTCCGGGTCCTCGCTTATGACCGGCGCGGACATGGCGAAAGCGAGCGGCCGGCCACGCAAGGCAGCGTTCGCGAGGATGTCGCAGACCTCGCTGCCTTGATCGAGCATCTCGAACTTGGGGCCCTATGGGTGGTGGGGAACTCCTTTGGTGCGTCGATCACGCTTCGGTTGGCCGGCGAACGGCCGGATCTGGTCCGGGGGGTGATCGGGCACGAGCCGCCGTTGTTCTCGTTGCTGGAAGATGATCCCGCCATGGCGCCGACGCTCCGGGACGCCGAGAGGCGGATCAGTGCGGTGGTCGAGCGCATCGCGGCTGGCGATCATGCCGGTGCCGCGGAGCAGTTCGTCGAGACCGTGGCGCTCGGCCCCGGAACCTGGGCACAGCTTCCGTGGGAGTTCCGGCAGACCATGATCGAAAATGCGCCCACTTTTCTCGACGAATCAAAC
Organism: Thioalkalivibrio sp. ALE22; assembly: GCF_000381445.1. Taxonomy (NCBI): domain Bacteria; kingdom Pseudomonadati; phylum Pseudomonadota; class Gammaproteobacteria; order Chromatiales; family Ectothiorhodospiraceae; genus Thioalkalivibrio; species Thioalkalivibrio sp. ALE22. The sequence goes on from NZ_KB906514.1 coordinate 31,050, forward strand.
GATCCGGAACAGTTTGCCTTCGATCTGGACTGGATCAAGGGGTTCTCGCGGCCAGCCCTTCTCACCGTGGGAGATCAGAGCCCACCCACCTTCGGACCAGTGGTCGCCATGCTCGCAGACGCGTTGCCGATGGGGGAGGTCGTTACCTTGTCGGGCGCTGGCCACGTACCTCATGTGACACACCCGGAGCGGTATGTTGAGGCAGTCAGGGCGTTCGTTTACAAGAATGCGGCATTACGACGGTCTAGCAGGTGAGGACACACCGCGAGCGGCGAGAGCACTGGCTGGCAAATATCGGGCCCGGCTGATAGAAGGGGCTGTGGGGTCGGGTTCTGTCCCTGGATTAGTAGGCCTGATCTGACCCGGGCCGAGAGTGGTTAATAGCGACGCATGGAGGCGCGCATGGTTTTACTGATTCTGTATATCCCCTCAGTGCTGGTCGCACTGGGAATCCTGTTTATGGCCAGGCGGGCCGCACTGGGGCCTCGGGTGCGGTACGCCCTCGCAACGCTGATGCTGCCCGTTGTCGTGCTCTTTGCAGGCTGGGCTATCGCCGGTGGCGACCCGTCGATGGGGGTGGCGCTGACGGTCTTGTTCTTCGGGTTTGTGGTCGTTCCCGCCGGTCTTGGTCGGATGTTCGTGCGGCGATACCCGTCCGTATCGCCGGCGCAGGAGACAAATGTGAACCCGAGGCGGGACCCTCTGGTTACCGACGTCGCGGGGCAGGAGTCTGATGGCGCTGGGCACGAGTCCGATTCGGGGCATGGAAACGATGTGGCGCCGAGGCAGGATGACCGGGCGCGGGCGATGCGGCTTGCCTTCATGGTGCATACGCCCGGAGCGATGTTGCTGGGACTCGGCCTGGCGGAACGACTCGGAAACTCGGATCCGCTCCTGTCGTGGTTCGAGAACGGCTGGGTGGTCGATGGCATGCTGCTACTGGGGGTGGTGTTGATCGCGATCTCCACGCGGATGATTCTCGCCACGGTGTTCGGCCCGTCCTCCAAGGCGCGAGATTCGGGGAGCCTGGGCCGCCGGAATCCACGCCTCTGATTCGCTGCGAAAGCACAAAGACGAGTCATGGGGGGCGAGAGGAATGGATGAATCCGGCGGCGCGGTCGTATTTTCAGAAACACGGTGGGTTCCAGCCAGCTTTCTGGCCATGCTGGTTGCTCCGGCCCTGCTTTTGCTCGAGTTCGCCCACCGGGCGGCGCCAGCCGGGTGGATTCTGTTCGGTCCGCTGGCGTTTCTGCTTCTGGCGTTGGCACCATGGTTGATTGGTATCCTGAGCAAGCCACGGCGGGTGCTGACACTCGATCCGTATGGGGTTTCGTTTGACCGTATGTGCCGTTTTGGCGCTGTATTCGTGCCGTGGTCGGAGGTCGAGAATGTGGGGAGCTTCACCATGGTTCAGACGGGCAGCGTGACGCTCTTCCTCTACCTGCGTCCTGGTGAATTTCGTTCTTCACTAACTTTTCGTGGTTTTTGGACCCGGCCCGGACGTGTCGAGTGTCCGTTGGTAATGTTTAATCCATGGGAGCAGGATCGAATCGTGAAAGCCTGCCGGGCGTTTCATGAGCGGAGCGTCACGACGAGGACACCCGTGATTTCGTAAGAACTGTCACCTGTGCACAGGACTGTCGGGTCGAGTGGTAGTCACCGGGGTGGGATGGCTTCAGCGCAGGCGGCGTACCTCGGCGATCGCGGAGAGAGCGATCGGCGCCTCCATATAGCCGCTGCCGACGCGACGACGCACGCGGATGCGATCCCCCTCGATGGCCAGCAGCTCACCGTTGCGCGCGCGTCCGTCGGCGAGGGTAATGCGGAGTGTGTGTCCGATGTGCTCTTCCAGAGCCGTCAGTGCAATGGTGGCGGTTGTTGAGGGTTCGGCTTGCGTGTCGCGTTCGGGCCGCATTTGGGGCCAGTTCGTTTGGGGCTGAGGGGTCGTCCGGGCGGGCTCCGGGGCGACCGGGTAAAGGTCCACTGGGCCAAAGTGTCTGCCCGCCACGCTCAGGCGATGTTCGATCTGGCCCAGCATGCGTTCGGCCGAGTCCAGGTTCGCCCAGAGAAGCATCGGATTGTCGATTGGACCGATCCGCAGCGAAAGGTCGCGGGGGGCCTGGATGAAGTGTTCATAGGCTGCGACCAGCGTGGGCCCCGGCTGCAGGCCGAAGGGGCGCCAGGCCTCGACCCATTCGCCCATGTGGTGCTCGGTGTAGTCCTCGAGGGTCATATCCATTTCGGCCGCGCAGAATTCCATCAATGCGGGGTAGTAGCCACGATCCTCGAAAACCACCGTCATTGACTGCAGGGGGGCGTTGATCAGCGCCGGTGCGAGATCGCGCGCCCGGTTGGAGCGGGCCTCAAGCGAGAAATGTGCAGTGGACGAGCCAGCACTTAACGGCCCCATGCCGAAGGTGCTGTGCACGGTCATGCGGTCGTTGCCGTCTGCCAGGTCGTAGCGGACCGCAAAATCCAGAGGGATGTCGTGGTAGCCAAGCGCCGACATCAATTCGTCCGGCGGAGCGGCGTGGTAGGAACCGCATCCGGCGGTGTCCAGCGACAGCGCGGGTGGGTCGCCTTGATTGCCGGTGACCAGCCCGGCCGGAAGGGTCAGGCCCTGCACCGAGAACCCGAATTCTTGTGGGAGGCGGCGGGCGTCCAGCGTGTGTCGAAGGCGGGCGAGTCGCCACAGGTTGCCGGCTTCCAGTGAGACGCGTTCCGCCCGCATGCGGCCCACCGCCGTATTGTGGGGCTCGAACAGCAGACCGTCTACGTACAGGCTGCCGCCCAGGCCAACCCCGACGTTGGTGTAATGCAGTGTGCCGAGTGGCTGGAGCCGTTCGACCAGGTCGTCGAGTTTCTGCTCCGCCTGTTGGAGTTCGTAGTGGTAGTAGCCGAAGCCCGCGGCAGTGAGTACCACGAGGCCGACCAAGATTCCCTTCCCTGACATGTTCGCTCCCTGGTCTTTCCGTAACCGGGTCGGGCGCGTCCCGGCCCGACTGTGGGACTGCCTTGTCCCATGGCCACACCATACCTGCAGCGGGGTGTCCTGTCGCCCTTGGTCGGCGATGCTCCGGCGCTGGTGATTCCGGGCGGCGCGAGATGCTTGCGGATCTATACTCAGGAAGTGCGGAGTATTCCGGGCGGAGCGAGCGCAAGACCTTGGTCGGGAGCCGTGGGTCGCCGGATCTGCCTGTCCCCTGATCCGCGGGCCGTGGCCCGGTGGATTCCCCGCCGGACGGCGGCCGTTCACTCCCACCCGCCGTCGTTCGACAGCCCCTGATATGGAGGGCTGCAGATATGATTACGCAACGATGGTTGGCGCTTGCGGCGCTGATGATTCTTCTCCCCCTGGGTTGTGGAACGGAACAGACGGCGGATGCCGAAACGGATGCCGCTCCGGTTGCCGCGGAGTCCCTGGCGCTGGATGCCGGGATGGTGGCGGATCGGGTACTGGCGAATCTGCACGACCAGGCGGCCGTCTTCGAGGCGATTGGTGACGAGCTGGAGGCCGTGGATGACCAGGCGGCGGCGGACGCTCTGGGTCGGCGCCTGGCGGGTGAATACACCGCTCGCATGATTGCGCAGATGGAGGAGATGGTGGTCTGGGCGGAGACGCATCTGGTGCCGGTGGACGCGGCGGAACGTGCCGTGATCGATCAGGAGCTGGAGGCGTTGTTTGCGGACTCGGACCGGTTCCAGGCAGCGGAGATGCGGTTTGATCGTGCCACCGAGCGGGTCGGGGGGCGACTGGAGGCCCTGATGCTGCGCGATCCTCGGCAGGGCCACGCGGTACTGGAAGGGATGCTCGCGCTGGGTGATCAGGTGGAGGCGTTCATGACGGACGAGCGCATGGTGGCGATGGATCTCCTGATGGCGCCAGAGCCGGAGCCGCAGCCGGTGGAGGCCGCGCCTGCCTCCCGGGTGGGGTCACCCGCCTGGTGCGAGCGGATGGCCAACACGCCGCAAGCCCAATGGACGATGAACGATGCTTTCGCCTTCGCGAATCACTGTACGGGCGGTTGAGTCGTGATGCCCCTGCGGACCTGAATGGCCGGAGGACGAGTATGCGCGAACTGACGGGATCGGGTGTGCAAGCGCATCCGGCCAAAGGCAAGGTTCGTCCGCACCAAGGCGGGTTTCGTGTTTCCCCCGCGCGGGTGGCTGGGGTCAGGCGTGGGCCAGCTGGTTCCGGACGATACTGCCGCCCTTCATGATCAGGTCCAGGTGGTCGGCGGGTGCATCCAGCCAGTCCAGGCCGGCTGCCGGGTCGGCATCGACCACGAGCAGGTCGGCCAGGGCCCCTTCGGCGATGACGCCGAGGCGGCCGGGGTAGGGGGCGCGGTCGCCGGACAGGGCGAGCAGTTGGCCGGCCGCGCCGGTGGCCATGTGCAGGGCCTCCAGCGGGGACATGAAGCGGGTCAGCTTGGCGAGCTGGCGGCCCTGGCTGGCGGCGCCCTCGGGGCTGAAAAGGATGTCGGTGCCGAAGGCCATGGGCACGCCGTACTGGCGGCCCAGTTCGAAGGCGCGCTCGGTGCCCGCGCTCACCTGGAGCTGCTTGGCCCGGGAGACGGGGTCCGTCTTCGGGTTGGCGTCCTCGTCGTCCAGGAAGGGCTGAATGCTCCACCACACGTTGGCGTCCGCCATCATGCGCACCGTCTCCTCGTCGGCGAGCTGGCCGTGTTCGATGGAGCGCACCCCGGCGCGGATCGCGCGCTGGATGCCCTGCGGCGTGTAGACATGGGCGCATACGTAGGTGCCCCAGTCGGCGGCGGCGCGCACGGCGGCACGCATCTCCTCTTCCAGGTACTGGGCGGTGTCCAGCGGATCGTACAGGCTGGAGACGCCGCCCCCGGCCATGATCTTGATCTGGCTGGCGCCTTGCATCAGCTGTTCCCGGGTGCGGCGCAGCACCTCGTCCACGCCATCGGCGATCGCAGCGACACCGCTGCTCTCGATGTAATTCGGCGGGGTGCTCGGCATGCGTGGCAATTCGTGGCGCTGGCGAAAATCGCCGTGCCCGGAGGTCTGGGAGATCATCGCGCCGCAGGGGAAGATGCGCGGGCCGGCCACCGCGCCGCGGTCGATGGCCATCTTCAGGCCGAAGGCCGGGCCGCCGAGATCGCGCACAGTGGTGAAGCCGCGCATCAGGGTCGCGCCGGCCTCGCGCCCGGCCATCAGGTGCAGGAATCCGATGTCCGCGGTCATGGCGGTCAGCTGGCTAACCCCGACCAGCGTGCTGTGCCAGTGGGCGTCGATCAGGCCGGGGATGACCGCGCGCCCGCCGCAGTCGATTGTGCGTGCGGCGGTCGGGCCCTCGCCGCGTCGGGGCAGCGCGGCGATGCGGCCGTCCGCGATCAGGATGTCCACGTCCTCGCGCAGCTCGAGGGTCTCGCCATCGAACAGTCGCAGGTGGGTGAGCAGCAGCGGCTGGCCGGGTTCGCCGGCCTTGAGCTCGCGCGGGGCGAGGCCGAAGCCCGCGAACATGCCCAGCACGGCGGCGACACCGCCAAGGAACTGGCGCCGGTTCAGGTCGGCCTCGATGCGCCGGAGGGCCGCCTGGGTATGGGCTGCGCCACAGTGGCAGGGGTTGATGCCGGCGTTCGCGCCGTGCGGTGCACAACAGGCCATGCCCATGACGGTGTGGCTCCTGGTTAATGCGCGCGGCATCGGGCTGCGGCGCCGCGTGATTCGGGGCGCGCCCCGACGCCCGCGCGGGTGCCGGAATCCCGGCCGCTGCGGATCGCGGGCGATAGCCGGGGCCTACCTGCAGCATACCCAAGATCGGGCGCGCGTCGACCGGCCTGACCGGGGCGCGGCGCCGCGTTCTCCAGCCCGGCTTTCTGGCCGATGGCGGCGATGGCAACTTCGCACGGACTGGCCTAGGCTCGTTTGGCACGGGCGAGGGTCAGGGAGCGGCAGGATGGCGAAAAGATAAGGACACCCATGATCTTCCCAGGCCAAGCCTGCTCGAAGTGCGGCAGCGCCATGGTGAAGCGCAAGGCCCGTCGGGGCTCCAACATGGGGCAGGAGTTCTGGGGGTGCACGCAGTATCCCGGCTGCCGCGGGACGAGGGCAGTCCAGTAGGCGGTGACCGGGCGAGAAGGTGCCCCTGTCGCAGGTCAGTTGTCCCGCCAAGCCAACAGGTTGGTTACGGCACGGATGAGCTGCCACTGGCCCACCAGGCCCACGCCTCGCGCATCGATGTGGGAGAAGCCATCGATCAGATGCAGGTCGGTCTCGCCGACTGCATGGGCGAGGCGCTCGCTTTCGGTGTGGGGAATCATGTTGTCGTCGCGGCCGTGGATCAGGAGCGCCCCGCTGGAAAGGTGCGAGAGGTCCCGATGGCTCAGGGATAGCATGTCGATGGCCTCCTGTGCGCTTGCAGGTAGGTCTTCGAGGAGCCCTGGCACGCGTTCCTGGTCATCGTTCCGGATTAACGCCAATAGGCTTCGCCCCTCTTCGCCGAGACCGGCGGCCAGCTCGTCGGTCGGGGCCTCGGGATCGTGCATGCGCCGCCAGGCAATTTCGTCGAGGATCTCGCGGTCTGCGGGGTCATTAAGGATGTGCAGATTGCCGCGCAGGAATAGCCACTTCGCCAGTGGATCGGGAGTCCTGGTTATCCAGCGGTCTGACCCGAGCTCCTGGAAGGCCCCGGTCGTGGCGAAGGTGATGACGTTCTTCGTGTCGTAGTAGCCGCCGATCCCGACCAGGAAGTCGATGCTCGCTTCTCCCTGTGGCGTTAGCGTCGCGAGCGCGGCCAGGCCCACGGCGTAAGAGATTGCCGCGACCCCGACGTCTTGGTCATCCGGCGTGCGCTCTGCCTCCAGACGGGACAACAGGGCAGCGGCATCCGCGATGGCGGCGGCATCCTGGGTTCGGATCCTCAGGGCTTTCGTGCCCTCCAGATCGGGGACCAGCACCAGGAAGCGTGCCCGGGCCAGTGTATTGGCGAGTTGTACCAGGCGGGGGTCGTCCTTGCCCTCTGGCGTAAAGCCCGGCACAAGGACAATACGGGCGCCGACATCCTGCCGGGGATGGTAGAGGTCGGCTTCGATGGCCCCTTCGCTCGTCGTGACCGTAAGCGTTTCGCGCGCGGGTTCGGGGGTGCGGTCCTTCAGCGCGCTCGGTCCGTCACCGGCCTCGATGTCCTGGAGCACCCGCATGGCCTCCCAGTGTTGCACTCCGATGTAGCTGGCAAGGATCACAAGGCCCAGCAACACGGCAGCGATGCGAAGCACTAGTCCTGACCTTCTGGGGATTCTGGTTCACTCATTTGGAAGACGACCCGGTTCCGCCCGGCGTTTTTGGCTTGATACAACGCGGCATCGGCTTGGCGGATGAGGGCGTCCGGGTCAAACCGGCGACCGGCTGATGGGGCCATGCCGATGCCGGCGGTCAGAGTGTGCTCAATGCGGTGGCCCTCGTAATCCGTGGGCGTGTCGGAAAATTCTTTGCGGATCCGCTCGGCCATCAGGCGAACCTGTTCCGGCCCGGGTGCCTCAAGCAGGATGGCAAATTCCTCGCCACCGTAGCGGATGCAGATGTCCTGATGCCGGGATAACTGCAGCAGGAGATTGCCGAGTCGGGTGAGGATGCGGTCGCCGGCATCATGGCCATAGTGGTCATTGATTGCCTTGAAGTTGTCCAGGTCGATCATGATCAGGAACACCGACAGTTCGCTGGATCGGGGGATTGCCTTTACGCGATCAAATGCCGCGTTGAGTGCGCGGCGGTTGCCCAGCCCGGTGAGCGGGTCCTGGTTGGCGATCTTCAGCGCCTGCAGGCGGTCCCGGTCCCAGTCGATCAACCTTTCTCCCAGAGCGACCAGCAGGAACACGGCTTCTAGCGCGCTAAAGGCCTGGGCGTACGCCAGTGGTGCCATGCCCCATGCAAACAATGAAGTGCCGGCGCTGAACACACTGATCAGCAGGCCCAGACCGTAGAGGCTCCAGGCCACTGTGTACCAGAGGGCATAACGCATGCCGTTCCGGTAGGCGATCGTGCCCAGGATGGGTAGCAATGCGAGTAGAGCCAGGGAGGCGAAGGAGAGGTACAGGACTGGCGTGTAGAAGCCTGCGAACCGCAAGAAGATTCCGGCAACCATGATGCCCTGGGCCGCAAGGATGACCTTGTCGATGCGGGGACAGCAGTATCGAGTCTGGAGAAACAGGCGCGAGAACTGCAGGGCGGTGATGGCGACCGCCAGGAATACGATGTGAAAGCCCTCGTTGTGCCAGAACACGGAATTGGGCCAGAGGTACTGGAAGGCAAAACCGTTCAGCAGCGCCCACATCAGAATGCTGGCCAGCAGGAATGCGGCGTACCACAGGTAAACACCCTGGCGCATGATCAGCGAGAAGGTCCCGGCGATGATGATCAGAGCCGCCAACAGGCCGTAGTAACCACCGTAGATGAGGTACTCGCCCCGTGACTGGCTGTGGAAGTGATCCGCACGGCTCAGGAAGACGTTCAGCGACATGGCGTCGGGCTTCGTGTACTGCAGCCGGAGAAACAGGTCGGTGTAACCATCCGCCGGGGTGGTATGGGGAAACGCGAGTGTCCGGTAGTTGAGCAGGCGCTCCGCGAAGGGCTGCCGGTCACTGAGCAGCACTTTTTCCAGTGGGGCGCCGTTATCGGAGAAATAGACGGCCATTTCATCCAGGTAGCTGGTCTCGTGGTGCAGAACCCAGTGTTGCGGCTGTTCCGCGTCTGCATTGGACAGCCGGACCCGGACCCAGTGGGCCTCTTTTGTGATGCCGCGGTTGATTTGATCACTGGTCAGAGGGCGGAACTGATCGAGCGGCAGTTCAGATGGCTCGTACGCGCGGTCGGTGACCCAGAAGGTCGCCGGTTCGCGCAGCGTCATGCTGCCGAGCTCGCCGATCTCGATCGTCTGTTCGGTGGATGTGGAGGCCAAGGCCGCCGGGGGAACGAGAATCCACAAGACCAGGGAGACCAGGAGGGCCAGGCCAAGCCATTGGCAGGCACTTGCACCTTGAGGCTCGAAACCGGTGGACAGCAGGGGAGGAGGGCGCTTCATTTTCACCGTGTTATGTCGAAGATCATTGCAACGGACCCGAATCAGGCATGGCTTCCATGCAGTCTGCCATTAAGGAGACGCTGATTTACTCGCGCGCCCGCGTTGGTGCCCCCCCAGTTTTTCGAGACAAAGCGTTCCGAGACGGGGCGTGTTGTGCAGCGGGTAGTGGTTCTACCCGCCCGTTTCTACACCATAAAGAGGACACCCACTATAAGTTCTGCGGATGCAGGTGTGTGTCGTTGGAGGGGGATGCGGGGTCTCGCGAACAGTCGAAAATGCAAGGATGTGCTGGCGGAGCGGTCGGGCGCGGGCGCGTTTTGGCCTGGACACGGCCGCTCGGTTCGGCGCGTCGCGCCCCGGTTGGCTGCGGGTGTGGTGGTCACGTTGGCCGTGATCAGTGGTTGCACGCCGTGGGGGGAGGAAGAGCATCCGTCCGGGTACGGCGAGGCGTCCGTGCTGGCGCCGCTCGACATCCGTGAGGCGTCTGTTCGGACGGCGGAGGGTGCCACGCTCCTTGGCATTGAAAACCTGCCCGGCGATCTCCAGGCGGACGCGCAGAACGCCTTCGGTGCGACAACGCGATTCCGGGAGGCCAGGGCATCCCCGGACGATGCCTGGGTAGCGGTGGTCACCAGCGGTGCGGCCCACAGCGCCGGCTGGCTGGTGCGGGCGGACAGCGGCGCGGCGAGCCCGGCGGCGTTTCAGTACGGGGGCCGCGTCACGATCGGGCCCTGGAGCGACGATGGGCGCCATGTGGTGTTCGCGCAGGAAGGACCTGCAGGGAACCGTACCCTGACGGTCGTGGATCGCGAATCGCTGGGCGACTCGGTGGAAGCGAATGCGATCCCGGTGCGTGTTGAGCACCACGGGGAGCTGGATCCGGAGGCGCAACGCTACGAGGCGCTGGGCTGGGTGGAGGGAACTCTTCGGTTCCGCCTCGGCGACGAACCATGGGTGTTTGATCCGGCCTCGGGGGCGGTGGAAGCGGGGTAGTGCCAGGCCGAATGGACAGGTTGCCGGCGAGCCCTGGTTATTCGTCGCGGGCCGGCAGGGAGGCGTAGTAGGCCGCGAGTGCCGCCATTTCTTCCTCTTCCAGTTCGCTCACGATGCCCTGCATCAAGCCGGCAAGGGACGTCTCGCGCGCGCCGTGGACATAGGCCTGGAGCTGTGCCATCAGATAGCGGGGCGGGTGGCCGGCCAGCGGCGGCAGGCTGGGGTTCCGTTCGCGTCCTTCGTCCCCATGGCAGGAGGCGCAGGACTGGACGTTGCGTTCCGGCAATCCTGCAAGGGCAATCTCGCGCCCTCGTTCCGCCAGATCGCCCGGCACGTCATGCGGGCCGCCCGCCGGTTCCATCTCCGCGTAGTGCCGGCTGATCGCTTCGATCTCTTCGTCGTTCAGGTACTGGGCGATCCGCGCCATGGTGGCGTTCGGGCGCAGGCCGTCCCGGTAGGCCTCCATCTGCTCCACCAGGTATTGCTCCGGCAGCCCCGCCAGGCGCGGGAACGGCGGCTGCGACTGGCCCTGACCCTGTTCGCCATGGCACTGGATGCAGGCGGTCGCCCCGCGGTCGTTGCCTTCCTGGGCAATGCGTGCACCGAGGTCCTCGTCCCCGCTGGCACTGGCCGTCGGCAGACCCAACGATGCCGCGGTCAGTGCGAGCCAGGCGACTGCGCCGAGGGGTTGGTGGAGGCGTGCCACGCGCATGGCATTGGCGTTGTTCAGGCCGTGTCGGTGCGTACGCCCGGGTGGGCATGGCGGTGGTAGTTCGCGCGATCCGGGATGACGTTGCGGATGCCGCCGCGAGGGTCTTCGACGTCGCCCGCGTAGCGCGGCAGCAGGATCACGTGCAGGTGGTCGATGCTGCGCCCGGCCATGCGGCCGTCGTTGTTGCCGACGGTATAGGCATCGGGCGGATTGCCCAGGAAGGGCAGGTCCAGGACGTTGTCGATGTGGTCCTTGGGGCGCTCGCGCAGGTCTTCGCGGACGCGCATGTTGCGGTACAGCTTTTCCAGGTCCGTGGCTTCGATGACCCGGCGCACGCCGTGAAGCGCGTCGAAGTAGTCCGCCTGTTCGGTGTCGTCGAGGTCGAACAGGGAGACCACGTGGCGCCGGGGAATGACGAGTGCGTGCCCGGGGTTGACCGGATTGGTGTCGAACAGGGCGACGAACGAGCGGTTCTCGTAGATCAGCGGGTCGGCCAGGCCGGCGGATACCCGGCAGAAGTAGCAGTTCGGGGTGGCTGGTTGGGCACTGGTCATGGGAAGGCCTGCGAGTAGGGGCTTGCGTCAGTTGGAAAGTGGCGGATTTTACGCGACTTCCACGCTTGCGTGCCCGCGTCCCTGTATGCGGCGAATCGGATACGCGGTGTGGCCGCGGGACGAATCGGGCCCGGTCGTGCGCGAGCAACGCTCTTTGTGAACGGTAATGTCGGCGCAGGTTCCGAAAACCCTGATGGCTGCATGGCTTGACGGCCGGGATCGCACCACGTAAGTTCCCTAGCATTGTAAGGGGTTTTTGCGGTCCGGTCACTGAGTGATCTCCCGGCCGACCCACCATCCCCCGATACGTTTGTCGAGGCTGTACGCCCGCGCCAGCGGCCGCCGCGCGCCTCGACGACCGGTCGCGCGCAGGCACGACCGGGCTGCACAAACCGGATGTCCGGGCCTGACCCGGGCGGTGGCGTCGCGCCTGGCGCGTTCTTCTTGAACGTCGCGGGTGCCCGCTGCGCCGGAGGATCTTGTGTCACGACGTATCGAAGGGGGAGCTCATGTCCATGCCACTTTCCGGCCTCGTGTTTGCGCTGCTGTGCGGCGTTGTCGCGCTGGTCTACGGTCTGTTGTCCATCCGCTGGGTACTTTCGCGATCGGAGGGTACCGACGAGATGCGGCGGATCGCCCGCGCGATCCAGGAAGGCGCCTCGGCCTACATGAAGCGGCAGTACACGACCATTGCAGTGGTCGGGGTGGTGCTGTTCGTAGGGCTGTGGCTGGTGATCGGCATCGGCTCCGCGGTCGGGTTTCTGATCGGTGCCGTGCTTTCCGGGGCCGCCGGGTTCATTGGCATGCATGTGGCGGTGCGCGCCAATGTGCGCACGGCGGCGGCTGCGAAGTCGAGCCTGGAGGCGGCGATGGATGTGGCCTTCCGCGGGGGCGCGGTGACCGGCCTGCTGGTGGTCGGGCTCGGGCTGCTGGGGGTGGCGGGCTATTTCGCCGTGCTCTGGTGGCTGACACCGGATGGGGGCGATGTGGGACTTTCGCCCCTGGTCGGGCTGGCCCTGGGCGGTTCGCTGATCTCCATCTTTGCCCGTGTGGGTGGTGGCATCTTCACCAAGGGCGCGGATGTCGGGGCGGACCTGGTGGGCAAGGTCGAGGCCGGTATTCCGGAGGATGACCCGCGGAACCCGGCGGTGATCGCCGACAACGTGGGCGACAACGTGGGCGACTGCGCCGGGATGGCCGCGGACCTGTTCGAGACCTATGCAGTGACCATCATCGCGACGATGATCCTGGGCACGCTGCTGATTCCCGAGCTGGGGCTGATGGCCGCGGTGTATCCGCTGGTGCTGGGTGGCGGCGCGATCCTGGCCTCGATCATTGGTACCTTCGTGGTCAAGGCGCGCGAGGGTTCCGAGATTATCCGGGGGCTCTACAAGGGACTAATCGTCTCGGGGGGGCTGGCTGCCGTGGCATTCCTGCCCATTACCCTGGTGCTGGTTCCGGATACCGCGCTGGCCAACAGCATGGGGATCGAGAGCGGGGCCGCGCTGCGCCTGTACGGGGCGGCACTGGTGGGGTTGGTCCTGACCGGCGTCATCATGGTGGCGACGGACTACTACACCTCCACGGTCTTCCGGCCGGTCCGCCATCTGGCCGAGGCCTCCACGACCGGCCATGCGACCAACATCATTGCCGGTCTGGCGCTGTCGATGAAGGCGACCGCCGCGCCGGTGCTGGCGGTGTGCGCCGCCATCCTGGTGGCCTATGCCTTTGGCGGGCTCTACGGCATCGCGATCGCCGCGACCACGATGCTGTCGATGACCGGGATTATCGTGGCGATGGACGCCTACGGTCCGATCACGGACAACGCCGGTGGCATCGCGGAGATGGCCGACTTGCCCTCCGAGGTTCGGGATACCACCGATGCGCTGGATTCGGTGGGCAACACCACGAAGGCCGTGACCAAGGGCTATGCCATCGGCTCGGCGGGCCTGGCGGCACTGGTGCTGTTTGCCGACTACACCCACGAGCTGGTGCATTACACCGGGGGTGGGCACAACTTCGAGCTGAGCAATCCGAACGTGATCGTGGGCCTGTTTATCGGCGGCCTGATCCCGTACCTGTTTGCGTCGATGACCATGGAGTCGGTCGGCCGCGCGGCCTCCGGCATCGTGAACGAGGTGCGGCGCCAGTTCCGCGAGATCAGCGGGATCATGGAGGGCACCACGAAGCCGGACTACACTCGAGCCGTGGATATGCTCACCAGCGCGGCCATCCGCGAAATGATCGTGCCCTCGCTGCTGCCGGTGCTGGTCCCCGTTCTGGTCGGCGTGTTCCTGGGTACCGAGGCCCTCGGGGGGCTGCTGATCGGGACGATCGTGACCGGGCTGTTCGTGGCGATCTCGCAGACCGCGGGCGGCGGCGCCTGGGACAACGCGAAGAAGTACATCGAGGATGGGCATCACGGGGGCAAGGGGTCGGAAGCGCACCATGCCGCAGTGACCGGCGACACGGTCGGCGACCCCTACAAGGACACCTCGGGGCCCGCGATCAACCCGCTGATCAAGGTCATCAATATCATGGCGCTGCTGCTCGTGCCCGTTCTGTAGGGCCCCGAACCGGAAGGAGAATCGACATGCCGAGAATCCGCGTACAAATGGCCCCGGATCTGGAGTTCAACATGGAACTCGACGTCGAGGGCGTCGACTGTGACAGCCGCGACTGGGACGTCCAGCAGCACAAGGCCGAGATCTACGCCGAGTTCGAGCGGCGGCTGAAGGCGGCCTTCCCCGAGGGAGTGAAGATCCACACCTTCGAGTACGGACTGGCCTGCAAGCCTTCGGGTTGATCTGCCCCGAGGCCGTCAAGAAGCGGGTGGTCCGGGACTCACCGTACAGCCCGCCGGAGGACTGACGGAGCATTGCACGCTGGCCGCGGCCTTTGAGAGGGTGTCGGGGAGTAGCGATACACGTCACCCGGGGATGGAAAGCGTGACGCGGGAGACGATCGGATTGGCTTGTCTCCGGGGGGAATGAGGCCGGTCCCGCGAGGGACCGGCCTGCCGTCTAGCGTGAGGTTAGTTCTCGTCCTCGTCATCATCGTCGCCACCCAGGTCAACGCCGCCTTCGGCACCGCCCTCGGCGCCGGCGTCGATCCCGTCGTCGTCCATGTGGGTGTCGGCGCCGGCACCCATGCCACCTTCGGCACCCATGCCGCGGTCGTCGCGCATGCCGCCTTCGGCACCCGGGGCCCGGCCCTCGCTGGCCGCACCACCGGCGGCACCGCCGGAGGCTTCGGCGCCACGATCCGAGCCGCCGGCCATCCCGCCGCTGGCTTCGGCGCCGGTCTCGGCGGCGCCTCCGGCCGAGGTACCCAGATCCTGGGCCTGTGCGGCGCCCAGGGCACCGAGCGTGAACAGCGAGCTGAGGGCAAAGGCGATAGCGGTTTTACGATAGTTCCACATGGTTCTTGCTCCTTCGTTTGGGCAAAAGTTGCACCGGTCGGATGGCCCCTGGCCGGGGCGTGCCGTCTGGGTGCAGCCCATGGATAGCGCCCCCGGGAGTGCGCATAAAGCCGCTGCGTGCGAAGTTGACCGCCAGTTCACAGACGTAGGCGGCAAGTTGCGGAGGGGTTCGCGTCTACAGGCACTGAGCCCTGTCCGCGGTCGCGTCGCCATTCGCCAGGTGCTCAGGGACCAGATGGGCAACCTGCGGGCGAGTGCCCCGGGGTCACGGGGGCGAGGGCGGCGGCAGGCCTACCAGGCGAGGGCGAGCAGGCCCGCACCGACGCACACTACGATGACCGGGACGATGGTCTCGCGGATCACCTGACCCTCGCGAGCCTGCAGCCCGGCGGCCCCGGCTGCCATGGCGATGTTGTGCAGCGAGATCATGTTGCCCACCCCGGCACCGATCAGTTGCAGGGCCAGCACGGTCGGCAGGGCCATGCCCAGGGCGTCGGCGGTATCCGCCTGGAGTTGCGCGAACAGCAGGTTGGAGACGGTGGCACTGCCGGTCATGAAGGAGCCCAGGGCGCCGAGGAAGGCGCTGAACATCACGAATGTGCCGCCCAGGATCTCCGCCAGCCCCTGGCCCAGGACCTGTGGCATTGATGGCAGGCCGGCCGCGTTGTGGCCGGAGGTCAGCAAGAGTTGGGTGAGGGCGATGATAAAGGCCAGCACGATCGCGGCGACGCGCAGCTTGGTCCAGGTGGCGGCGACGGCCTGGGCCAGCGTGGGGCGGTTCACGCGGAACAGCACCAGGGCGGTGAGCAGGGCAAGACCAAAGTAGAAATACGGGGTGTACAGCGGGGTCAGGCTCTGGCCGAGTTCGATCTCCCGAAACGCCCCGGGCGACCAGCGCACGGACTGCAGGGCCTCGCGCAGGGGCATGAAGGTCCGCGACGCGATCAGCGCAGTGGCCATTACCGCGAAGGGGACGAAGGCCAGCAGGACGCGTCCGACCGGGGCCTGCTCGACTTCCTCCCGTCGCTCGTGGCCGGGCAGCAGGAAGCCGCGATGGGCCGCCAGGGCGATGACCGCCATGGCCGTCACGCCCCCGATGATGGATGGCAGCTCCGGTCCCACCAGCCAGGCGACCAGCAGGTACGGAATGCCGAAGGCCAGGGCCGACAGCACGGCGAACGGCACGAATGCGCGGAAGCGCCCGCGATCCTCGCCCAGGGTGGCAACCCAGACCATGAAGAGCGTGACAAACGGCGCCAGGGCGGTGTGGATCACGGCCGTCTGCAGCACCGCGGAGCGGGTGGTTTCCGCATCCAGGCCGAGCCCGGCGAAGCCGATGATCACGGGGGTGCCGGCCGCACCGAACGGGACGGCGGTGCTGTTGCCGATCAGGGCGATGGCGACCGCCTTCAGCGGCCGCATCCCGAAGTAGACCAGTAGCGGGGCGGCCAGCACCGCGGGGGTGCCAAAACCAGCGATGCCCTCGACGAAGCTGACCAGTCCCCAGCCGAGAAGCATGGCCAGTACCCGGTGATCGCGCGAGACGCTGGCGATCACCGACTGGATCGCATCCATCTGGCCGGTGCCGATCATCACGTTCAGCACCAGCAGGGCCATCAGGATGATGAGCAAGACCTCCACGAACACCACCGCAGCATCCAGGAGGCTTGCGACCAGCACCGTGCCCGAGACCTCCCAGACCAGTACGGCCAGCACGAGTGTGGCGAGATAGGCGAGCGGCGCGGCCTCGAAGGCGGGGCGGCGCAACGGCACCAGCCATATGAACAGCAGCACAAACGGCGCCAGCGTGAGCCAGAACAGCACCTTCACCTCCCCCGCACCAAGCGAGCTGTCATGCTACTCCCTGGCGACCCGCCTGGCACGAAGGAAAAACCGGGTGCGAGTGCTGCTCTGATGAACGCCACAATGGTCCGCGGTTCTCACCCTTTCAGGCGGATCGTCCACCGGCTATAGTCCATGGGTAACGTGTGCGTTTTCATGGACATTGCGGAAACGCGTCCGGTGATGCCATACGTCGCATCGACACAAAGGGGATGGGATGCGGGCACAGCTCCGGTTACGGAATACCTGGCGGGTCTACGCCCGGTATGTCGGATTTTCCGTCGGAATTGTCTTGTTGTTGGCGGCGGTCCAGTTCCTGTTTGTATACGGGGCTGATCGTTTCGAGCTCCGCCTGGTGGCGATCCCCTCCGTGGTGGGTGTTGTCTTCGGGGTCATGCTGGCCCGGATGCATCTCCTGCGGTCGCAGACCGATCTCCTGAATACCTTTGTTGAAGCGACCCAGGCCAGCAGCGACCACGAGGAGGCCATTGGGCATTTGCTGCGGGTGGTTGCCGAGCAGCTGCAGATGGATGGCGTTGCCCTCTATGAACTCCAGCAGGGAGAGCGGGGTGTCCGCCAGATCCGGCATCACCCTCCGCATCAGGCCCCGCCATTGCCCGAAAGCGTGTTGCGGGAACTGTCGGTGTTTTCCCTGGAGGACGGCCAGCCCGGAAGCTGCGAAGAACTTCGCTCCCGGGGTCTGGATTCGCCTCCCGCTTGTCTCGAAACGGTTGGGCTTTCGCTTCCCGACGACCGGCGTGGTCTGCTGGTGCTCTACCGCCACGATGCGAGGCGCAAGCCCCCGGACGCGCTGGAGCGGCGGTTCCTGCAATTGGCGGCCGACTGGCTGAGCATGACCCTGACACACATGCATCAGCAGGGGATCATCGCCAGTGAACGGGAACAGAACCGGCGCGAGAAGGAGCGGGCGCAGACCACGCTGGAGTCGATCGGTGATGCGGTGATTACCACCGACGACCATGGTCGTATCGAATACGTCAATCCGGTCGCCAGCCTGCTGCTGGGGGAGTCCGCCGCACAACTGGCCGAGCGGCCTCTCGACGAGGCGGTGCGTCTGGAAGACGAGACCAGCGGGGACTCGATGTCCGCGTGGTTTGAGTCCAGAGGTCAGGTCGCGCGGGATGCACGCCAGCATGTCCATATGCGCCTGCATACGGCGAACCACCAGACCCGTCCGGTCCAGCTCTCGTTTACACCGATCCTGAATCGCGCCGACGGCAGCCAGGCGAGCGTCCTTGTGATGCGTGACGTCAGCGAATTGCGCGAGGTGATGCGCCGGCTCGACTATCAGGCCACGCATGATGCCCTGACCGGGTTGTTGAACCGTCCGGCCTTCGAAGCGTGTCTCGAGGAACAGCTACGTTCCGCGCGCAAGCACCACACTCGGCACACCCTGTGTTATCTGGACCTCGATCAGTTCAAGATCATCAATGACACCCGTGGGCATACCGCGGGTGACGAGCTTCTGCGTCAGATTTCGGCCCTGATGCTTCATCTGGTGAGCGAACGCGATATCGTTGCGCGTCTCGGTGGGGATGAATTCGGGATCCTGATGGTCGATCGGGACATCGAGGAGGGGCGAACCCTGGCCGAGGAGATTGGCCGGGAACTGGCCAACTTCCGTTTCTACTGGGACGAGTCGACGTTCTCCCTTTCGGCCAGTCTGGGGCTGGTCGAGGTC
This sequence comes from Thioalkalivibrio sp. ALE22, assembly GCF_000381445.1. Classification (NCBI taxonomy): domain Bacteria; kingdom Pseudomonadati; phylum Pseudomonadota; class Gammaproteobacteria; order Chromatiales; family Ectothiorhodospiraceae; genus Thioalkalivibrio; species Thioalkalivibrio sp. ALE22. The sequence continues at coordinate 49,320 of NZ_KB906514.1, forward strand.
AGTGATGCGAGCGAGTCGACCCGACTGATCCTGCAGCAGGCGGACGCGGCCTGTTATGTGGTCAAGGATACGGGGCGCAACCAGGTGCGCGTGTTCCGGGCGGAGGACGAGGACTTATGTGACCGGGTGGGCGAACTACACTGGGTCAGCAGTATTCCGGACGCAATCGAGCAGGGTCGTTTCGAACTCTGGGCACAACCGGTGCGCCGCCTGGCCGACGATTCGGATGCGTATTCCGAGATCCTGCTTCGGCTGCGCGACAGCGCGGGTGAGCTGGTTCGCCCGGACACCTTCATTCCGGCGGCCGAACGCTATGACCTGATGGGGCAGGTCGATCGCTGGGTGGTGTCCCGGACGCTGACGTACATGAAGGAATGGCAGGCTGCGGGATGCCGCGTGCTCCCGGTGATGGGGATCAACCTGTCCGGTTCGTCACTGAATAACGATGCCTTCCTGGAGTTTCTGCAGGAGTCGGTCGTGAAGTCCGGCATACCCGGCGACCGCCTGTGTTTCGAGATCACCGAGACCGCAGCGGTGCGCCATCTGCAGCGCACCGCCCGCCTGATGACCGAGATGCGACGAACGGGCTGCCAGTTCGCGCTGGACGATTTTGGCAGCGGTCTGTCTTCTTTTTCCTATCTAAAGCACCTTCCGGTGGATTATCTGAAGATCGATGGCGGTTTTGTCCGTGACATCAACACCGATCCAGTCGATCTTGCCATGGTGCGGGCCATTCACGAGGTGGGTCAGATCCTGGGGCTGACCACGATTGCCGAACAAGTGGAGGACGATGCCATCCGGGCCCGCCTCGTGGAGGTTGGTATCACCCATGGGCAGGGGTTCGGCCTGGATCGTCCGGAACCACTGGTCGCAGCAGAACGGGTCCGCCAGGCGAATTGACCTCTGCACTCCGGGTGCGTGACGCCGACCGGTACCGGGCGGCGTCGCGTATCACGAGCCGGTAGATAACGACGGGCATGCGGCCGGGTTTTCCGGGGTCCCCGATCCGACTGCCTGCTGGCGGGACTCCTGATGCTCACCCGGAAGTCGAGGTGGAGCAGGTGCCCACGGGTTTTGTCGGAAGGAGTCGGCCGTCGCCCAGTCGTCGACGTTGGCCGGATAGAGGGGGCGGGATGGTCGGGCGTATCTGGAGCAATCTGGCCTGTGACTTTCGGAATACACGGGCGGCATTCGCGGCGTTGGGCATGCTGGCAGTCCTGGGCGTGTTGCTGTATTCGGACTGGTTCGAGTAGTGTGCTGAGTTATGTGCAGAAGCTGGCAGGAGGTGAGCGGCCATGGTATTCGGGTTGGTTAGCGACCACCGGAACCCCTCAAGGAGGGCGAGACCATGACCACTCACAAGAGGCAGGCTACTGCGGATCGCACGTCACTGCGAGCGCTTTTGGGGACAGACGAGGAACTGATGCGCACGCTGGTGCGCGAGGCGGTCCAGCAGGTTCTGGAAGCCGAGATGAGCGACCAGCTCCAGGCGGCACCGGGCGAGCGCACCGAGGGCCGCCTGGGCTACCG
>NZ_KB906515.1:0-37801 GCF_000381445.1 Thioalkalivibrio sp. ALE22
GTCCGCGCTCGAGTCGCTTTTGCGTGCGAACAAGGCGCGGTGACTGCCGTGCAGTCATTCTGCACAAGGGAACCGCAACGCCGTTCCCACGCAAAAGCGGCCGAGCCCCTGCTTTCAATGGCTTGTGGGGTTGGTGCCCCCTGTTCCCCGATCCTGCGTTGCGCCGCTTGCGGGTAGAACCACTACCCGCTGCACGACGCGCCTTGTCTCGGAAAACAGGGGGCACCAACGCGGACGTGCGATTCAATCAGCGTCTCCCTAACGGCGGATCACGCCCAGCGAACGCAGCAGCCCCAGCGGGCGCATTCCACGGCGCAGCAGGTGGCCGGCAACCATGGCGATGATCCGCAGGGTATCCGCGGTCGGCCGGTAGTGGCTGGGGCGGTGGTTTTCCGGGTAGATGCAGCGTACCGGGACCACCCGTGCCGGGAATCCCAGCCGTTCGGCGACGATCAGGGCCTCGCTCTCGAACACGAAGCCGCGGGCCCGGTGGTGGGCCAGGTCCAGGCGCCGCAGCAGGGCGGCCGGGTAGAGGCGGAAGCCGGATTGGGAGTCCCGCAGCGGCTGCCCGGAGGCCCAGGCAATCCAGAAGTCGGCCATGCGGTTGCCGAACAGGCGCAGCGGCGGGGTGTGCTCGCGGCCCTTGAGGCGTGCGCCCAGGACCAGCCGGTTCGGCGTCTCGTGCCACGCGGCGACCAGCGCGGGGATCTCGGTAGTGTCGTGCTGGCCGTCGGCATCCAGGGTCACCACCGCCTCGGCGCCGGTGGCCAGGGCATGCTGCATCCCGGCCCACAGGGCGCTGGCCTTGCCACTGTTCTCGTCCATGCGCAGGACTTCGGCCTGATCCTCGATCAGGCGGGCGGTGGCGTCATCGGATCCGTCGTCCACTACGATCACCCGGTCCACCTGCGCGCGGGCGCCGGCCACCACCGCTTCGATGGTGGCCGCCTCGTTGTGGGCGGGGATCAGGGCGACGACCGTGCTCATGGAGGCGTCAGGCGACGGCGCCGTTGACACCGATCACCTGGCCGGAGACGTAACTGGCTGCGTCGCTGGCCAGGAAGCCGACCACGGCCGCGACTTCCTCGGGCCGGCCGGCGCGGCGCATCGGCACCAGATTGCGGATATGTTCGGCATCGAAGCTGCCCTCGCTCATGGGGCTCTCGATGATGCCGGGGGCGACCGCGTTGGCGGTAATGCCGCGCGAGGCGACCTCCTGGGCCAACGAGCGGATGGCGCCGTGCAGGCCGGCCTTGGCCGCCGCGTAATTGGTCTGGCCGCGATTGCCGATCTGCCCGGCTACCGAGGAGATCGCGATCACCCGGCCCCAGCGGGTGGTGATCATCGGCAGCAGCAGCGGCTGGGTCACGTTGTAGAAGCCGTTGAGGCCGACATCGATCGGGCGGTCCCATTGTTCGCGGCGCATCCCGGCCAGTGGCGCGTCGTCGTGGATGCCGGCGTTGTGGACGAGGATCTGTACCGGCTGCTCGGCCGCGAGGGGTTCCAGCGTCTCGCGGCAGGCCCCCTCGTCGGTGATGTCGAATACCAGCACCCGGGCCTGGCCGCCATCGGCCCGGATGGCATCGGCGGTCGCCTCGGCCGCGGCGGCGTTGCGATGGGCATGCAGGATGACCTCGTGGCCGGCCATGGCCAGGGCGTGGCCGATGGCGGCGCCGATGGCGCCACTGCCGCCGGTAATCAGGGCGCGTGCAGTCACGGGCTGTCCTCGTCGTCGGCGGGTTGCAGGATGACGGTCGCGCGGGCGCTCAGCACCGGCTGTGCGCCCGCGCTTACGCGCAGGTCGTAGATGGAGCTGTTGCGGTCCGACAGGATGCAGTCCGCGTGGATCTCCAGTGCCGCTCCCAGGCTGTCGAGGCGACGGGTCTGCAGCTGCAGATCCCGCACCGCCGCCAGATAGCCGGCGCGCGCCGGCCCGGCATCGGCCAGCAGGGCGCCGTGCACGGCCATGCCCTGGGCGCCGTATTCCAGCGCCGCCAGGGCATGCAGCCCAGCCTCGCCGCGCAGCGGGTTGGCCGGGTCGCGGTGGCTTTCGGCACGGCAATGGATGGTGGTGTCGGACCAGGCCTCCACCGTATCCAGCAGACACATTGCGCCGGCATGCGGCAGCAGCCGGCAGATGGCCTCGTGATCCAGGGTCTCGGGTCGGGATGACATGCGCGGGATCTTCCTGATCCGGGCGGATGGTTCAGGGCCCGACCCGGATGTTCAGGGACCGGCCCAGCGGCGCCTCAAGCGTAACATTTCCGGGCGTGCCCCGGACCAGCCGTTCCAGCAGGGGCAGGGCGCGCGCGGCCGGATTGCTCGCGCGCAGCGCCTCCAGGTCATCACTGTGGCAGGGGTCGGCCGCGGCCGGCCCTCCGAGGTCGAGCTGCAGCTGCCAGGGTGCGCCGTCCACCGGGCCCAGGCGCAGGGCCACGGCAAAGGGGTGATGGATGGGCCGCACGTGGATGAAGCTGTCCATGGACGGCACGTCGTAGCAGGCCAGCAGGACGTCGCCGCCCTCGTCCAGCTGCAGTGTCGCGGCCTCCAGCAGCCCCGCGGCCAGGCTGGCGTTGTAGCCGGACAGCGCCGTGGCCGGCGCCGGGTTGCGGGTCGCGATCGACCAGTTGCCGGCCGGGGCATTGTGCACCGAGTTGTGAAACTGCACCGGCGACACTACCGGCTCCGGCTGGGTCAGGGCATCGCAGATGCGGTCGATGATGTCCATGTCGCCGGAGGATGACGCGAACACGCTGCGCAGCCGGCTGCGATCGGCCCCTTCGGTGGCCTCTTCCGCGACCTTCAGGGCGAGGCGGATGGTGGCGGTGGTGCGTCGGCGCTCGTTGGCCGGAAGCAGCCCGGGCGGAGGGACGTGGACCTCGCGGCTCGCCAGCGGGGTCTCGCCGGCCAGCACGGGGCGGGCACTGTCGAAGTCGTCCAGTCCCGGGCCCAGCAGCCCCACGGCATGGAGTCCAATGGCCTTCATGGCGCGGCCTCCAGCAGCAGGCTGCAGTTGTTGCCGCCAAAGCCGAAGGCATTCACCAGTACCCGTTGTACCGGGCGCGGTTCCGCCTCGCCGCGGGCCTCGAGGTCCAGTTGCGGATCCAGCATCTTCAGGCCGGCCGTGGGTGGCACAAAGCCGCCGTCCAGACTGGCCAGGGCCTGGGCCACGCCCACCGCGCCGGCGGCGCCCAGGGTGTGTCCGGTCAGACCCTTGGTGCCTACGGCGCGCGGGCGCGGTCCCAGGCTGCGCACCAGGGCGCGGGCCTCGGCGCCGTCGTTGGCCGGGGTTGCGGTGGCATGCATCAGCACGTAGTCGATCTCGTCGCCCCGACGTCCGCCGCGCTCCAGCGCCTGTTGCAAGGCGGTCGCGGCCCCCAGGCCCTCAGGGTGCGGGGCGGACATGTGGTGGGCGTCGCTGGATTCGCCGTGACCGGTCAGCCGTGGTCCCGTGGTATCCGGCGAGGGGCGTTCCAGCAGGAAGAAGCCGGCGGCCTCGCCGATCGAGATCCCGGCGCGGTCACGGTCCAGCGGGGTGCAGGGCTGCGCGGCCACCAGTTGCAGGGCATTGAAGCCATACAGCGTCATGCCGCACAGGCTGTCGACACCGCCGACCACGGCCGCGTCGCAAAGCCCCGCGGCCATGTAGCGACGGGCATCGGCGAAGACCTTGGCGCTGGACGAGCAGGCGGTGGAGACCACCAGGGCCGGCCCCGACAGGCCGAAGCGGGTGGCGACGAAATCGGCCAGCGAGAACATGTTCTGGGTGTGCTGGTAGTCGTAATCCGGGGGCAGGGCCCCGGTCTGCGGGTCGCGCCGGTGGTAGGCGGCCTCGGTGGCGGCGATGCCCGAGGTGCTGGTGCCCAGCAGCACGGCCACCCGGTCGGCGCCGTAGCGCGCAACGGCGGCCGCCACCGCGTCGGCGAAGCCATCCTGGCGCAGGCCCAGTTCGGCGAGCTGGTTGTTGCGGCACTGAAACGGGGCGAGCTCGCCTTCCAGGGTGATGGCCTCCACGCCGGGCACGCGGCCGATGTGGGTGTCCAGACTCACGCTTTCCAGATCGCAGGGGCGCAGCCCGCTGACCCCGTTGCGCAGGGCCTCGGCGTTGGCGGCGATCCCGGTTCCGGCAGCGCTTGTCAGGGTGTGGGCGGTGATGACCAGTGGGTCCATGGGGCGTGTTCTGTGGATAGTGGCCGGAGGCGATTCCGGGTGGATGGGTGTCAGGCGGCCTCGCCTGGATCAGCGTTTTCCTGGGTTGACCTCGGGCGCCAGCAGGGCCGCCGCGAGGAAGGAAAATACCACGCCCAGCACCACCGTGAGGCCCAGGGCCTGCAGGACCGGAAGGCTGGAAAGGGCCAGCAGCCCGAACACCACCAGGGTCGACAGCGCGCAGACGCCGACCGAGCGCAGGTTGCGCAGGCGCGCCGCGGCATCCCGCAGGGGGCGGCTGAAGAACACCGCGTAGTCCAGACACAGCCCGGCGATCAGCAGCAGCGCGATCAGGTGGAACAGCGACAGCCGGACGCCCAGCAGGATCAGTGCGGCCAGGGTCAGCAGCAAGCCGGTGCCGACGGCCGTCAGGATGCGCAGGCTGCGCCCCGGGGCCCGAGTGGCGACCAGCAGCAAGAGCGCGACGGCCACCAGACCCAGCGCCAGGCGCTGCAGGGCCTCGTCGCGGAAGCCGATGACCAGTTCCTCGGAGGCCCGGAAGAAATCGATGTGGTGCACGCCTGCGCCGTTCCCCTCCCGTTCCGACAGGTCGGCCCGCGGGATGTCCGCGGCCCAGCGCGCCAGGGCCTCGTCATCCCGGACCCCTTGCAGGCGGACCCAGGCGGTCCAGCCCTGGCCGTCCTCGTGTGGCTGAAGCAGGGGGTCGAGCGCGTTGCGCAGGGGGCCGTCCGGCAGGGTCTCCGGGGCCAGAAGTGCCTGCTCGCGAGCCGCCGAGATGTCCTCCACAAAGGGTGCGAAGGCCCCCTCGCGGAACCCGAGATCCGCGCTCGCCGCTGCCAGGCGTTCGCGCAGGTCATCGGGGTGCGGCAGCGCGGCCTGGCGTTGTTGCTGGCGCTGCCGGCTTGGCAGTACCTCGGCGGGGTGGCCGAAGCCGTCCACGAGCCCGGACGCGCGCAGGGCTTCCAGCTCCGGGACCAGGGCCTCGCTGGCGCGCAGGGCTCGTTCCGCGGAGTCGGCAGTGATCAGCAGGGCGTGGCGGACGTCCGGTAGCCCCAGTGCGCCCCGCAGCTCCTGGTCCAGCGTGACCTGCTCCTCCGGCACCGGGTGCAGCGCGGACAGGCGGTCTTCCCACGGAAAGGGATCGGCGCTCGCCACCACGGCGACCGCGGCCAGGGCCAGCAGGGCGACGCCCCAGCGGGCCAGCGCCGGGGGGTGCGCGAGCGCGACCGGGACCGGCAGCCTCGGAGCCGGCAGGCCCTCGCGCTGCAACCGGGCGGGAACCAGGACCGGCAGGACCCAGCGGGTGGTCACGGCGGCCACGGCCACTCCGGTCAGTACGAAGAGCCCCAGCTGCGCCATGCCGGAGAAGCCGGTGAGGGCCATCAGGGCAAACACCAGCACGGTGCTGCCAGCGCCCAGGGCGATCACGGGCCCCAGTTCGCGCGCGGCCTGCGCCAGGCGTGCGTCCCCGAGGTGCGGGCTGTCGCGCCGCTGCGCATGGGCGAACAGGTGCAAGGGGTAGTCCAGGGCGATCCCCAGCACGGTGATGCCGAAGGCCAGCGCGATCCCGTGCAGGTGCCCGAAGACCGTAGTGACCACCGCCGCCGCGATCAGGATGCCGCTCGCCAGCGGTACGGCCGCCAGCCAGACCGGATGCGGGTGGCGGAACACTGCCAGCAGCAGGAGGGCCAGGGCGATACTGGCGCCGGTGGTGATCCAGGTGACCTCGCCTCGGATGGTGGCCCGCGATTCCACCGCGATGACCGCCGGGCCGGCGATCTGCAGGCGCAGCTCCGGCGGGTCGAGGTCGGCGAAGGCGGTGCGCGTGCGTTCGATCAGGGCCGCCTGGGCGTCCAGGTCCATGCCGTCGGCGGTGCTGCGCAGCACCAGCAGCGTCCGTTCACGATCGGGGGTCACCCAGACCCCGTCCGGCCCGGTCGTTGCCCGGCCGCCGGTGGTGGCGAGCTGCTCCAGAACGACCCGAGTCTCGGCGGTGGGGTCGCGCGGGATCAGTTCCCGGGGCAGCTCCGGGACGGCGCTGGAGAGGTCATCGCGGCGCGCCTGCAGGTGTTCGCGCAGGGCATCCTGGCTGAAGGCATCGGCATGGATCTGCGGGCTCAGCAGGTAGCGATGTTCGATCAGGAATTCCAGGGCCGGGTCGTCGGGGTCCAGGCGGCCGTTGTGGACGCCCGCCACGTCCGGGACATCCTCCAGAGCGGCGACCAGGGCATCGCTGGCCGCGGCCCGATCGCGCGCCTCGCCCCCGGCGATCGCCAGCAGCAGCATACGTCCGGCCGGGCCGGCCCCGGGATCCAGCACGATGCCGTCGGCGCTGATCGGGTCCGGGGCAAAGCCCTGCAGGTCGGTAACCAGTTCGCCGCGCAGGGCCAGCGTGAGCGTGGCCAGCGTGAGCGCGGCCAGCCACAGGCCCAGGGCGATGCGGGACGGGCACATCAATCAGTGTTTCCCTAGTCCGCGTACTGCGGCGGCTCGAAGCGCATGTGGCTTTGGTGTCCGCCGGACTCGACCGTGATCAGTTCGCGTAGTTCGTCGCCGGCGCCGGTCAGGGTCAGTTCGGGGACCATGCGGCGCAGGGCGCGGTCCCGTGGGACGAGCTCCAGGGTCCAGGCCTCCATGTCGCCCGTCAGCTCGATCTCGAAATCGGCCTCCAGTTGCTCGCGGTCGCCGTTCAGCAGGGCGCGGAACAGGCCGGTCAGGGTGGCCAGGGCGGGCTGTTCGTTCAGGTCGATCTCGCGGCTGGAGCCACGCCGTTCCAGGGTGAGGGTGTCGCCCTCGATGTGCACGGTCTCGCCCCGCGGGCCGTCGACCTGGCGGGTAAGGGTATCGGGGGGCTCGAAGGCCAGCGAGCCCGAACGTATCTCCGGGAACTCCAGCATCGGATCGTCGCGGCGCTCCTCGAACGCGAGGGTCGCTGCCCGCTCGGTGGTCAGGGCTTCCAGCAATGCGCCGAGGGTGTCGTTGGCCAGGGCCGATACAGGGGCGAGAAGACCCAAGGCCAGGATCAGCGTGATGCCGGACTGGCGGATACGCGGGCCAAGGCCGTGGCCTCGCCTATTTGGATGCATCGTCCCAGAAGTCATAGAAATTGAACCAGTTGTAGGGGGCTTCGCGTACCCGCGCCGCGAGGCGGTCGGCATAGCGCTGTACCCACTGGGCCAGGATCTCGTCACGCTGCCCGCGCGGGGCGTCGAGGGTCTCGGCGAAGGGTTCGAAGACGATATCGTAGCGGTTGCCGCCGCGATAGAGCCCGAAGCACAGGATCACCGGGACCTTGAGTACCGCGGCCAGCAGCAACGGCCCCTGGGGGAACAGCGCGGTGTCGCCGAGGAAGTCGCAGGCGACCATCTTGTCGCTCTCGGCGACGCGGTCGCCCAGGGTGGCGATCAGTTCCCCGCGATCCAGGCATTCGCGGGCCTGGATCAAGGTCTCGGTACGCCCCAGCGGGATCACCGACGCGGCCACTTCGGGATTCAGCGCCTCCAGGACCTGGGTGATGCTCTGATTGTGGTCGCTGTACATCAGGACCCGCACCGGGAAGTCGTACTTGCCCACCGCCAGGGCGCGCAGGGCCTCGAAGCTGCCGAGGTGCGCGCCCAGCAGGATCGCGCCGCGGCCGCTGTCCACGTGTTCGAGGAAGGTCTCGCGGTTGTGGACCCGGATATCGAGGCAGGCATCCTGCCCGGCGAGCAGGAAGACCCGGTCGAGGATCACTGCGGCGAAGCTGTGCAGGTGGCGCGCCAGGTCCGCCAGCCGCGGCTCGCGCTGCAGCGCCCGGCGCAGGTAATTGCGACTGTGCCGCCGCGACTGCGGCGCGAACAGCAGGAAATACGCGGTGATCGGGTACAGCAGCGCGCGGCTGGCCCGGCGCCCGAGATTGAGGGCCACCCACAGGATGATGCGCAGGGCCAGCGGCGAGCCCCGTTCCGCCTGCTGGAACCAGGCGCGGCTCATGGATCCGGGGTGTCGTGGAGCGTGACCAGCTGGCCGGAACAGAAGGTGACCGGCGGATCGCCCTCGGCGGCCACGACGCGAAACCCCTGCCGCCCGCCACGACCGGGCGGGTCGATCTCGATGCGAAACGCGGCCTCCGGTGTCAGCGGCGCGAGGAACTTGACCTGCGGGAGGGCCGCGACCGGTCCGAGACCGTGGGCCCGCGCGACCGCTGCCACCTGATCGAGGATTACCACGCCGGGGACCACCGGGTGGCCGGGAAAATGCCCGGGCAGGGACGGGTGCTCGGCCCCGATGCGGCGGATGGTGGACTGGACGGCCGGCGGTTGCATGGGGCGGCGCGCCGTCAGGCGCACTGGCCGTGGTGGGCGAGCAGGTCCAGCAGGACCTGACGCGGCAGCTTGCCGGTGGCCGAGCGCGGCAGGTGGTCAACCCGCACCAGTGGGCGCGGCAGGAACAGCGGGTCCATGCAGTCGGCCAGTGCTGCCTGGATCTCGGCCTCGCTGCGTTTCGGGGCGACCACCAGGGCCGCCAGGCGGGTGACGCCGTGCGTGTCCGATTCGGGATCCGGCGGGATGAAGACGCCGTCGAGCACCCCGGGGATGGCATTCAGACGCCGGTTCAAATCGGCCAGCGAGGCGCGCTTGCCGGCGATATTCAGTTGATCGGCGAGACGGCCTTCCATGCGGAAAAGGCGCGTGTCCTGCACCTCGATATGGTCCGGAAGCGGCACCGGCGCGGGGTGTTGCGGGCCCCGGACCCACGCGCGCCCGGTGTCTCCGGGATGGATCTCCACCCCGGGATAGGTGGTCCAGGCGGACTCGCGGGTCGTGCGGCGCGTGGCGATGGCCCCCGCCTCGGTGCAGCCGTAGATCTCGTCGAGGGGGCAGCCGAAGACCCGCTCGGCCCGGGCGGCGGTATCCGGGGACAGCGGCGCAGTGGCGCAGAGGATGCGGGTCGGTGACGGCCATTCGAGGCCGGCGCGCAGGCAGGCCTTCAGGTGGAAGGGCGTGGTCACCAGCACCGCCGGGGCGCTGTCGGCCAGCGCCGTGCGCACGTCCTCGGGGTAGAACGGGCGCCCGGCCAGCAGCGTGGTGTGCCCCAGCAGGGCATACAGCACGGTCGATTCCAGGCCGTACATATGCTGTGGCGGTACCGTGCCGACCAGGGTGGGGCCGGGGTGGCCCGCCAGGTCGAGGGCCTCCAGGGCCTGGGCGGTGACCGCATGCAGGGCCGTCCAGCTGCGGGCGTGCGCCGTGGGCGTGCCGGTACTGCCGGAGGAGAACGCCAGGACGGCGGTCTGCTCGCCAGGGATCGCGGGCACGGGGCCCACGGCCTCGCCCGCCTCGCCGCGGGCGGCGACGCGCAGGACCGGGATGGCGATCTCGGCGTCCGGGCCGTCCACCAGGGCGATGGCATCCGGATACTGGCCGGCGATCTCGGCCAGGGTCGTGCGGCCGCGGTTGGGCGGCAGCAGGTTGGTCTGACCCCGCAGCAGGATCGCGGCAAAGGCGACCGCGAAGTGGTAGCGGTCCTGGCACAGATTGAAGGCCGCGCGGGCCGGCGGCAGTTGCGCGGCCAGCGCCTGCACGTCGGCGAGGAACGCCGCGCGCGAGACCCGGCGATCCCCGATCCGGGCCAGCGGTTCCGGGGCTTCGGCGATCAGCGGCCGCATGTCCGTTGTCGGGTCCGTCACGGGTGCCTCAGCATCCGGTGGTGATCGACCCGCGCGAGCTCGATCAGGTAGGCCAGGAAACCGCTGCGCGGCTCGTCGCGCAGCAGCCAGAGGCGCAGCGGGTACTCCAGCAGGAACAGGCTGGCCAGCAGCAGGTAGTTGATTCCGTTGGCGAACAGCGCCCAGGTCGTTGCGGAGGCGAACAATGCCAGCCAGGCGGAGACCAGGGCGAGGACACCGCACAGCAGCGCCCAGGCGATGGTCAGATTGCGCGTGTAGCGATGCACCGCGGGGGTGTCGGAGGCGCCCATGGCCAGGGCGTAGCGGGTGATCAGCGGCGTGGAGCCGGGGCGCAGCGAGCGCGCGAACAGCCACGCCAGCAGCCCCATGATCAGGACCGGGATGGTGTACAGCAGCCAGGTTCCGGCGCCAAGGGTCAGTAACAGGGCGACGGCGGCGGCCTGCGCCAGGAACAGCGCGGCCCGCCCGGCGGGCCCCAGGGCCCCCCAGCTCGCCACCAGGATCAGCACGGCCAGGATCGCCAGCGGCAGCAAGGGGACCTCGAAGGCCACGCCGAGCACGACCGCGACCGGATAGCACAGGGCCACGCTGGCGGCGAGCGGGGTGTTCACGACGCGGCTCGGTTCGCCTCGATGTGGGCGCTCAGGGCGCGCAGGGATGCAAAGATCTGGCGGTTGTTCTCGTCGTCGGAACGGATCTGGACGCCGTAGGCGCGCGAGATCGCCAGGGCCAGTTCCAGGGCGTCGATGGAGTCCAGACCCAGCCCGTCGCGGAACAGGGCGTCTTCCGGCTCGATCTCCCCCGCCGTCACGTCCTCCAGATTGAGACTGTCGACGATCAGTTGGGCGACTTCCTGTTCGAACGCTGTTTGCGATGCCACGTGTTCCCCCGGGGTGTCGTGATGTGCGGTTTTGTGACCGCCCGCGAACTTCCACTTCGCGTGGCGGTCACCCTGCTGGGCGCCGATGATACCCACACCTTGGGGGTCGTGGTACCCTCGCGACCGGTTCGGGTCGCCGTTTTGGGCGCCCGGATGGCCAGTGGAGACAGCATTTGAAACAAGCGGTAGAGAACGCGGGAACGGACGGTCGCTGTCAGGTACTGGTCATTGGCGGCGGTCCGGCCGGTTCCACCGTTGCCTCCCGGCTGGCGCAGAAGGGTCGCGACGTGGTGCTGCTGGAGAAGGCCCGGCATCCGCGTTTCCACATCGGCGAATCCCTGCTGCCGATGAACATGCCGCTGTTCGAGGAGCTGGGGATTGCCGACGCGGTCGCGACCCTCGGCATCCCCAAGCACGGGGCCGAATTCACCATCCCCGAGGCGCCCGATGCGCCGCGCACCTACTACTTCGAACGTGCCCTGAACGAAGATACCCCCGCCTCGGCCTACGAGGTGCGGCGTTCGGAGTTCGATCACCTGCTGCTGGAGAACAGCGCGCGCCTGGGGGTCCGGGTGCTGGAGGAGGTGACGGTCTCGGATGCGGCCCTGGCCGACCCGGCGAACGGCGGGACCCAGCAGGTGACCGCGCGCGACGCGGCCGGGAACACGCTGGAGTTCGAGGCCGACTTCGTGGTCGATGCCTCCGGGCGCGATACCTTCCTGGCGCGCCGCCTCGATCTGAAGACGCGCAACGCGGAGCACAACAGCGCGGCCATCTTCGGCCACTTCAATAATGTGCCGCGGCGTCCCGGGCGGGATGCCGGCAACATCAGTATCTACTGGTTCCAGCATGGCTGGATCTGGATGATCCCGCTGCGTGACGGTGCGATGAGCGTGGGCGCGGTGTGCTTTCCGGAATACCTGAAGACGCGCAGGACCAAGCCGGAGGCGTTCCTGTGGGAGACGCTGAAGCTGTGTCCCCCGGCGTTCGAGCGCATGCAGGGCGCGGAACTGGCCGGTCCGGTGAATGCCACCGGCAATTTCTCCTACCGCTCGCGTCAGGCCCACGGGCCGGGCTACCTGCTGGTGGGCGATGCCTTTACCTTTGTCGACCCGGTGTTCTCCAGCGGGGTCTATATCGCGATGTCGGGGGGATTTCGCGCCGCGGACGCGGTGGACCGCTGCCTCGCGCGTCCGGCGCGCGCCGGGCGCTACCTGCGGGCGTTCGAGCGCGACGTTCGCCGGGGCGTGCGCCGCTTCTCCTGGCTGATCTACCGCTTCAACAGCCCGGTGATGCGCAAGCTGTTCATGGGGCCGCGCAACACCCTGGGCATGGAGCAGGCGGTGATCTCCCTGCTGGCCGGCGATGTCTACCGCAACACCCGCGTGCAGTGGTCGCTGCGCGCCTTCAAGGCCGTGTACTACACCCAGATGGCGCTGAATCTGCCACGGGCCCTGCACTTCTGGGCGCGGCGCCGGCGCAACGCGCGGCTGCGTTTCACCGGCGGCACGACCCCCGAAGACGAGGCCTGAGCGGACTCGCGTGGGTGCGGCACGGGTCGGACTGGGGCGCATCGGCGCGGATGGCCTGGCGACCTTCGCGCTGTCGAACCTGATCATCCTGGCAACCGGCGGCCTCTCCTGGCTGCTGCTGTGGACCCATGCCCTGCGCTGGTCGCGACGGCTTCGCTGCCCCGGAAGGGGCCGCTGCATCCTCGTGCTGGGGCAGCAACTGGAGGCCGGGGCGCCAGGTCCGGGGTACCGTCTGCGCCTGTTGCGCGCGGTGCGGCTGGCGCGGCGCAACCCCGAGGCCCGGATCCTCGTGCTGGGCGGGCAGACGTCCCCGCAGGGCCCGACCGAGGCCGCCGCGGGCGCCGCATTTCTGCGCCGCCACGGCATTGCGGCCGAGCGTATCCAGACGGAGGATGCCTCCCGGCACACCCTGGAGAACCTGCGCAACGCGCGTGACCTGCTGGCGCGGGAGCCGCATGACGACGCGCCGCTGGTGCTGATTACCAGCCGCTTCCATCTCGCCCGGTCGGCGGCGATGGCGCGTGGCATGGGGTTGCGCATCTGCCCCTGTCCGGCCGAGCTGGGCTCGCGGGTGTCCGCGGCCCGGCTGGCACGGGAGGCCTGGATGCTGCACTGGTACCACGTGGGCCGCGGCTTTGCCCGCCTCATCCGCCACCGCGGCATGCTCGAACGCATCAGCTGAGTTGTTCACCACGAAGCGCACGAAGGCACGAAGAAAACCGGAAAAACATCTACAGGAAGATGGGAAGACGGGAAGGGTTTACGGTGGTTGGCCTAGCTGTGCAGCGGGCTGCGCCCAAGGCGGTGGCATCTGGACAGCGCCTTTAGTCCCTGTTCGTTCTTCCGGTCTTCCCGACTTCCTGTTAAACGCCCTTCGCCCTTGACCTTCTTCGTGTCTTCGTGGTGAATACAGGCCCTCACATCGCGCGGATGCGTTCGCGCTGGGCGGCGAGCTGGTCGCGGGTAGTGTGCATCTCGGCGACGCGGTCGCGTTCTTTTTGCACCACGTCGGCCGGGGCGCGGTCGACGAAGCTCGCGTTGGCAAGGCGCTTTTCGCTCTGCTCGAGGTTCTTGTCGAGCTTGCCGATCTCCTTGTCCAGGCGGGCCAGCTCGGCATCCTTGTCGATCAGGCCGGCCAGCGGAATCAGCAGCTGCATGTCGTCGACCAGGGCCATAGCCGATTCCGGGGCCTCGTCGGCGGCATCCAGCCAGGTGACGCTTTCCGGCTTGGCCAGGAATTCCAGAAGGCCGCGGTGGCGGGTGTAGCGTTCCTGGTCGGCGTCGGTCCAGTTCTTCACCAGCACGGGCAGCGGCTTGCCCGGAGCGATGTCCATCTCCGCGCGGATGCGGCGCAGCCCGGTGATGAAGTCCTTGACCCAGTCGAGCTCGGCGGTGGCGGTGGCATCACGCGGGAAGCCGTCCTGCGCCGGCCAGCGGCACTGCACCAGGAACTCGACGTCGTCGCCGATCCCGGCGTGTGGCTTCACACTGGTCCAGATCGCTTCGGTGATGAACGGCATCACCGGGTGCAGCAGGCGCAGCAGGGCCTCGAGCACGGTGACCAGCGTATTGCGCGTGGCGCGCTTGACCGCGTCCGGGGTGGCCTCGTCGTTCAGGACCGGCTTGGTCAGCTCCAGGTACCAGTCGCAGTAGTCGTGCCAGGTGAATTCGTAGAGCGTCTGCGCGGCGAGGTCGAAGCGGTAGGCATCGAGCTGCTGCGTGGCGGTCGCGGCGGTTTCGGCCAGGCGGTCGAGGATCCAGCGATCGGCCAGGGTGCGGTGCTCCGCCGTGTCGTCCGCGGCCGAGCAGTCGTGGCCCTCGACGTTCATCAGCACGAAGCGCGAGGCGTTCCACAGCTTGTTGCAGAAGTTGCGGTAGCCCTCGATGCGACCAAGGTCGAACTTGATGTCGCGCCCGGTGGTGGCCAGTGCCGCCAGGGTGAAGCGCAGAGCATCGGTTCCGAACGCGGGGAAGCCGTCGGGGAAGGCCTTGCGCGTGGTCTTCTCGATCTTCTTCGCCATCTGCGGCTGCATCAGGCCCTGGGTGCGCTTGGCCACCAGGTCGTCGGCGCTGATGCCGTCGATCAGGTCGATCGGGTCGATCACGTTGCCCTTGGACTTGGACATCTTCTGGCCTTCCGAGTCGCGGATCAGGCCGGTGACGTAGACCTCGCGGAACGGCACATCCCCCATGAAGTGCTCGCCCATCATGATCATGCGGGCGACCCAGAAGAAGATGATGTCGAAGCCGGTAACCAGCACGCTGGTCGGGTAGAAGTCGCGCAGCTCCGGCGTCTGCTCCGGCCAGCCGAGGGTGGAGAACGGCCACAGCGCGGAGGAGAACCAGGTGTCGAGCACGTCCTCGTCCTGGGTCAGCACCACATCGGCCGCCAGGCCGTGCTTCTCGCGCACCTCGTCCTCGGAACGGCCCACAAAGACATTGCCATCGCTGTCGTACCAGGCCGGGATGCGGTGGCCCCACCAGATCTGGCGCGAGATGCACCAGTCCTCGATGTTGCGCATCCACTCGAAGTAGGTCTTCGACCAGTTCTCCGGCACGAAGCGGATGCGGCCGTCCTCCACCGCCTTGATCGCCGGCTCGGCCAGCGGGCCGGCCTTCACGTACCACTGGTCGGTCAGGTAGGGCTCGACCACGGTGCCGGAGCGGTCGCCGCGCGGGACCATCAGCTTGTGGTCGTCGATCTTCTCCAGCAGGCCTTCGGCTTCGAGATCCGCGACCACCCGCTTGCGAGCCTCATAGCGGTCCAGGCCGCGGTAGGCCTCGGGCACGTTGTCGTTCAGGCAGGCGTCGATGGTCAGGATATTGATCACCGGCAGGTCGTGGCGCTGGCCCATCGCGTAGTCGTTGAAGTCGTGCGCCGGGGTGATCTTCACGCAGCCGGAGCCGAACTCGGCCTCGACGTAGTCGTCGGCGATGATCGGGATCTCGCGCCCGACCAGTGGCAGCCGGATCGTCTGGCCGATCAGGTGCCGGTAGCGCTCGTCCTCCGGGTGCACCGCGACGGCTGTATCGCCCAGCATGGTCTCGGGGCGCGTGGTCGCGACGGTCAGGTGGCCCGAGCCGTCCGCCAGCGGGTAGCGGAAGTGCCACAGGTGGCCGCTCTCCTCCTCCGACAGCACCTCCAGGTCGGACAGCGCGGTGTGCAGCACCGGGTCCCAGTTGACCAGGCGCTTGCCGCGGTAGATCAGGCCCTCTTCATGCAGGCGCACGAAGACCTCGCGCACCGCCTCGGAGAGTCCGTCGTCCATGGTGAAGCGCTCGCGCGACCAGTCCACCGAATCGCCCAGCCGGCGCATCTGGCGGGTAATGGTGCCGCCGGACTGGCCTTTCCAGTCCCAGACCGCCTCGAGGAACTTCTCGCGCCCGAGGTCGTGGCGGCCCTTGCCGTCGGCGGCCAGCTGGCGCTCCACTACCATCTGGGTGGCGATCCCGGCATGGTCGGTGCCGCCCTGCCACAGGGTGCGGTCGCCGTGCATGCGGCGGTAGCGGATCAGGGTGTCCATCAGGGTGTGCTGGAACGCATGCCCCATGTGCAGGGTGCCGGTCACGTTCGGCGGCGGCAGCAGGATGCAGTAGTTGGCCTCGCCCGACTCCGGCGGCGCGAAGATGTTCGCGGCCTCCCAGCGTTCGTACTGGGTCTGCTCGATGCTCTTGGGGTCGAAGCTTTTGTCCATGATCGCGGGCGCGCTCGGGTCGGAATGTGGGGAAAGCCGCGCATTATAACGGCGCGACGCGCGCGCCGCCCGATGCCCGCTATCGTGTTTACGTTGGTTATGTCTGGCCGCCTGCCTAGTAGTGGCTGGCCCTGGTTCGTCGTTCGGTGTTTACGGTGCCTCCGGTCCGCATACTGCCAGGCGCTGACTCGCCAGCGCGCCGCGAGGTACTTCTTTGCTCGTGCAAAGAAGTACCCAAGAAACACGCCCGACTGCCGCGACCCCGGCCCGCTGCGCGGGCCGGGGTTTCCCTCGCTCCGAGGGTTTTCGCGGGCGGCGCTGAACTCGCTGCGCCTTCGGCTCCGCTCAGACATCCAGCGCCTTGTCTCCCGCGAAAACCCTCTCCGCTCGGCGCGACGACAACGGGGCTTCAAGGTCAAGACAACGGCCGTCTGGACGTTCTTGCGAATGGATGAAGGCTAGGTCTTCGAGCATCTTGGGCACGCTCGGCCTTTGGCCGTTGCGTGCCGCGCCCGCGGCGCGGGCGCCGGGGGCTTTCAGGCGGCGTTGCCTATGGTTAGGCGCAAAGGTGGGGATACGTTCGGTTTTGACCTTCGCCTCCCGTATGGAGCCCCTCGTGGAGGGCGTGATGGGCCGGGAGAAGGCGCTGGATGTCTGAGCGGAGCCGAAGGCGCAGCGAGTTCAGCGCCGCCGGCCCAGCGCGTCCGGAGCGAGGTTCCCGGGCGAAATCCGGGTGCCCTTCTTTGGGCACTTTCTTGGGCAAGCAAGAAAGTGCCTCGGGGCGCGCTGGCGAGTCAGCGCCGGGCAGTATGCGGACCGGAGCCCCCATAAACACCGGATGCTGAACCAGGCCTAGCCAACAATCGGCAGTGCGCGGACCGAAGCCATCCTAAACACCGGATGCCGAACCGGGACCAGCCACCACAAGGCAGGCGGCAAACCGGAGGCATCGTAAACATCAGGAGTCGAACGCGGCCCAGCCTGAGAGGTGTGAAAGCGTGGCTCAGGTGATAGCGAGCTGGTCGAGCAGGGCGCGATAGCCGGTGCGGTAGTCCGGATAGCGCAGGCGATAGCCACTGGCATGCAGCCGCTCGTTGCGACAGCGCTTGCCGGAGACCGCACCATCGGGCATCGGCGGCGGCCCGGGCGGATCGAGCTCCATCTCCTGCGCCAGCCAGCCGAGCAGCTCGTGGCGAAGGGCCGGTTCGTCATCGACGCCCAGATAAAGCGGCTCGGGGTTGTCCAGATGGAAAAGATGGGTCAGCAGCCCCACGCAGTCCTCACGGTGGATGCGGTTGGTCCAGACCGGTGCTTCGTGCTGACCGCGCACGCCCTCGCGCACCTTGCGCAGGTGGTATTCGCGCCCCGGCCCGTAGATCCCGCCAAAGCGCACGACCACACCGGCAAACGGGCTGTCGGCCAGCAATTGCTCGGCCTCCAGCAGGCAGCGCCCGGAGAAGCGGGTGGGCTCGGCCGGGGTGGTCTCGTCCACCCAGCGCCCGTCGTCGGCGCCAAAGACCGAGGTGCTGGAGACGAACACGATGCGGCGCGGATGCTGGCGGGCCTGCTCCAGCGCGGCCAGGGTGTTGCGCAGGCCGTCGACATAGGCGCGGCGGTACGCGGCCTCGGTGAACTCGCCCGGGGTGGCGATGAAATAGACGGTATCCAGCGCCGGGGGCAGCGGCGGCAGCGCGTCCGCGCGGGCGAAGTCGCCGGCCAGCGGCTGGATCGGTTTCGGGATGCGCTCCGGCTGGCGGCGCAGGCCCCAGACCGTGTGGCCGGCCGCGGCGAGCTGTTCTCCGACGCCGCAGCCGAGATCGCCGCAGCCCATGATCAGGATGTTGGCCATGAATCAGTATCTCCCTGGGTGCCTTCGCAACCTAACGCCTCCACGCGCGCAAGACCAGTCCCAAAGTAAGGGTTCGACCCGGGGCGATGGCTCGGGCATGCTGGCAGGGTTTCGATGAGGGGTATCACTGGCGAGGGGTATCACTTGGGCAAGGCCGGGCGCAGGAAGGGGGATACGTGTGCTTGCGGGTCCGGGTGGAACCGGGCGGTCTGCTGTGGGCCGTACCTGGACGGCGCGGCGGCGGCTCCGACGGCCGAGGCGCTGATGCGTTCGCGCTATGCCGCCTTTGTGGAGGGGCGCGAGGACTATCTGCTGGCGACCTGGGCCGCGGAGACGCGACCGGAATCCCTGGCGCTGGAGCCGGAACAGCGCTGGCTGGGGCTGACGATCCGCGCGACCGGGGCCGGGGGGCCGGAGGACCGGGAGGGCTGGGTCGATTTCGTCGCCCGCTCGCGGGTGCGTGGCCAGGGGGTGCGCCTGCACGAACGCAGCCGCTTTCGCCGCGAGGATGGGCGCTGGGTGTATGTCGACGGCGAGTTTCCGGGCGCATGATCGAGGCGGATGACACGACCGGGGCGCCGGTGGCGGCGGCGCTGCTGGAATCGGTACTGGAGTGCCTGCGGGCGCGGCCGTCCGGGTTGACCGAGCACGCCCTGATCGCACAGTTGCGCGACGCGGGGGTGGCACCTTTTGCCGCCGCGCGGCTGCGCGAACCGTTGAGCCTGTTCCAGACCCACTTCCTGCTGTTTCACTGCCTGTACCGGCTGCGCGACGGGCTGCTGCCGCAAGGCGAGTGGGTGCGCATCCACTGTCTGGATATCGGGATCGAACCGACGGAGGGCGGGTCACGACCGGGGGCGGCGGGCCTGCCGGCGCCACACGATCCGCTGCGTGCCTACTATCTGGACCTGACCCAGCTGGAGCGGATGGATGCGGCCGCGGTGGAGGCGCTTCTGGGCGAGTTCTGGGCCCGCATGGGGCGGGATGAGCGGCGCGACCAGGCGCTGGCGGTGCTGGAGCTGGCCGACCCCGTGGACGCCGACACGGTCCGCCATCAGTACCGCCGGATGGCGCAGCGCCACCACCCGGATCGCGGGGGCGACACGGCAACCCTGCAGCGGATCAACGAGGCGCGCTGGATCCTGCTGGCGGGGGCCTGAACGCCGCCCGTCGCGGACTCAGTCGTCCGAGTCGGACATGGTGGTCACGAAGGCCTGCTCGACGGTGAAGGTCCCGACACCCTTGTAGTTGGTCTGGGTCCAGCCGTGTTCGGTGAGCCATTCGCTCATCTCGCGGTTCATCGCCGGGTTGCCGCACAGCATCACGCGGTCCTGTTCCGGGTCCGCCGGGGGCAGGTCGAGGATGCGGCTCAGTTCGCCGGAGCGGAACATGTCGGCGCCGCGCTGGTTGTTGTCGTACGGCTGCTGGGCGATGGGGCAGGCGAAGTCGTGGTTCTCGCGGGTTACGGTGGGCACATAGCGCAGGCGGTCGCTGATCAACGACTCGATCTCCTGGCGGTAGGCCAGTTCTTCCACCGTACGCACGCTGTGCACCAGCACTGCGTTGTCGAAGTGTTCGAACAGCTCGGGGCTGCGGATCAGCGAGATGAACGGGGCCAGGCCGGTGCCCGTGGCCAGCATGTACAGCGTGCGGCCCGGCTGCACGTAGTCGAAGGTGAGCGAGCCGGTGACCTTGGTATTGATCCAGATCGGGTCACCCGGCCCGGCCTCGGCCAGGCGGCTGGTCAGCGCGCCGTCCGGCACGTGGATGCTCAGGAACTCCAGTTCCTCGGCCTCGGGTTCGGAGACGATCGAGTAGGCGCGCGGGATCAGCTTGCCCTCGGGGCGCAGGCCCAGGGTCACGAACTGCCCGTTCTTGAACTCCAGCCCCTCCGGCCGCGTGGTGGTGAAGCTGAAGGTCTTGTCCGACCAGCGCCGGGTGGAGGTGATGCGTTCTTCCGAATACGGCATGGGTGCGTGGTTTTCCGTTTCTGGTTTGGCAATACGCTAGCAAGTCGCGGATCCGCTCGCGAAAGCGCCGGCAAAAACCAAGGAAAACACTCAGAAATGCGGGGCCGTTTCAGCGGGTGGTGTCGCCGGCGGGTTCCAGGTGTTGTTCGAGCGGGGCGGGCTCCGAAAGATAGAAGCCCTGCACGAAGTCCAGGCCGATCTCGCGCAGGCGCTCCATGGTGGCCTCCGACTCCACGCACTCGGCGATGGTGCGCAGGCCGAGCACATGACCGACGCGGTGGATGGCCGTGACCATCGCCGAGTCCACCGCGTTGTGGGCGATGTCACGCACGAAGCTCCCGTCGATCTTGATGAAGTCCACCGGCAGGGTCTTCAGGTAGCCGAACGACGACAGCCCGCTGCCGAAGTCGTCCAGCGAGAAGCGGCAGCCCATGTAGCGCAGGGTGCGGATCAGGCTCTGGGCGCGTTCGTGGTGGCTGATGGCCGCGGTCTCGGTGATCTCGAAGATGATGCAGCGTGGCGGGATCGCGTAGTGCTGCAGGCGTTCGGTCACGAACTCGAGCATGCTCTCCTGGGCCAGCGACTGGCCGGAGAGGTTGATCGCGAGCGTCGGTTCGCATCGGCTCGTGGCCTCGCGCGCCGCGCGATGCTGCGCCAGCAGCGCGAAGGCGCTGTCAATGATGTGGCGGTCGATGTCCGGCATCAGGTGGTAGCGCTCCGCGGCCGGGATGAAGTTGCCCGGCGGGATCAGCCGGTCGTCCTCGTCGCGCAGGCGCATCAGGACCTCGATATGGGCCAGGTCCGGGTCGGTCGGGCCCAGCGGGTGGACGGCCTGCCCGAACAGCGAGAAGCGCCCTTCGTCCAGGGCTGAACGGATGCGCCCGACCCATTCCATCTCCCCGCGCCGGCGGCGCAGGCCCTGGTCGGTGGGCTGCCAGACGTAGATCCGGTTGCGCCCCTCCTCCTTGGCGGCATAACAGGCGGAGTCGGCCTGGCTGAGGATATCCGGGAGGGTCTGCTCCGGGCCCGTGACCGGCACCCGCCCGATGCTGACGCCGACGTCGAAACGCCGGCCTTCCCAGGCGAAACGCAGGGACTGGACGGTCTCCAGCATCCGCTGCGCGATCGCCTCCGCGCGCTCCAGCGGGCAGTGGCAAAGCAGCACGCCGAATTCGTCCCCGCCCAGCCGCGCGAGGGTGTCGTTCTGGCGGATCAGGTGCAGCAGGCGTTCGGAGAGCTCGCGCAGGAGTTCGTCGCCGGCCTGGTGGCCGCAGGTGTCGTTGATGATCTTGAACTGGTCGAGGTCCATGTAGAACACCACGTGCGGGGTCTGGTCCCCCTGCAGGGTGCGCAGGGCCTCCTGCAGGCGCCGTTCGAATTCGCGGCGGTTGCACAGTCCGGTCAGGTCATCGTGGCTGGCCTGGTGATTGAGTTGCTGGGTCATCTGCCACAGTTCGGTATGGTCGTGCAGCACGATGACTGCGCCCTGGGCCGCCTGGTCCGGGCGCTGCAGCGGCGAGGCAAGCATGCGCACCACGCGCACCCCGCCGTCGGCGCGATGCAGGATGCGCTCGGGCGACTCCGTGGTGGCCCCGAGCTTCAGGCACTGTTCCAGCGGGTGGTCCACGCTGGTTCCGGTGCGGGTGTCTTCCAGTTCCAGGAGTTCATCCACCCGCAGGCCCTGGGCGTGGGTGGCGTCCGTCCCCAGCAGGGTCTGGGCCGCGGGGTTGAGGTAGGTCAGGCGGCCGTGGGTGTCCGCGGTGATGACGGCGTCGCTGATGGATTGCAGGGTGGTCAGCAGGCGGTCGCGTTCGGCCCCGGTGGCCGCCTCGGCGGCCCGCAGCGAGGTGATGTCCCAGGCGACGCCGAGGACGCCGGGGCGCCTGGATTCCTCGTCGGGCAACGGCATCCAGGAGACGCGCAGGTGGATGTCACCGATACGGACCTCGTCGTCGAAGGTCTCGCCCCGCAGTGCGCGCTCCACGGCGGCGAGAACGGCGGGCTGGTCGGCGTAGACTTCCCGGGCGTCGCGGTCGAGGACCTCGCCGGGCTCCAGTCCCAGAACCCGGAGGCCGGCGCCTTCGGAAAGCGTGAAGCGCCCGTCGGCGTCCAGTGCGAACAGGATCAGCGGGGCATGGCGGATGGTCGCGCCCAGCTGGGTCTCGAGGCGCTTGAGGGCCTGTTCCGACTGGCGTTCGCGGGTGATGTCGCGCACCGTCGAGAAGACCTCGATCTCGCCGTCGGTGTGGATCGCGTTGATGTGGACTTCGGCCGGAAACGCGCTGCCGTCGCGCCGGCGGTAGCGGCTCTCGAAATGAGCGGGGAGGCGGTTGGGGTCCGAATGGGCCTGATCCACGTCCTCCTGGGTGGCCCCCAGGTCCAGGTCGGTGATGTGCACGCCGCCGGTCAGCTCGGCCCGGGAATAGCCCAGCAGGTCGCAGGCGGCGTGGTTGGCCGCCACGATCCCGCCCTGGCGGTCCAGGACCAGGTGGGCCTCGGGCGCCTGTTCAAAGATCCGCTGGTAGCGCGTGCTGTCCGGGTGGTCGGGCATGGCGGTGGGGTGGATCCTTTCTTCGGGCGGGGCCGTCGGGCGTGTCCTGGCCCTCGAGTGTCGCCGGTCGTGCCGGTGCTGGCAACCTGCGCCGGCCGTCCTATGCGGGCGCCTGGGTGAGCCGGGAAAGAGTCTCCGCGGACGAGGGTGCCTCGTGGTTGCGGTTGCGCAGCCGTGCCCGGGCCCAGGTGACGTGTTCGCGCACTTGTTCCGACGGGTGATCGGCGCGCGCGGCGAGCGCGGCCTCAGCCTCCGGTGTCGTCGGGCCGTTACCCAGTGCCACGGCAATGTTGCGCAGCCACTGTGTGTGCCCGATGCGGCGGATCGCCATGCCCTCGGTACGCGCGAGGAAGGTCGCCTCGTCCCAGGCGAACAGTTCGACCAGGCTCGCCGCATCCAGCCCGTGGCGGGCGATGAAGTCGGGTTCGGCCGAGACCTCGGCGAAGCGGTTCCACGGGCACACCAGCTGGCAGTCGTCGCAGCCGTAGATGCGGTTGCCGATCAGCGGGCGCAGGTCCTCGGGGATGGAGCCTTTCAGCTCGATGGTCAGGTAGGAGATGCAGCGTCGGGCGTCCAGGTCATACGGGCCGCGGAAGGCCTGCGTGGGGCAGACCTCCAGGCAGGCGGTGCACTGGCCGCAGTGCTCGCCCGCCGGCTCGTCGACCGGCAGCGGCAGATCGGTAAACAGTTCCCCGAGAAAGAACCAGGAGCCGCTCTCGCGCGCCAGCAGGTTGGTGTTCTTGCCGATCCAGCCGAGCCCCGCGCGGGCGGCCAGGGCCTTTTCCAGGATGGGGGCGCTGTCGGTAAAGGCGCGGTAGCCGAACGGCCCGGCCTCGGCCTCGATCCGGTGCGCGAGGGTGGTCAGGCGCTTGCGCAGCAGCTTGTGATAGTCGCGGCCCAGGGCGTAGCGCGAGACATAGGCACGGCCACCCTCGCTTAACTGGATGGCCGGGCGTCGGGTGGCCGGCGGGAAGTAATCCATGCGCACGCTGATGATGCGCTGCACCCCGGGCACCAGCGCGTCCGGGTCGTGGCGCAGGGCTGCGCGCTCGGCCATCCAGCCCATCTCGCCGTGCGAGCCCTGTGCGAGCCAGTCGTCCAGGTGCCGGCGGTCCGCCTCGGGCACCTCGGCGGGAGCAATGCGCACGGCCTGGAAGCCGAGCTCGCGTCCCCAGTCGCGGATGCGATCGGCAAGCTCGCTGCATTGGCGTGGATCGAGACGCTGAGGCACGATTTGGCTTCCGCGACGGAGGTAATGGCGTGAATCATGAACCCGACCCACAAGGATTGACCAGCGCACTGTTCGACAATGCGGGCATGCGCGCCCTGGATGCCGCCGGCCTGGCCCTGCCCGGGATGGCGCCGGGCGAGCTGATGGAGCGGGCCGGGCAGGCCCTGCTGGCGGTGGTGCGCCGCGAGTGGCCGCAGGCCCGGCGCATCGGCATCCTCTGCGGACCCGGCAACAACGGCGGGGATGGCTACGTGCTCGCGCGGCTGGCGGCCGAGGCAGGGCTGGAGGTCCGGGTCCACGGCGGGCCCTCGCGGGCGCGCCCGGAGTCCGACGGCCGCCGTGCCCATGCCCGCTGGCGGGAGGGCGGTGGCGAGGTCCACGCCCTGGAGGACTTCGATCCGGCCGCCGCGGACCTGTGGGTGGACTGCCTGTTCGGCATCGGTCTGGAGCGGCCGCTGACCGATGCCTATGGCGCGCTGATCGAACAACTGAACGCGAGTGGCGCCCCGGTGCTGGCGGCCGACGTCCCGTCGGGCGTGGACATCGACACCGGGCGGGTGCTCGGGCAGGCCGTGCGCGCCGAGCGCACCCTGACCATGATCGCGGACAAGCTGGGGCTGCACACCGGCGGCGCCGTGGACTGTGCCGGGGAGGTCGAGGTGGCCCGGCTGGATCTACCCGGCACGGTGGCCGAGGGCATCGCGCCCGTCGCGCGCCACCTTGGGCCGGCGAACTGGCGCGAGTACCTGCCCGCGCGCCGGCCAGGGGTGCACAAGGGTGATTGCGGGCACGTGCTGGTTGTGGGTGGTGCACCGGGCTACTCCGGCGCGGCGCGACTGGCGGCCACGGCGGCCCTGCGGGCCGGGGCCGGTCGCGTGACCCTGGCCACCCACCCCGATCATGCCGCCTGGGCCAATCTGGAACGTCCCGAGCTGATGGTGCAGGGCATCCGGGATACCGGCGAATTGCAGGCGCTGATGCGGCGGGTCGATGTCGTCGTGGTGGGACCGGGGCTGGGGCAGGACGCGTGGGGGCGCGGGATGTGGCTGGCCGTGGCCGACGCCGAATTGGCGCGGGTTGTGGATGCCGATGCCCTGAATCTCCTCGCCGAGGCCCCGCGTCGGGGCGAGGGCTGGATCCTGACGCCGCATCCCGGCGAGGCCGCCCGGCTGCAGGGCACGGACGCGGGGTCCATCGAGGCCGACCGCCCCGGGCAGGTGCGCGACCTGGCCGGCCGCCTCGGCGGGGTGGTGCTGCTGAAGGGGGCCGGGACCCTGGTTGCCGGGCCGGAGGCGGGATTGCTGACCTGCGTGACCGGCGGTCACCCCGGCATGGCCACCGCCGGCAGTGGTGATGTGCTGACCGGCATTATTGCGGCGCTGCGGGGGCAGGGCGCGGATGCGCGTACGGCCGCCGAGGTCGGGGCTGCCTGGCACTGCGCCGCGGCCTGCGTGGCGCGTGATCGCCTGGGCGGGGCGCGCGGGATGCTGGCCGGGGATCTGGCCGATGCCCTGCCGGCCGCGACCGGGGGTGATGCATGACGGAGGCGGCGCTGGTACTCGCGAACCAGGAAAGAACCGAGGCGGCCGGAGCGGCCCTGGCGGCGCTGGGCACACCTCATATCGTGTTTCTCGAGGGCGACCTCGGTGCGGGCAAGACCACCTGGGTTCGCGGCCTGCTGCACCGCCTCGGACACGAGGGGGCGGTGCGCAGCCCGACCTATACCCTGGTGGAGCCCTACGCGCTGGCGGATCGCGAGGTCCTGCACTTCGACCTCTACCGCCTGGGCGATCCGGAGGAGCTCGAATATCTCGGGGTGCGCGAGGCCTTCGGGGGCAATGCGCTGTGGCTGGTCGAATGGCCGGAACGCGGCGCCGGCTGGCTCCCGGCACCGGATCTGGTCGTGCGCCTGGCGCACCGGGCGGATGGTGAAGACGGACGCGAACTCCGGCTGGAGGGGCCGCTGGCGGCGGCCTATCGTCAGGTCTTGCGTGACCGCGAGGGACTCGAACAATAGCCGGCTGCGGCCTCGGGAGTTGGTCTGTCACGCGCACAATGCGCGATATCTCGCTCATAAAGAACGAAAACCGCTATTGCTTTTCCAGAAAAAGCGTCCACAATGTAGTCAGAACCCCTGATTACAAAGGGAATCGCCGTGGGCCAACCAACATCGCCGGATCTGCGCCGCCGCCAGCTGCTGCGCGCCATGACTGCCCTGGGGCTGGTCGGGTTGCCGTTGCCGGCCCTGGCCCGGACCGCGGTCCAGCGGGTGCGCATGTCGGTAGACGGCGACACCACGCGCCTGGTCTTCGACATGGACGGCGAGGCCGACTACTCCATGTTCCGCCTGCAGTCCCCGGAACGCCTGGTGGTGGATCTGGAGAATGCTCGCGCCATGGACGACCTGACGGTCAGCGATCACCCGCGCTCGGCGATCAAGGCGGTGCGCCATGCCGCCCGTAACGGCTCGGACCTGCGCGTGGTCTTTGACCTGCGCCAGGCGGTGGAGCCGCGCAGCTTTGTGCTGATGCCGGCGCAGGGCGCCCCGCACCGCCTGGTGCTGGACCTGACGGCCGGCGAGGCGCCCGCGGCCCCGCGCGCGGCGGAGAACAACGGGTCCCGGCGCGGGCGCTCGCAGGAGAACCTGCGCGACGTGGTGGTGGCGATCGATGCCGGCCACGGCGGGCACGATCCGGGTGCGATCGGTCCGGCCGGCACCCGCGAGAAGGACGTGGTGTTGCAGATCTCGAAGCGCCTGGCGGAACGCGTGAACAACGAGCGCGGCATGCAGGCGGTGATGATCCGCAGTGGCGATTACTTCCTGCCCCTGCGCGAGCGCATCGAGCGCGCGCGCAAGGCGGATGCCGACGTCTTCGTGTCCATCCATGCCGATGCCATCGCCAACCGCAGCGTGCAGGGGTCGTCGGTGTACATGCTGTCCGAGCGCGGGGCCTCCAGCGAGGCGGCGCGCTTCCTCGCCCAGCGCGAGAACCAGGCGGACCTGAGTCTGGGCGGAGTGCCTATCAACGGCAAGGACGATTCCCTGGCCAATGTACTGCTGGATCTGGCCCAGAGCGGCAGCCTGGAGGCGAGCAACACCCTGGCCGAGCGGATGATCTCGGAGCTGCACCGGGTGGGCAAGGTGCGCAAGCCGCAGGTGGAGCGGGCCAACTTCGCGGTGCTGCGTTCGCCGGATGTGCCGTCGATCCTGGTCGAGGCCGCGTTCATCTCCAACCCCTCCGAGGAGCGCAAGCTGCGCACTGCCAGTTTCCAGAACTCGCTGGCGGATGCCCTGCTGACCGGGTTGCGGTCGTACTTCTCGACCCATGCCCGTCCCGGCACCCTGATCGCCGATGGGCAGCCGGACCAGCACATCATCCGCCCGGGCGAGACGCTCTCGGGAATTGCCGACCGCTACAGCCTGTCGCTGGCGGACCTGCGCTCGGCCAACAACGTGCGCGACGACCGCATCTACGCCGGCCAGATCCTGCGTATCCCGCGCGACTCGTGAGTTCCTGAGCGAGCGAAGCAGCAGCGCTGGTACTTGCACCCGTTTTGCCTCTCGGCCGTCCCGGGCACCCCGTCACGTCTTGTGGCGATGCCCTGATGAGTGGCTAGGCACTCCGGCGCCGCCCCGGTTACGCTAGGCACCCGGTTTCGTGTCCCCAGGTGTCGCCCGTGGCGATCGCAAAGCTCTCCGAACAACTGATTAATCAGATCGCCGCCGGCGAGGTGATCGAGCGCCCGGCCTCGGTGGTCAAGGAACTGCTGGAGAACGCCCTGGATGCCGGTGCCACGCGGGTCGACGTGCGCCTGGAGCAGGGCGGGGTGCGGCTGATCCAGATCAGCGACAACGGCAGCGGGATCTATCGCGACGAGATGCCGCTCGCCCTGTCGCGCCACGCCACCAGCAAGATCGCCTCCATGGACGACCTCGAGGCCCTGCACACCCTGGGCTTTCGTGGCGAGGCCCTGCCGTCCATCGCCTCGGTCTCGCGGCTCTCGCTGACCTCCATGGTCGACGGCGAGCGCAACGGCTGGCGCCTGACCGGGGACGGCTCCGATGTCTTTCGCGAGGCCGCACCGGCGGCGCACCCGGTGGGCACGACGGTAGAGGTACGCGACCTGTTCTTCAACGTCCCGGCGCGGCGCAAATTCGTGCGCACCGAACGCACCGAATACAACCACTGCGAGAACGTGATTCGCACCCAGGCCGTCGCCTGCCCCGAGGTGGCCTTCACTTTGCGCCACAATGATCGCGTGACCCTGGATCTCCCGGCCACCGAAGAGCCCGCCGAACGGGTGCGCGCCCTGCTGGGCGATGCCTTCCTGGAGCACGCGACGCCGGTGGACGAGCAGCGCGCCGGCCTGGCGCTGTCCGGCTGGCTCGGCTCGCCGACCCAGTCACGGGCCCAGCCCGACCAGCAGTTCTTCTTCGTCAACGGCCGTGCGATCCGTGATCGCGTGCTGGCCGCGGCCGTGCGCAAGGCCTACCAGGACGTGCTCTACCATGGGCGCCATCCCATGTTCGTGCTGGATCTGGAGCTGGATCCGACCCAGGTGGACGTGAACGCGCACCCGACCAAGCAGGAGGTGCGTTTTCGCGAATCGCGCATGGTCCACGACTTCATCTTCCACAGCCTGCACAAGGCGCTGGCGGCCTTGCGCCCGGGGGATGCCGGGCATGCCGCCGCGGTGCCCGAGTCGCGTGGTGCGCCGGCCTTCGCAGGCCAGGAGGCGTCCCGCCCGGTACCGACGGACCGCCCGTTGTCCGGGCTCGGCGTGCCGGGCGCCGGTGGCGGGTATGGCGGGTACGCGCCGCCCCGCGAACCGCGACCGGAGCCATCCGGGCGCGATCCGGGCTTCGGTGCGGCCTGGGCCGAGTTCCGCGGGGCGTCGGCGGTGGCCGAGGCCCGACCAGCCGCCTACGAACAGCCGTCGGCCGCCGCGCCGACGGCATCCGCGACGGACCCGGATGCCGACTCCATGCCGCCGCTCGGGTTCGCACTGGGCCAGGTGGCCGAGACCTTCATCCTGGCCGAGAACGCCCGTGGCCTGATCGTGGTGGACATGCACGCGGCCCACGAGCGCATCACCTACGAGCGCCTCAAGCGCGAGTGGGAGGGGGCGCGAGTGACCTCGCAGCCGCTGCTGGTACCGGAGACCCTGGAGGTCACCCCGGCCGAGGCGGAACTGGCCGAGGAACGCGCCGACCTCCTGGCCGGGCTCGGCTTCGAGCTGGATCGGGCCGGCCCGGAGGCCCTGACCCTGCGTGCGGCGCCGGCCCTGCTGCGCGGGCAGGATACGGCCCAGCTGGTGCGCGACGTGCTGGCCGACCTGGCCGCGGTGGGCTACAGCCATCGGGCCGAGGGCGCGATGAACGCGGTGCTGGGCACCATTGCCTGCCACGGTTCCGTGCGCTCGGGACGGCGCCTGACCCTGCCCGAGATGAACCAGCTGCTGCGCGACATGGAGGCCACCGAGCGTTCCGGCCAGTGCAATCACGGTCGCCCGACCTGGGTGGAACTGGATCATCCGGCACTGGACCGGCTGTTCCTGAGAGGGCGCTGATGGCCGGACTGGAGGGGGGGCGGCCGCCAGTCGTGCTGCTGGCCGGCCCCACCGCGAGCGGCAAGACCGCGCTGTCGCTGGCGCTGGCCGAGGCCCTGGACGCGGAGATCGTCAGCGTGGATTCCGCGCTGGTCTACCGCGGCATGGATATCGGCACGGCGAAGCCCGATGCGGCCGAGCGGACCCGGGCTCCGCACCACTTGCTGGATATCCGCGACCCGGAGGACACCTACAACGCCTCCGATTTCGCCCGCGATGCCCGCGCCGCGATCGATGCGATCCATGCGCGCGGCCGGATCGCCCTGCTGGCGGGCGGGACGCTGCTCTACCTGCGCGCGTTGCTGGACGGCTTCGATGCGATCCCGCCGGTGCCGGAGATGGTGCGCACCTCGGTGCGAGCGCGTCTGGAACACGAGGGTGCCGCGGCCCTGCACGCCGAGCTGAAGGTCGTGGACCCGGCCGCCGCCGCGCGCATCCACCCGAACGATCCGCAACGCATCCTGCGCGCGCTGGAGGTCTACGCGGCGACCGGGTGTGCGCTGTCGAGCTTCCAGCAGGGGGCGGCGGCGCAGGTCCCGTCCGGCTGGGTTTCGCTGGCGCTGTGGCCGGAGGACCGGGAGCGCCTGCGGGCGCGGATCGCCCAGCGCTTCGACGCGATGCTGGAGGAGGGATTCGTCGACGAGCTGATGGCCCTAACCCGGCGGCCCGGACTGACCGCAGAGCACCCGTCGCAGCGGGCCGTGGGCTATCGCCAGGGCTGGCAGTGGCTGGCGGGGGAGTACGACTTTGCGACCTTTCGCGAACGCGCCGTCGCCGCGACCCGGCAACTGGCCAAGCGCCAGCTCACCGGCTTGCGGCGCTTTCCGCTGCATGCGCGGCTGAACGCGGAGCACGCGGATCTGTCGCAGGCTCTGGAGGCGATCGACGCGGCTCGTACTGCGCCGGCGACGGCGGTGACGTCCGGATAACGCCGGACCGGGCGTTGAACGGCGACCCGCAGCCGGTATGCTACGCTTCAGGTAAGCCGACCGGCGGGCCGGCAAAGAGTCGTTCGCACGGCTCGCGAACCAATAATAACGATCAAGGAACGCACCGATGGCCAAAGGGCAAATGTTGCAGGAACCCTTCCTGAATGCGCTGCGCCGGGACCGCATCCCGGTCTCCATCTACCTGGTGAACGGGATCAAGCTGCAGGGGCAGATCGAATCCTTCGACCAGTTCGTGGTGTTGCTGCGCAGTACGGTCTCGCAGATGGTGTACAAGCACGCCATCTCCACGATCGTCCCGGCCCGGCAGGTGAACATGAATCTCGAGGGCGAGGCGGCCGCCTCCGCGGAGGCCGAGTCCTGATGACGACGGGTCCCCGGCTTGTTTGAGCGTCCGGAGAGCGGCGGCGAGGCCGCCGTTGGCAACGCGGCCGTCCTGGTCGCGCTGAACATCGGGGACAACCCCGACATCGAGGCCCAGGTCCAGGAGTTCGACGAGCTCGTGCGTTCCGCCGGGGCCGAGATCCAGGCGGTGGTGCGGGGTTCCCGCGACCGGCCGCATCCGAAACTGTTTGTCGGGGCCGGCAAGGCCGACGAGATCCGCGAGGCGGTGGAGGCCACCGGTGCCGACGTGGTGATCTTCAACCACGCCCTGTCGCCCAGCCAGGAACGCAACCTCGAGGCCCACCTGAAGTGCCGGGTGCTGGACCGCTCCGGGCTGATTCTCGACATCTTCGCCCAGCGCGCCCGCTCCCACGAGGGCAAGCTCCAGGTGGAGCTGGCGCAGCTGCGCCACATGTCCACGCGCCTGGTGCGCGGCTGGACCCACCTGGAGCGGCAAAAGGGCGGGATCGGCCTGCGTGGCCCGGGGGAGACCCAGCTGGAGACCGACCGGCGTCTGCTGGCCGGGCGCATCAAGCATATCGAGCGGCGCCTGGAGAAAGTGGAGCGCACCCGTGAACAGGGCCGTCAGGCGCGCCTGCGCAACGAGATCCCCACGGTCTCGCTGGTGGGCTACACCAACGCCGGCAAGTCCACCCTGTTCAATCGTCTGACGCATTCCGACGTCTATCAGGCGGACCAGCTGTTCGCGACCCTGGACCCGACCCTGCGCCGCCTGGACCTGGCGCCGCACCAGTCACTGATCCTGGCCGACACCGTGGGCTTCGTGCGCGACCTGCCGCACGAGCTGGTCGCTGCCTTCAAGGCGACCCTGACCGAGACCCGCGAGGCGGCCCTGCTGCTGCACGTGATCGACGCCGCCGACCCGGAGCGCGATGCGCGCATCCGCCAGGTCGAGGAGGTCCTCGCGGAGATCGGTGCCGAGGACGTGCCCTGCTGGCGGGTCTACAACAAGATCGACCAGCTGGAGAACCCGGCCGAGGATCCGGACGAGCGCTTCGGCCTGGCGGATGACGCCTTCTGGCTGTCGGCCCGTACCGGCGAGGGCGTGGCGCGCCTGGAACAGCGCCTGGCCGAGACCTTCACCGAGTCCATGACCCAGGGCTGGTTCGAGTTGCCGGCCGCGGCCGGTCGGCTGCGTGCCCAGCTCTACGAGGAAAAGGCCGTGGAGGCCGAACAGACCACGCCGGACGGATCGATCCAGCTCCGCCTGCACCTGCCGCAACGCCGCTTCGAACAGCTCTTCCGCGCCGCGGGCCTGGACCCGGAGGCGACCCGCCTGGAACCTCGGGAATCCGAT
Organism: Thioalkalivibrio sp. ALE22; assembly: GCF_000381445.1. Taxonomy (NCBI): domain Bacteria; kingdom Pseudomonadati; phylum Pseudomonadota; class Gammaproteobacteria; order Chromatiales; family Ectothiorhodospiraceae; genus Thioalkalivibrio; species Thioalkalivibrio sp. ALE22. Next base: position 31,806 of record NZ_KB906515.1, read on the forward strand.
ACCCCCGCGTAACCCAGTCGCGGCCCTCCGCGCCGATCGCCTGCTGCCGCGCGGCAAGAGTGACCACGAAGCTCACGAAGGCACGAAGGAGGTCAAGGTCAAGGGCCATTGCACCACAGAGGGCGCAGAGGACACAGAGAAAGGCCCATTCGGGTCAAGAATGTCTGAAGGGGCTTCGCCGCTCACCCGAGCGGGGTTGAACACACCGGCTCCCATCTAATCGGCTGAAGATCTTTCGATTTTCTCCGTGAACTCCGTGTCCTCTGTGGTTAATACGCTTTTGACCTTGACCTCCTTCGTGCCTTCGTGAGCTTCGTGGTGGATACAGCCGGCGGATCGAGGGCGCTCCCGGTGTGCGGGGTCGCGTGGCCAGGAACTTTTGCGCTAATACCTGACCAAAATAGTCGGACATTCATGCAAAAGCCAACGCGAGGAGTTCCGCATGATATTTGAACGCTTTGTCGATCCCGGTCTGTCCCAGCATTCCTTCGTGGTCGGCTGCCAGGGCAGCGGCGAGATCGCCGTGATCGATCCGCAGCGCGACGTCGACGTGTACCTGGATTATGCCGAACGCAACGGCTATCGCATCACCCGCGTGATGGATACCCACATCCACGCCGATTTCGCCTCCGGCGCCCGCGAACTCGCGGACAAGACCGGCGCCCGTCTGCTGCTGTCCGGGCACGATGCGGGTGAGTATTTCCAGGTGCAGTTCCCGCACGAGGACCTGGTCGAGGGGGATGCGATCCAGCTCGGCAATGTGCGCATCGAGACCCGCCATGTACCGGGGCACACCCCGGAACACCTGATGTTCGTGGTCTATGACGGGGCCCGCTCCAGTAAGGATCCGATCGCCATCATCACCGGCGACTTCCTGTTCGTAGGCTCCCTGGGTCGGCCGGACCTGCTCGGCGAGGAGGCCAAGCAGGCGCTGGCGCGGCAGATGTTCCACAGCGTGCGCGAGAAGCTGGCGGATCTGCCTGACGGGGTCGAGGTGCATCCGGGCCACGGTGCGGGCTCGGCCTGTGGCGCCGGGATGGCCGGTCGGCCGGTCTCCACGCTCGGCTACGAGCGTCGGACCAACCCGTACCTGGACCCGTCGCTGGACGAGGACGCCTTTGTGCACCAGCTGTTGAACGGGCTGCCGCCGATCCCCGATTTCTATCCGCGCAACAAGCGGATCAACTCCGAGGGGCCGAAGGCGGTGATCCCGCTGCCTGGCATGACGGCCCTGGACCCGGACGCGGTTTCGAGCCGTGCCGCCGCCGGCGAGGTGACGGTGATCGACCTGCGCGATCCGCTGGCCTTTGGCGGCGGTCATATCCCCGGGGCCCTGGGCATCGGCATCGACGGTGGTTTCGCCAACTGGGCCGGCTGGGTCACGCCGGACGATACCCCGATCGTGCTGGTGGACCGGAACGGGGATCCCGCGGTGATCGAGCAGGCCGTGCGCCAGCTGGTACGCACCGGCCGTGACTATATCGAGGGCTTTGTCCGCGGCGGCATGGCGGCATACGCCAGTGCCGGGCTGCCCCTGGCCACGCTTGCCCAGCTGGATGCCCCGGCGGCGCGGACCGCGATCGCCGACGGGCGCCTGCGCCTGGTCGATGTTCGGGCCGTCTCCGAGTTCGAGGCCGGCCATGCAGAGGCCGCGGTCAATCAGCCGGTGGCCGATACCCGCATCGGCATCCCCGGGATCGACAAGGCCGAGCCGGTGGCGGTGGTCTGCGGCAGTGGCTACCGCTCCACCGTGGCGGGATCCATCCTCCAGCGCCTGGGTTACCACCTGGTGTACAACGTGGTGGGTGGCATGCAGGCTTGGGACCGAGTGGATGCCAGCGGCGAGGGCGATCGCCGGGCCGCCTGATCTCCGGTGTCGCGCGGGCGGCAGGCGCCGCCCGCTTCCCCACGAAAAAGCCCCGGGTCCTGCCCGGGGCTTTTTCGTGGGGCGCCTTGTTTCAGGCGTCGCCCTGGGCCAGGGTCTCCCGGTCGGCGCTGGCCAGGTACAGGGTCAGGGTCTCGCCGGCGCGGATGCCGTCGCCGTTCAGCCCGTTCCAGCGGCGCAGATCCCCGATGCTGACCTGGTGGCGACGGGCGATGGTCGACAGGGAGTCGCCGGGGCGGACCTCGTACTCGACGCGCCGGCCATCGGGGCCACGCTCGGGATCGGCGCGCACGACCTTCAGCGTGTCGCCCGGGCGCAGGATCGCGTCTGGCTCCAGACCGTTGGCGGCGCGCAGCGCCCCGATGGACATGCCGGTGCGCTGGCTGATATGCCACAGGCTGTCACCCGGCTGGACCTCGTAATCCTCGGCGGGCTGGCCGTTGTCGCCGGCGACTTGTACCGGGGTGTCCTCGCCGGAGGCGCTGGCTGGCAGGCGCAGCGTCTGCCCGGCGCGGATCAGGTCGCCGTTCAGGTTGTTCATGTCGCGCAGCACCGCCACCCGGGTGCCGGTGCGTTCGGCAATCCGGCCCAGGTTGTCGCCCATGCGCACGGTGTACTCCCGGAACCGGATCAGGGGTTCGTCATCGCGTGTCTCCAGCGCCGTCTCGAGGACCGGAAGGGCCTCGCGCGGGACGAACAGGTGCTGCGCGCCGCCGGGATGGGTGGCGTGCCGGTGATAGCCCGGGTTGAGCTGCTTCAGGGTCTCGGTGTCCAGATCGGCGAGTTCCGCGATCAGCGAGAAGTCCGCCTGGCGGCCGGGTTCGATCATCTCCAGGGCCGGCTCGTTGGCAATGGGCGTGATGGCGATGTCGTGGCTGTCCGGGTCCAGGAACAGGTGGCGCAGGGCCAGCAGCCGCGGGATGTACGCGGTGGGCTCGGCGGGCAGGTCCAGGCTCCAGTAGTCGGTGGGCTCGCCGCGTGCGGCGTTGCGGTCGATCGCGCGCTGGATGTTGCCCTGGCCGTAGTTGTAGGCGGCCAGCGCCAGGTACCAGTCGTCGAACCGGCGGTGCAGGGCCTGGAGGTAGTCCAGCGCGGCCAGCGTGGACTTGTAGACATCGCGGCGCCCGTCGTACCAGTGGTCGCGCGCGAGATCGAAGTAGTCGCCGGTGGCCGGCATGAACTGCCAGATCCCGGCCGCGCGGCTGCGCGAGGTCGCCTGGGCGACGAAGCCGCTCTCGACGATCGGTAACAGCAGGAGCTCGGCAGGCATGTCGCGCGCCTCGATCTCCGACAGGATGAAGTAGGCGAAGGGCTCCGCCCGCCGAGTGCTGTGTTCGATGATCCGCGGGTGGTCGCGGTAGTGCTGGATGTAGCGCTCCACGCGTTCGTGGTCCAGCGCATCGTTGAAGCCGAAGCCCAGGCGCGCGCGCTCCCACAGGTCATCCGTCTCGGCGGCGCGCTGTGCGGCGTCGCGGCTCTGGCGTTCCATCGCGGCCTGCACATCCTCGGTGGTGCGCGGTTCCACGATGGGCTGATCCGCCGCCGAGGTATCCAGCGTGCGCTCGGAGTCGTGTAGGCTACAGGCAGAGGCGAAGAGTGCCGTCAGGCCCAGGGTCATGGCGGTGGTCAGCCGCGAGTGGAGGCGTAGTTTCATGGCGCTGGAGGATAAACCAGAGATGGGGGATCACCAAGACCCGTTCCTGAACTGGTTGGCGCACTGGTACGCCCAGCCCCAGGGGCGCAGGGTCCGCGAGCGCTTTCTGGAACGCATTCGTCGCTACGGTGACCCGGGCCCCGGCGACCTGGCCGTGGAGCTGGCCCCGGTGCCGATCCTGGAAGACAGCGACGCCCTGCAGGCGCCGCTGGTCCGCATTGCCTCGACGCATCCGGTGTTGCGCATGGACCCGGAGGCCTGGCCGCTGGAGTCCGACTGCGCCCGGCGCATCGTGCTGGCCCATCCCTGCGCGCAGAGCGACCATCCGGAGGCGGTGGTGGCCGAGGCGGCCCGCGTGCTGGAACCCGAGGGGCGCGTGTTTCTGCTGGAGGGCAACCGCCTGCAGCACGTTGGGCGCAACGGCGTGCGCGCCTCACCGGTGCCCGAGGGACTGCGCCGGCGCCAGTATCGCGAGCTGCTGGAGGCGGCGGATCTGGAGGTCCTTGACCAGTGGAGCCTGAGCCTGCTCCCGCCGGGGCTGCCCGCCGCCTGGCAAAAGCGCCTGGCGACCATGGACGCCTGGACCCTGCGCGGCCTGCCACCGCTGGCCAGCATGATCCTGACCGTCGCCCACAAACGCGTGGATATGCCGCTGCGCCCGGCACAGCGGTTCCGCTTTGCGATGCCCAACCCCGCGATGCGGCCGGGGCTGGTATCCTCGCGCACCGATCATTCCGGAGCCCGCCGAACGCATGGCTGACGAACGCGTGTACATCTATACCGACGGGGCTTGCCGCGGCAATCCCGGTCCCGGCGGCTGGGGCGCGATCCTGCGCTTCGGCGGGCGCGAGCGCGAGCTCTACGGCGCCGAGGCGGAGACCACCAACAACCGCATGGAACTGACCGCCGCCATCCGCGCGCTGGAGGCCCTGAAACGCTCCTGCAAGGTGGAATTGGTCACGGATTCCAAGTATGTGAAGCAGGGCGTGACCGAGTGGCTGCCCGGCTGGAAACGGCGCAACTGGAAGTCCGCCAGCGGATCCCCGGTCAAGAACCGCGACCTGTGGGAGGCGCTGGACGCGCAGGCCCAGCGTCACGATATCGAGTGGTACTGGGTGCGCGGCCACAGCGGCCATCCGGAGAACGAACGTGCCGATGAACTGGCCAATGCGGGCATCGACGCCCTGCTGGCCGGTGAACCGATCGAGAACTGAGGGGTAACGCGATGCGCCAGATCGTGCTGGATACCGAGACCACCGGCCTGGAGCCTGCCGACGGCCACCGCATCATCGAGATCGGTTGTCTGGAGCTGGACAACCGCCGTCCGACCGGGCGCAAGCTCCACGAGTACCTGCAGCCGGACCGCGAGATCGACGCCGGCGCTGTCGAGGTCCACGGGATCACCAACGAATTCCTCGCCGACAAGCCACGCTTTGCAGACGTGGCCGGTGCGTTCGTCGATTTCATCCGTGGTGCGGAACTGATCATCCACAACGCGCCGTTCGATGTCGGCTTCATCAACCATGAACTGCGTCTGCTGGGTGATGCGGCGCCGGCGACCGAGGTGGCCGAGGTCTGCACCGTGCTGGATTCGCTGGTGATGGCGCGGCGCATGCACCCCGGGGCGCGCAACTCGCTGGATGCGCTGTGCAAGCGCTACGAGGTGGACGGTTCCGGGCGTACGCTGCACGGGGCGCTGCTCGATGCCGAGTTGCTGGCGGATGTCTACCTGGCGATGACCGGGGGGCAGGTGGCGCTGACGCTGGATGCCGGGGGTGACGGCGACGCCGCGGCCGGGCCCGTCCAGGCGCGGCGTTCGGGCAAGCCGCTTCCGGTGATCGAGCCGACGCCGGAGGAGCAGGCGGCGCACGAGGCGCTCCTGCAGACCCTCGACGAGGCAGCCGGCGGCACCTGCCGCTGGCGCGCCAACGCCTGATTCCGTCGTCCGGCGGCGGAGCTGCTCCGGCCTTCTGGTGCCTTCGCTCGGCCGCCTGCCCTGTTGTGGCTAGGCCTGGTTCAGCATCGGGTGTTTACGGTGGCTTCTGTCCGCATACTGCCCGGCGCTGACTCGCCAGCGCGCCCCGAGGCACTTTCTTGCTTGCCCAAGAAAGTGAACCGCCCCGGGTTTCCCGGAGACCCGTTGGTTTGGGTCACGCTGCACGAACGGACCCCTGAACTTGTTGATGGTACTGCGCTTCGATCGTTGCCGGCGGTCGATACCCGTTGGATTCCAACAGGCGTCGCCGGTTGAACCAGTCGACCCACTGGAGCGTAGCCCACTCGACGTCGCGTCGATCGTTAAGACGTCCCCAGTAGGCCCGGACCTCGGTCTTGTACAGCCCGTTGAGGGTCTCCGCCAGGGCGTTGTCGTAGGAGTCACCGACCCGGCCCACCGAGGGCTGGAGCCCGGCTTCTCCGAGGCGGTCGGTGTAACGCACCGATACGTACTGCACGCCG
>NZ_KB906516.1:0-27675 GCF_000381445.1 Thioalkalivibrio sp. ALE22
CGCAGCGTAGCGAGTTCAGCGCCGCCGGCCCGAGAGCCCTGGAGCAAGGTTCCCGGGCGGAATCCGGGTGCCCTTCTTTGGGTCCTTTCTTGGGCAAGCAAGAAAGGACCTCGGGGCGCGCTGGCGAGTCAGCGCCGGGCAGTATGTGGACCGGAACCACCGTAAACACCGATGCCGAACCAGGACCAGCCACCACGAGGCAGGCGGCGGACCGGAGGCACGTAAACACCGGATGACGAACCAGGACCAGCCTCAACAGGGCAGGCAGCAGGCACCGAGTGATCAGGGTTCGGCGCGCGGCGCGGTGGTGACGCGGACCCCGCGGCGCTCGCCGTCGACATCGTCGATCTCGTCGTCCAGCTCGTGCAAGCGGCGCGTGGTCGCCAGCGGCGACGTCGTACCCCGCGCCACCAGGCGATAGGCCGCCGGAATCACGAACAGCGTAAACAGCGTCGCGAACAGCACACCGGAGAACACCGCCACCCCGATCACGAAGCGCGTCTCCTCGCCCGGCCCGGAGGCCAGGATCAGCGGAATGGAGCCCGCAACCGTGGTCAGCGCCGTCATCAGCACCGGCCGCAGCCGCATGCGCGCGGCCTCTATGATCGCGGCGTCGAAATCACGCCCGCGGTCGCGCAACTGGTTGGCGAATTCGACGATCAGGATGCCGTTCTTCGCCGCCAGGCCGATCAGCATGACCATGCCGATCTGACTGTAGATATTCAGCGTCTGGCCGGTAACGGTCAGGCCGATCAGAGCACCTACCACCGCCAGCGGCACGGTCAGCATGATCACGAACGGGTGCACGAAACTCTCGAACTGCGCCGCCAGCACCAGGAAGACCACCAGCAGGGCCAGCGCGAAGACAAACAGGATCGCCTCCGAGCCGGTGCGCAGATCCAGCGATTCGCCCTTGTAGTCGATGCCCGCCTCGGCCGGCAGGAGCTCGGCAGCCTTCGCGTCCAGCGCGTCCAGCGCCTCGCCGAGGGTCATGCCGTCGCGCAGCCCGGCGGTCAGGGTGACCGCCCGCGAGCGGTTGTAGCGTTCCAGCGAGGACGGACCGGCCTGTTCCTCGTAGGTGACCAGGCTGGACAGCGGCACCATGGCACCGGAACTGGAGCGCACGTAGAGGTTGTCAATATCGCCCGGCGTGCGGCGCTGATCGGCCAGGCCCTCGATGATCACGTCGTACTCCTCGCCGCGATCGACGAAGGTGGTCACGTCGCGCCCGCCGAGCACGATGTCCAGCGTACGGCCGACATCGCGCATGGACACACCCAGGTCGCCCGCCCGGTCGCGATCCAGACGCACGTTGAGCTGTGGCTGGGTAGGCTCGTAATCGAGATCCACCCGGGTCAGGCCCTCGATGCCTTCGGCGGCCTCGCGCATGATTTCGCCCCACTCCTCGAGCTGGTCGTAGTCCGGCCCGGAGATCACGAACTGGACCGGCGGCCCGACGCGACCGCGCGAAAGGCCCTGGCGCATGACCACGCGCGCCTCCACCCCGGGCATCTCGTTGATGATGCCGCGGATCTCGTCGATCACCTCCTGACCGGACACGTCGCGGTCGTCCCAGTGCTCCAGGATCGCGATCACAAACCCGTTATTCATCAGCTCGGAGCCGCCGAAGCCGCGTGGCGTACGCACCAGGGCGCGGCGGATCGGACCGTCCTCGATCAGCGGCTGGATACGGGCCTCGACCTCGGCCATCTGGCGGCTCATGTACTCGAAGTTCGCCCCCTCGGGTCCGTCGACCAGGACGAAGAAGGACCCGCGATCCTCCTGCGGCGCGAACTCCTCGGGCAGCGCGTCGAACAGATACCAGGCCCCGGCCAGCACCGCGGCCAGTAGCGGCACCACCAGCCATGACCCCTTGAGCCCGCTCGCCAGCACGCGGCCGTAACCGGCCTCCAGCGCCGCGAAGCCGCGGCCGATGTAGTGGGCGGCACCGGTCTGGTCATCGCCCTTGTGCATCAGGCGCCCGGAGAGCACCGGCGCCAGGGTCAGCGCCACAATGCTGGAGAAGAAGACCGCGATGGCCATGGCGATCGCGAACTCGGTGAACAGCTGGCCCACCGTGCCGTCGAGGAAGGCCAGGGGCACGAACACCGCGATCAGTACCGAGGTGGTCGCCACGATCGCGAACCCGACCTGGCCCGCACCGCGGTAGGCCGCCAGCAGCCCCGGCTCGCCCCGTTCGATGCGCCGGTGGATGTTCTCCAGCATTACGATCGCGTCGTCCACCACCAGTCCGACCGCCAGCACCAGCGCCAGCAGCGTCAGCAGGTTGACCGAAAACCCGAACAGGCTGATACCGATGAACGCGGCGGTAATCGCGACCGGCACGGTCACCGCCGGGATCAGGGTCGCCCGCCAGCTGCCCAGAAACAGGTAGATCACGAACACCACCGCGGCAGTCGCGACCGCCAGGGTGATGTAGACCTCGCGGATCGCCCCCTCGATGAAGACCGACTCGTCGTAGGTGGTGACCAGCGAGGTGCCCTCCGGCAGGGAGTCCTGCAGGCGGTCCGCCATGGCCTTCACGCCATTGGCGACCTCCAGCACATTGGCGTTGGACTGGCGGATGATGCCGAGCCCGATCATGTCCTCGCCGTTGCCGCGGAACTCGCTGCGCTCGGTATCCGCCCCGATATTGACCTCGGCCACGTCGCCCAGGCGCACCAGCTGCCCACCCTCCCCGCGCTTGAGCACCAGGCCGGCGAAATCTTCGGGGGTGCGGTACTGGCGCTCCACGCGCACGGTGAACTCGCGCTCCAGCGAATCGAGACGCCCCGCCGGCAGTTCCACGTTTTCCTGCTGCAGGGCATCGGCGATGTCGGTGACGGTCAGCTCGCGCGCGGCCAGGGCCTCGCGGTCGACCCAGATGCGCATCGCGTAGCTGCGCGCGCCGCCCCGGCGCACTAGCCCGACGCCGTCCACCACCGACAGGCGATCAATCAGGTTGCGCTCGGCATAGTCCGCCAGCTCCAGCGCATCCATGGTGGTGCTGGAGAGGTTCAGCCACAGGATCGGGTTGGCATCGGCGTCCGCCTTGGTCACCTCGGGCGGGTCGACCTCGTCGGGCAGGTCGCCCAGCACGCGACTGACCGCCTCGCGCACGTCGTTCGCGGCGGCGTCGATGTCGCGGCTTAGGTTGAATTCGATGGTGATACGCGAGCGGCCGTCCTCGCTGGAGGACTGGATAAACCGGATCCCCTCGATCCCGGCGATGCGGTCCTCGATCCGCTGTGTGACCTCGCGCTCGATGATCTCGCCGCTGGCCCCGGGGTAGATGGTGTCCACCGTGACCACCGGCGGGTCCACGTCCGGGTATTCGCGCAGTGGCAGGCTGTCGTAGGCGATCAGACCGAAGGTGATCAGCAGCAGATTGAAGACAATCGCCAGCACCGGCCGGCGATTGGCGACATCGGAGATGATCATGCCCCGTCCCCGGCCTCGCCGTTATCCGGCGCACGCGGCGGCAGCACGCGCACCTCGCGGCCGTCGCGCACCCGCGACACGCCCTCGGAGACGACGGTATCCCCCGGCTCCAGGCCCTCCAGCACTTCGGCATGCCCCGGATCGCGTCGCCCGATACGGACGCGCACCCGCTCGACCGTGTCGTCGTCACGCAGCCGGAACACGAAGTGCTGGTCGGCGACCTGGCGGATCGCGCCCTCCGGGACGGCCAGACGCTCGACCGGGTCCAGCGGCAGGCGCATATTCACCAGCATGCCAGGGCGCAGCAGCAGGTCGGGATTCTCGATCAGCGCACGCACGGTGAGGGTGCGGGTCGCCACGTCCAGACGGTTGCTGACAGCCGCGACCTGCCCCGCGAATTCGCCGTTCGCGCTGCGCCCCTGGACATCGAGGCCCAGGTGGATCGCCGAGGTGTGCCGCTCGGGTACCGCGAAATCGACCTTCACCACCGAGACGTCATCGAGTTCAACGATCGCAGTCCCCGGACTGACCAGGGAGCCAGCGCTGACCTGACGCAGGCCCAGACGGCCGGAGAACGGGGCCCGGATGACGCGGTTGGCCACACGCGCCTCCGCGGCCGCCAGGCGTGCTTCCGCCTCGTTCAGCCGCGAACGCTGCTGGTCCACCTGCTGCTGCGTGACCACGCCATCGGCCACGCGGTCGCGCACGCGCTCCAGCTCCCGCCGCGCCTCGTCCACTTGCACACGGATTTCGCGCAGGGCCGCGCGCTCCTCGTCGGCATCAAGACGGACCAGGACATCCCCGGCCTCCACCGTGTCGCCGTCGTCGAACAGGACCTCGACCACGCGCTCGGTGACGCTGGCGGTGACCACCACGGACTCGTTGGCCTGCACCGTACCCAGGGATTCGACAACGGTCTCGAAGGTGCGCGGGACGACCTCGCTAACGCGCACCGGCGTGCGGTCGTCGCGTTCGGCGGCAGGCGCGTCGCTGGCCACGTCATCCCCCGCTTCCGGGCCAAACGCGTACCAGGCAGCAGCGACGACCGCCACCACCAGGACCAGTCCCAGAAACCCGCCAATCGCCTTCACTTGTCGATGCCCCTACATGAATGCGGCCCGGTCAGGGGACAGTGCGGTGCCCCCTGACCGGGCCAGGGTTGTACGTTCCGTTAGACGCGCTGAATACAGCAGTCCTGGCTTTTTCAGCGACTGCACGGAATCGCTGATAAATCAGTGTTTCCCTAGTGTAACGACCGTCACGTTTCACCGGCGTTCCGCAGCGCGGCCGGCAGATCGCCCAGGGGACGATCGTGCGGCCGGGTGTAGTCGATCACCGGGCCCTTCGGCACGATGCCGCTGGGGTTCAGCATCGGGTGGCTGCCGTAGTAGTGCGCCTTGATGTGATCCATGCGCACGGTCTCGGCCACGCCGGGGCGCTGGTAGAGCATGCGCAGGTAGGCCGACAGCGCCGGGAAGTCGATGATGCGCTGTCTATTGCACTTGAAATGGCTGTAGTAGACCGGATCGAAGCGCACCAGCGTGGTAAACAGCCGCCAGTCGGCCTCGGTGATCCGGTCGCCCACCAGGAACGGCTGGCGTGCCAGGCGCTCCTCCAGCCAGTCGAGGGTCTCGAAGAGACGGTCCCAGGCGGCATCGTAGGCCTTCTGGCTGGTCGCGAACCCGGAGCGGTAGGCCCCGTTGTTCACGTTCTCGTAGACGCGCTCGTTGACCGAGTGGATCTCCTCGCGCAGGTCCTCCGGGTAGAAATCCAGCGTATTGCCGGTGATGCCGTCGAAGGCGCTGTTGAACATGCGCACCAGGTCTTCCGACTCGTTGTTCACGATCCGGTCGGTCTGGGTGTCGAACAGCACCGGCACGGTTACGATACCCGTGTATTTCGGATCGGTGCGGGTGTAGAGCTCGTGCATGTAGCGTGAGCTGTGCACCCGGTCACCGGTGCAGCCGTCGCAGTCATCGAAGGACCAGCCGGCATCGCCCATGTAGTGGTGCACGACCGACAACCCGATGTGCGACTCCAGGCCCTTGAGCTTGCGCAGGATCAGCGCGCGATGCGCCCAGGGGCAGGCATAGGAGACGTACAGGTGATAACGCCCGGACTCGGCCGGGTAGCCGCCCTCGCCCAGGGGACCCGCGGAGCCGTCGGCGGTCACGTAGTTGCGGTACTGCTGGTCCTGGCGCACGAACTCGCCGTTCTCGTCGGACTCCTCTTCCAGCCAGCCTTCGCGCAGTTCGCCGTTGATCAGGAGACTCATGGGGTTCCCTCTGCAGCGGTCCAGCCGCCACGGTTACGGATGATAGGGTCGATTATCCTGTCGATAAAATCGAAAATAAATCGCGTTATTTCCGCCCGATAGTTCGAAAATACCGAACCGACTGAGGGATAGGCCGCTCAGGGAGACGCTGATTTAATCGCACGTCCGCGCTCGAGTCGCTTTTGCGTGCGAACAAGGCGCGGTGACTGCCGTGCAGTCATTCTGCACAAGGGAACCGCAACGCCGTTCCCGCGCCCGTTTTTGATCAACAACGGGCGGCCGAGCCCCTGCTTTCAATGGCTTGTGGGGTTGGTGCCCCCTGTTCCCCGATCCTGCGTTGCGCCGCTTGCGGGTAGAACCACTACCCGCTGCACGACGCGCCTTGTCTCGGAACGTTTGTCTCGAACAACTGGGGGGCACCAACGCGGACGTGCGATTAAATCAGCGTCTCCCTCAGGAGGCGCGCAGCGTGCCGTCGAAGTAGCGGGCAAGGAAGGTATCGAAGTCCAGGGTATCGGCCGCCTCGATCGCGGCCTGCTCCGCCAGGCTCTGGCGCGCCAGGGCCTCCAGCGTCTCGGCGCGCGGCAGCGGGCCGTTGAAGCGAAACGCCTCGCGGTGCTGCGCGGACAGGCGGCTGGCGTAGCGGTAGAAGCCCTCCTCGCGCGCCATCATGTCCTCCAGCATGCGCGCCGAGGGCGTGAGGTCGGCCTGCTCGACCTTGCCCCACTGCTCGCTTAGCGCTCTACGGTAGGGGTCGCCCGGCAGTTCCTGGTCGAGGATCGCGGCGACCGGGCGCATCAGGGCCAGCAGTTCGCGCGCCCAGTCCTGCAGCCGTACAGACTCGTCCTGCCGGCGCAGCTCGAGGCCGGGGCGGCGGCCGTAATGCGCCACATCGAGCAGGTTGCGGTCGATCGCGTCGAGTTCGCCGTCCGCCAGCAAAGGACTGGGCTGCAGCAGGCAGGTCAGGGCAAACACCTCGAGAAAGCGCAGCTGGGTCTCGTCCACCCCCAGCGGGTGCTGCGCGTTGATGTCCACCGAGCGCAGCTCGACGTACTCGATCCCGCGTGCCTCCAGCGCATCGGTGGGCTTCTCGAAGCGCTCCAGCGGCTGCTTCGGGCGCACGGTGGAGTAGTACTCGTTCTCGATCTGCAGGATGTTGGCGTTCAGCTGGCGGTATTCGCCGTCGACCTTCACGCCGATGCGCTCCCACTCGGGGCTGAGCGTATTGATCGCGCAGCGCAGCGAGTCGACGTAGCCGCCCAGCGAGTTGTAGTCCGCCTTGATGCCGGTGTCCGCCTCCTTGCGGTTGGTGTAGCCGATGTCACCCATGCGCAGGCTGGTGGCGTGCGGGAGGTAAGAGGTGTCGTCGTCAAAGTCCTCCAACACCGCGCCGTGGCCCTCGAGGAAGGAATTGCACACTGCGGGGGAGGCCCCGAACAGGTACGGCACCAGCCAGCCGAAGCGCAGCAGGTTGCGGATCATGCCCATCATGCGCTCGTCGCGGAACGCGCGGTCATCGGTCGCGTCCAGCACCTGCGCCAGGACCGGCCAGAACTCGGGGCGCGGGGAGTAGTTGAAGTGCACCCCGGCGATCACCTGCATCTTGCGCCCGTAGCGATGCCCCAGCCCGATGCGGTAAACGGTCTTCATGCGTCCGGCGTTGGACGTGCCGTACTGCGCGACCGGGATCGCATTATCGTCGGCAGTCACGCAGGGCATGGAGGTGGACCACAGGGTCTCGTCGCCGACATTGGCCGCGGCGAAGGCCTGCAGGTCGTGCAGGAACCCCAGCGTCTCGCGCACATCATCGAACGGCGGGGTGACCAGCTCCAGCAGGGCCTCGGAGTAGTCCGTCGTGATATTCGGATGGGTCAGCGCCGATCCCAGTGCCGCCGGGTGCGGGGTCAGGGCCGGCGACCCCTGCGGGCCAACGCGCAGGGTCTCCTTCTCCAGGCCAATGCGCCCGTGCAGGCCCGTCCCCGCCAGGCGCTCCGCCAGCTGCGCGACCAGTCCCTGCAGATTGCGTTCGTCGGTTCCCACGGGCGTGCTGTCCTGCTCCAGTCAAACCCGGCGAACATACCCGAATGCGCCTGCGGGGTCACATGCACCGCCGACCGGCACCCGAAAACCGCGCAACGCGGATCAGGAGACGGCTCCCACGCAAGGCGCGGATGACCTTGCCCTGCCGGTCCTATTAAATTAGGTTTTTCTTATACACAAGACATCGGGCGCCGCATGGAACCGGACACACAACGCCGCAGCTGGGACGAGATCCTGGTAGACGCCCTGCGCGCCCCTGCCACCGGGCTGTTCGTGCTCGGACTCGCGATGGGTGCGGGGCTGATGCACTGGGGCGTGGAGCGCCCCCCGACCGAGGGCGCGTTGATGGTCACGCTGCACAATGACAGCGACACGACCATCCGCGCGGTGCACTTCGATTTCGGGCACGACCTGTCCGAATCCAGCATTCGCGAGGGCGAGATCGCGCCCGGAGAGCGCCGGCGCGTAGCGCTCAACCACGTGCCGGGCGCCGGTTTCAATGTGGAAATCCGCTACGCCGACGGCCACGTCCAGGCGTTCTGTGCCAATCGCGGCGTGGACGGCTGGGCCCAGGAGGTTCGCGTCTACCGCTGAATCTGGCAGGCGGCACCGGCATGGCCTATACAGGACATGCGGGGTGAGAAAATGCCGCAACCATGGCCGAACATGCTGGAGCACTACACCCGTGGGAACGGGGGTCCGCACCTGCGCGAGACCCGCGCGGCCGCCTCGCCAGCGGTCGCCATGCTGGAGACCCTTCAGCCACCGGGCCTGTTCCACACCCCGGCCTCCGATGACCTGGTCCTGAGCCAGTCGTCCGGGGCCCCATTCCGCTACGTCTGCAATCTCGGCGCCGGGCGTTTCTCGGGGCACACCCGCACCCGCGATTTCGTGGCCGTGGCCCCGGGGGCCACGCCCTGGTGCCGTGTCACGGACGCGGCGAGGGTACGGTTTATCGCCATCCCCGCCGACCTGGCCCGCCGTTGCCTGGACCGGCCCGCCGACGACCCGCTGGATTTCGGCCCCGTTCACAACCGCCACCACAGCGACCCGCTGATCGCCCAGGGCCTGGAGTGTCTGTGGCAGGAAATGGGTCGCGAGGACCCCGCCGCACACGTGTTCGTGGACAGCATGATGGCCGCACTGGTGGTGCGCCTGGCCCGCCTGACCAGCCAGGCCGCCCCGGCCGACCGCTGCCGGGGCGGCCTCGCACCGCACCGCTCGGCACAGGTCATCGACTACATGCAGACTCACCTCGACCAGCCGATCCGTCTCGCCGAACTCGCCGCGCTGTGCGACCTCTCCCCCTGGCACTTCGCCCGCGCCTTCCGCGAGACCCACGGCCAGCCGCCCCACCGCTACCTGACCCAGCTGCGTCTGGAGCGGGCGCGCGCCTTGCTGACCGAGTCGCACGCGAGCATCGGCGAAATCGCGACGGCCACCGGCTACACCCCGCAACAACTGGCCCGCCACTTCCGGCAGGCCTTCGGCATGGCACCCGGCGCCTACCGTGATCAGTACGGGGCGCCGCCAATCACCCGCGCGGACGGCCCCGAAACACCCTGACGCACAACCGCAAGATTCGCCCCCGCACCGCAAGTCCGTGACCGCGGGGGATCACCGCACGGCCTAGGCTCCGGGTAAAGCCAACCCCCGGCGCCATCGCGGAGGTCACCCGCATGCCGTCCGCCCCGGAATACCCTGCGTCACCACAGGCCGTGGAGGCCTTTGCCGGCCACCTGGTCGAGGTCCTCAATCACGGTGCGCTGTGCCTGATGCTCTCGCTCGGGCACCGGACCGGACTGTTCGATGCCCTGCGCGGGCGCCCCCCGTCGACCTCCGAGGCAATCGCCGCAGCGAGCGGCCTGAACGAACGCTATGTCCGCGAATGGCTCGGCGCGATGGCCACGGCGGGGATCGTCACGGTGGAACCCACCGGGCCACGTTTTGCCCTGCCGCCGGCGCATGCCGCATGCCTCACCCGCGCCGACGCGGCCGACAACCTGGCGGTGTTCGCCCAGTACATCGCAGTGCTGGGCGCCGTGGAGGATGCGATTGCCACCGCGTTCCAGACCGGTGACGGCGTGCCCTACGAACGCTACACACGTTTCCACGAAGTCATGGCCGAGGACAGCGGCCAGTCCGTCCTGTCCTCGCTGGAGAGCGCCATCCTGCCGCTGGTGCCGGGCCTGACCGATCATCTCGAGCGCGGCATCCGCGTGCTGGATGTCGGCTGCGGCAGCGGGCGCATCATCAACCACCTGGCGGGGCGCTACCCTCGCAGCGAATTCACCGGACTGGATCTCTCGCCACAGGCCATCGCGCGCGCCCGCGCCGAGGCAAAAGCGGAGGGGCTAGACAACGTCGTGTTCATCGAGGCCGACGCCGCCGAGATGGGGCACCGTCTCGAGGCCCGGAGCTTCGAACTGATCACCACCTTCGACGCCATCCACGACCAGGCCGATCCCCAGGGGGTCCTGCGCGGCATCCATCGCGCGCTGGTGCCCGAAGGGATCTACCTGATGCAGGACATCCGCGGCTCTGGACAGATCCAGGGCGATCTCGATCACCCGCTCGCACCCTTTCTCTACACCGTCTCCTGCATGCACTGCATGCCGGTATCGCTCGCCCGGGGCGGCCCCGGGCTCGGTGCGATGTGGGGCGAACCGCTAGCCCGCGACTACCTGCAGCGCGCCGGTTTCCGCGACATCCGCGTACACCAGCTGGCCCACGACCTGCAGAACAACTGGTACGTGGCCACCCGATAACAACCCAAGGAGGCATTGCCATGAGCGCACAACACCCGATCACGACCCTGGCACTGGCCATCACCGCCGCCCTTGCGCTGGGCCTGGCCGCCCCGTTGGCGGCGTCCGAGCCCGACGATCACTTCATCATCCGCGACTGCGAACAGTCCCGCGAGGACCTGGCCCGGGCCATTCGCGAGTATGCGGAGAACGAGGAGGACTGGATCTTCCTGGCCGAGTTCGGCCTGGCCGGTGGCGACATCACCGCCCTGAAGGTCTGCTACCTGCCGCTGGGGCCCGACATCCTGGATGCCGGCCTGCACGTCGGCGCGATGATGCCCTGCGGCCATATCGGTCTGTACGAAGAGAACGGCAACACAAAACTGTCCATGCTGCACCCGAAGTTCATGACCACCCTGCAGCCGCATCCGAGTCTGGAGCGCGCGGCGAAGAACGCCGAACCGGCCTTCGAGGCGCTGCTCGATCATGTCCTCGGCGGACCGTAGGCGGCCCGGCCCCAATGGATCGCTTGCCCGTGAGACCATGATCTGCGTCCTGGCCCTGCTGGCGCTGGCCACGCCCATGGCGTCGGCCAGCGCCACGGAAACCCTGCAGGCTCGCACGGACGCCACCAGCGGCCTGATCACCTGGACGTGGCAGGGCGATGGCGTCTCGCTGGAGCTTGCGCAGCTGCTGCCCGATCAGACCCGCGCGTTCTTCCTGGGACGCGGCTTCGAGACCGAACATGCCGATCTCATTGCGGCGCACTGCGTCTTCCAGGCGATCCTGCGCAACAACCGCCCACACACCCCTATCGAGGTCAATCTCCACGACTGGAGCAGCCAGGGGCCGGAGGGGCTCATCCGCCCGCGCCCGAACTGGGACTGGGAGGCAACCTGGGACCGACGGCAGGCCCCCGAAGCCGCCCGCATCGCCTTTCGCTGGGCCCTGTTCCCCGGCGAACACCGTTTCGAACCCGGCGACTGGCTGATGGGCATGATCCTGTTCGACCATCCGCCGGGCACGCCCTTTGATCTGACCCTGCGCTGGCGCGCGGCCGGGGAGCTCCACGAGGCGCGGCTGCCCGACCTGCGCTGCGCCGACGAGGCGGGAGGGTGATCGCCATGCCAAAGCTCGCGACCCTCCTGATCCTGTTAATCCTGGCCGCCATGACCGCCCCGGCCGCGACCGAGTCCCTCACCGCGATCGAGCCACGCCCGGATGCTCCTCCCCTGACACTCGAGGACCTCGACGGCCACGAGCATGACCTGCGCGACTACCGCGGCCGCGTCGTGGTCGTGAACTTCTGGGCGACCTGGTGCCCGCCGTGCCGGGACGAACTGCCCTCCCTGCAGCGACTATGGGAGGGACTGGGCCCCGACGGGCTGGTGGTACTCGGGGTAAACGTCGGCGAGGACGCCGATCGCATCTTTTTCTTCACCGCCGACTACCCGCTGGATTTTCCCCTGCTGCTGGACCGCGCGGCCAGCGCGATCGATACCTGGCCGGTGCGCGGCATCCCCACCACCTTCGTGATCGACCCCGAGGGCCGCATCGCCTATCGCGCCATCGGCGCGCGCGAATTCGACCACCCCGGCATCACCAAACGCCTGCGCGAGCTGCAACAGGGGCGATCGTCCGAGCCCTCTGCGACCGAATAAGGCGCATCGGGCGGGGGTACGTGACATTGCCCGAAACCCGAACCGGCGGTCTGCGCGCGCAACCTTTCCGTCGCAATGTCGTCATCACCTCGTCACACCCCCGGTCCACACTCCGGAACTTGAGTCTCGTCCCAAGGTGCAGCCGTGCACATTCTGATGCTGAGCGACGTGTACTTCCCCCGGATCAACGGGGTCTCCACTTCGCTGGCCAGTTTCCGCGCACAGCTCCGACAACTGGGCCATCGCGTCACGCTGGTGGTGCCGGCCTATCCCGGACTGGGCGCGCACCCCGGCCCCGACCCGCAGGACCCGGACCTGATCCGCATCCCGTCGCGCTACCTGGTAGTGGATCCGGAGGATCGCATCCTGAAGCCTCGCCTCATCCGCCGCTCCCTGCGGGAAGCCGGGATCGAGCGGGCCGACGTGGTCCATGTCCACACCCCTTTCGTGGCGCACTACGCCGGGCTCAAGCTGGCACGCGACTGGCAGGTCCCGGTCATCGAGACCTACCACACCTTCTTCGAAGAGTATCTGCAGCATTACCTGCCGTGGCTGCCCGCCAAATGGCTGCGGGGGCTGGCGCGGCGCATCTCGCGCGCGCAGTGCAACGCGGTCGACCGGGTGATCGCCCCGTCGACCGCGTTGCACCAGGCCCTGCTGGAGTACGGGATCAAGACGCCCATCGTGCGCCTGCCCACCGGGATCGACCCACAGGCCTGGACCGGAGGCGACGGCCACCTGTTCCGGGCGGAGCGGGGCATCGCACCCGGCCGCGAGATGCTGGTGCATGTGTCGCGCATCGCCTTCGAAAAAAACATCGGCTTTCTGCTGCAGATGCTCCAGCACCTGCGCGAGCGTCGCCCCGGCGTCCTGCTGCTGATCGCGGGCGAGGGACCGGCCCGGGCTGCCCTGCAGCGCCAGGCCGCGCAGATGGGCCTGGAGGACAACCTGCACTGGTGCGGGTATCTGGACCGCGAGACATCGCTCGTCGACTGCTACCGCGCCGGGCATGCATTCGTGTTTGCCTCCGCAACCGAGACGCAGGGTCTGGTCCTGCTGGAGGCCATGGCCTGCGGGCTGCCCGTGGTCTCCACGGCGCGCCTGGGCACGCGCGACATCCTCACCGACGCATCCGGTGCCGAAGTCGCTCCCGAGGAGCCCGCGGTGTTTGCCGAGCGGGTCGCCCGCGTCCTCGATGATCCCGAACGCCAGCGCGCCATGCGCGCAGCCCACGCCGCATGGGCGCGGGAATGGAGCGAGCGGCGTATGGCCGAACAATTGCTGACCGTGTATCAGGATCTGCTGAGCCCGGCCGACGCGCTCGGCACCCCGCATACCGCGGCCGACCGTCCTCGCTGACGGCCCTTCCCACTCCAGCGGACCAAGCGACCATGGCCAACGGCGGCGCTACCGGCATCACCCGCATCCTGCGGGCCTTTGGGTACTCCTGGAAAGGCCTGCGCGCCACCTTTCGCCACGAGGAGGCCTTTCGTCAGGAACTGATCCTGGTGGTCATCCTGGCGCCACTCTCGCTGGTGGTTGGCAATACCGGAGTGGAACGCGCACTGCTGCTCGGCAGTCTGTTCCTGATCCTGATCATCGAGGTACTGAACTCGGGCATCGAGGCCACCGTGGACCGCTTCGGTCCGGAACGCCACAGGCTGGCCGCCCGCGCCAAGGACATGGGATCGGCCGCCGTGCTGCTGGGCTTTGCCAACGCCACCCTGATCTGGCTGCTGGTCCTCTGGCCCTAGGCTAACACCCGCGGATCACGCAATCGTCACTGCAGCGCCATGGCGACGTCATCCGGATGCGCGATGCTCGGCAAAACCCCGAGCGGGAGCCCGCGATGGCCACCCTGGATTGCCGCAGCCTGTTCCTGTCCGACCTGCACCTGGGCACCCGGGAGTGCCGCGCGGACTACCTGCTGGACCTGCTGCGCCAGGTCAATTGCGATCGCCTGGTACTGGTCGGCGATGTATTCGACATCTGGGCCATGCGCCGGCGCATCTTCTGGGACGCGACCCAGGCGGCGGTGGTCGAGCAGGTCCTGTCGCTGGCCCTGCACGGGGTCGAGGTCATCTACATCCCCGGCAACCACGACGAACTGGTGCGCGGCTTTGTCGGTTCGGAGATCCGCGGCGTGCGCATCGAACGCGAACTGGTGCACTGGACCGCCGATGGCCGGCGCTTCCGCGTAACACATGGCGACGAGTTCGACGGGCTCGTACGCCACAGCCGCCTGGTACACGCCCTGGGCGATCTTGGCTACAACCTGCTGCTGCGCGGCAGCCGCTACCTGAACACCATCCGACGCCGCCTCGGGCATCCGTACTGGTCCCTGTCGGCCTGGCTCAAGACCCGCGTGAGCGGGGCGGCGCGGGAATACATCCAGCGTTTCGAGCATGCCGCCGTCACCGCCGCGCGCAAGGGCGGCTTCGATGGCTGCATCTGCGGCCATATCCACAAGCCGAACGTCCAGGCGTTCGGCGACATCCTCTACTGCAACGACGGTGACTGGGTCGAGCACTGTACGGCCCTGGTGGAAGATCGCTCGGGCCACCTCAGCCTGCTGCACTGGTCGGACCATGGCTCGGTGCAACAGGCCGAGTCCGGGGCAACCGCGACCGAGGCCTTCGATCTCGAGTCGATACTGACCCGGCGATAACCGCGCGCCAATCCTGTCACCCGGGCGTCATGGCGCTGTAGTACCGTGGTCACATGAACGAATCGCGATCGCGCCACTGGGCCGGGGCCGGCGCCGACCTGCTCCTGCTGCTGCAATCCATCCATGACACCGAGCAGGCCCGCCGCCTGGCGCGGGTGGCCGGCTGGGTCCTGGTCTTCGCCGGGGTCATCGTGGTGATGCTGGGCGTGCTGGTGCAGCACATGCCCACGATGCTCGAAGGCACACTCGTGGCATTGCTGGCGCTGGTCGGCGGCTGGCTGCGCAGCCGCCTCGCCGCCACCCTGCTGATGCTGCTGATGGCCCTGGGGCTGGCCACCGGCCTCGCACTGGGCGCCGCCACCGGCGGGCTCCTGCTGCAGGTCGCGCTGTTCGGCGTGGCCCTGCGCATGGTCGAGGGCTGCTTCCGCTTTCGCCACGCCGACGCTGGCAGCCCGGGCGACAACGCCCAGTAGGTTCCAAAGCAGGCCGGCGCTCACGGTGGAGACTTGAACCCGCCCGAGCGGGCGAACAGGATAAGCCCTTCTGTTCATCAAGGAAGTGCTCACGCGATGTCCATCGTCGCCCGCCTGCAAACCCGCCTGCGGCGCTTCATCTGGCCCGGCTGGGCCACCCGTATCCTCGGGACCCTGTCGATCCCGGGGCTGATCCTGGCCACGCTGTTCTTTGCCGCGTCGCTGACCCCCAGCCTGATCCCGCGTACCGACGACGTACAGGGCATCCTGTCCGGACTGTCACTGGCGGCCGGCTACGGGCTGGGCGTGTTCTTCCACTGGCTTTGGTCCTATCTGGAGCTGCCGGAATTCGGCGAGCGCACGCACAACACCCTGGTGGTCATCGCCGGGGGCGGCGCCGTGCTGATCGTGCTGATCTTCCTGTGGCAGGCCACCGAGTGGCAGAACAGCATCCGCGCCCTGATGGAGCAGGAGCCGGTAGACGGCGGCTTCCCGATCCGACTCGGGCTGATCGCGGCGGCGGTGTTTGCCGCCACCCTGGCGGTCGGACGGCTGTTTCAGCTGCTGGTGCGCTTTCTCGCCCGCCATCTGCGCCGTTTCATCCCGCGCCGGCTGTCGAACGTGATCGGTGTGCTGGTCGCCGCCGGGGTGTTCTGGGCGGTCATTGACGGGGTGATTCTGGAATACGGCCTGCGCACCGCGGACCGCAGCTTCCAGCAGTTCGACGTGCGCGAATACCCGGGGGTCGAACAACCGACGGCGACGTTCCGTACGGGCAGCCCGGCCTCGCTGGTCAGCTGGGAGCAAGGGCTCGGGCGCCAGGGACAGCGCTTCGTCGGACAGGCACCGGATGCCAGCACAATCCGCGATTTCGCCGCGGGCGAGGCCCTGGACCCGATCCGCGTCTACGTAGGCCTGAATGCCGCCGAGACCATCGAGGAACGCGCGCGGCTGGCCCTGCAGGAGATGCTGCGGGTCAATGCCTTCGACCGTTCGGTGCTGGTGCTGGCCACCCCCACCGGGCGCGGCTGGGTGGACAACCGCGCGATCCAGCCGGTCGAGTATTTGCACGGCGGCGATGTCGCAACCGTGGCCGTGCAGTACTCCTACCTGCCCAGCTGGCTGTCGCTGATGGCCGAGTCGCAGTACGGCCACGAGACGGCCCAGGCGGTGTTCGCGGAGATCTACGGCTACTGGAAGCAGCTGCCGGCGGACGCCCGCCCGGAGCTGTACCTCTACGGCCTGAGTCTGGGCGCGCTGAACTCCGAGCGCGCCGCGGATCTGTACGACGTGATCGGCGATCCGTTCTCCGGCGCGCTGTGGGCCGGCCCGCCGTTTCGTAGCGAGACCTGGCGCGACATCACGCGCCAGCGCCAGCCGGACTCCCCGGCCTGGCTGCCGCGCTTTCGCGACAGCTCGGTGGTGCGCTTCACCAACCAGGAGAACCACCTGGATATCCCCGGCGCCGAATGGGGCCCGATGCGCATCGTCTACCTGCAGTACGCCAGTGACCCGGTCACCTTCTTCGAGCCCCAGGCGCTGTACCGCAAGCCCGAGTGGATGCAGCACCCGCGCGGCCCGGACGTGTCAGCGGACCTGACGTGGTACCCGGTGGTCACCATGCTGCAACTGGCGGTGGACGTTACCATCGGCGATGCTGCCCCGCGCGGCTACGGCCATGTCTACGCCACCGAGCACTACATCGACGCCTGGCATGCGGTCACGGCCGCGGACTGGCCAGAGGAGCGCCTCGAGTGGCTCAAGCGCCACCTGGGCGACTGACCGGCCGTAGGGCTATCCCGCGGTTTCTCCCCCGACCAAACCGCGCTTGCGCAGGTGGCGTCCGGTGAGATTGACCATCGCCACCACAAAGCCGGCATATAACAACGCGACAACGCCCAGGACCGCGAGCATGAAACTGTCCAGTACTGTGCCGTCGGCCCACAGCACCAGGAAGGCCAGGGAAAGCTGCGTACCGAGGAGCACAGCGACCATGACGGCAATCACCCGCCACTTCTCGGCGCGCGACAGATAGCGGCCGTTCCTGCGTCCGAAGGCCTCGCAGGGCCACGCCACCGCCAGGCCCAGAATCCCCATTCCGATCGTTGTACCGAACTGCTCGAGATGGAAATGGGCGATTGCGAACATCGCGACGATCGTCAGCGAGAAATAGAGCAGTACGAAACGTAACAGCAGGTTCTTGATGGACATCGCCTCCCCTCCATGGGACGTCTGAAAGCCGCACTCCCTTGTGCGGCCAGGGTGCATGTCGGAGTCCTCCAACATGCACCATCACGGCATGCGGCTATTCCTCGGAAAACGAGGCGCCTTCGATGATCACGGGATAGGTGTAGCCGGCCCCGAAGTCACGATCCAGGATCAGCGTCCCGGTGACCGAGACGCGATCCCCCACCTCGGGCAGTTCGGTGGAGGTGATGGTGATGTAGTCCCCCTCGCTTCCCGTGCCGTCCACGAAGTGGATGAAGTTACGGCCCATGATGTCCTCGTTCACCCGCCCGACGATGCCCTCCAGGCGCACTTCTTCGCCCTCGAGCTCCGCCGGCGCCTGACTCAGCTGCTCGACCGTATGCAGTTCGTCGGCCTGCGCGGGTACCCCTCCCGCCAGCATCGCCAACAGCACTACGCCACTTCCGATTACGCGTCTCATCCCGTTCTCCTCGTCATTCGTGATGTTCCGGATGCCGGGCATCCTAACTGATCGCCCCCATATCCGAGGGCTCGCGTGACCGGGTCGCCAGCGTTCCCTTTACGCGCTCCGCGGCGCGGTTCACCACCAGGTACAGGCAGGGCACCACCAGCAGCGTCAGGATCATCCCGGCGATCAGGCCGCCGACCACGGTCAGCGCCAGCGGGCGCATGATCTCCGCGCCCTCACCGAGGCCGATGGCCAGCGGCAACATGCCGAGCACCGTGGTCAGGGTGGTCATCAGGATCGGACGCAGGCGCAGCGCGCCGGCCTCCACCACCGCGCGCGCCGGGCTCAGGCCGCGTCGTCGACGGCCCTGTTCGATGTACTCGACGAGCAGGATCGCGTTGTTCACCACCACCCCGATCAGCAGGATCGCGCCGATCATCACCGGCGCGGAGACCGGCGTGTGCGTGGCCCACAAGATCGCGACCACGCCAATAAGCGACAGCGGGGCCGCCGCCACGATCACAAGCGGATTGGCCAGGCGCTCGTATTGAACCGCCAACACCACCAGCACCAGGAAGATAGCGAGCGCCACGACGGTGGCCATCTCGCGCTGCGTCTCCTGGATGGTCTCCCACTCGCCTCCGATCAGCAGGCTGTAGTGCTCGGGTACCTCCACCTCGGCCAGACGCTGTTCGACCTCGGCCATCACCGAACCGACGTCGCTGACCTCGGTATTGATATCGCCGTTCACCCGCACCACCCGGCTCTGGTTCTCGCGCTCGATATGGGCGGGCCCCTCGCCGATCTCGAACTCGGCCACGTCGGCCAGCCGTACGGGATCGCCATTGTCGCGGAACAGGATCATCCGTCCCAGCGTGGCCGTGTCCTGTACATCCTCGCGCGGCAGGCGGACGCGCAAGTCGTACTCGCGGTCATCGCGCACATACTGGGTCGGTACCGCGCCCTCCACCGCATCGCGGATCGCCTGACCGACCGTGCCCACCTGCAGGCCCAGCGCGGCCGCGCGCTCGAGATCCACGTGTACGCGCAGAATCGGGCTCTGGTCCTCGCGCCCGACCTCGACGCCCTCAAGGCCCGGGATGCCCTCCAGGCGCCCCGCGATCTCGCGGGCGATGGTGCGCATCTCGGTCAGGTCCGCCCCCACCACGCCGATCGACAGGTCGTCGCCAGTCACGCTGAACTGCAGCCCGTCGATACTCGGCGGGCGCACGGTAATCCGCGCCCCGGGCAGGTCCAGTTCGTCCATCGCCGCCTGTGCATCGGCCACCCATTGCCCGGCGGTCATTTCACGCTGTCCGGCCGGGGTGAGCTGCACCGTGAGATTGGACGTCCCCGGACGCTCGTTGACCACGCCACCCCCCAGGTGCCCGCCGACCATGGCGAACACGCTCTCGACATGCGGCAGCTCCTCGAGTGCGGCCTCGATGTCGCGGGCGGCGGCATCGGTCTCGTGCGGCGGTGTACCCGGCGGCAGGACCATGCGCACGCTGACCTGACCATCGTCCACCTGCGGCAGGAACTCGGTGCCCAGCTCCCCGCCGACCTGGACTGCGCCGACCAACAGGACCCCGGCGGCGCCCAGCACCACCCAGCGCGCGCGCAGCACCTTCGGCAGCAGACGCCGGTAACGTCGGCGCAGGCCCTGCACCCCGCGGTCGAAGCCGCGCAGCAGCCAGGTCCGGTCCAGCCCGCTCTCCCAGCGGATGCGCGCGAGCAGGGCCGCCAGCATCGGCACCAGCGTGATCGCTGCGGCCAGTGTGGCGATGATCGCGAACGACAGCGTCAGAATCAGCTCGCGGAAGATCAGCGCCCCGATGCCCGTAATCAGCAGGAACGGGAGTACTGCCGCGAGATTGGTCAGCGTGCCGGCGGTGACCGCCGAGACGACCTCGCCCGCCCCGTCGTGGGCGGCCTGCTCCGGCGATTTCCCGAGCTTGTCACGATGGCGGTAGATGTTCTCCAGCATCACGATCGCGTTGTCGAGCAGCAGCCCCACGCCCAGCGCGAGCCCGCCCAGGCTGATGATGTTCAGGGTCAATCCGCCCAGCCCCATCATCGCGAAGGTCGCCATCAGCGCGATCGGGATCGACAGCCCGATGATGAAGCTTTTGCGCAGACTGCCGAGGAACAGGAACACCGCCAGCATCGCCAGCACGCCACCGAGGACTGCGGCAGTGCCCACGGAGGACACCGCGCCACGGATAAACGGGGCCGAGTCGCTGACCACCTCCCACTGGATGTCCTCGGGGATAAACCCGGAGCGCTCCAGCCGCTGGAGCGTCCCGCGCACGGCATCCACCGACTCGACGGTATTGGCCTCCGGCAGCTTGAACACCGACACGCGCGCGGCCGGCGTGCCATCCAGGCGGATGAACAGGCGCTGCTCGCGGTGGCCGTCGCGCACCTCGGCCAGCTCGCCCAGGCGCACATGCGCCGACTGCGGCCCCGGCAGCGGGATCAGCACGTTGCGCACATCCGCCTCGGAAGTGAACAGGCCCTCGGTCTTGGCCATCACGTCAAAGGTGTCGGAGGTCACCCAGCCACCGGCCACCTCGCGGTTCTCGTCCGCCAGCGTCTCGCTGATCGCGGCCATCGACAGGCCGTAGCCGCGCACCCGTTCCTGGTCGAGGATCACCTCCAGCTCGCGCTGCTGGCCGCCGGAGGCCTCCACCGAGGAGATCCCGTGGATGGCGATCAACTGCGGGGCCAGCTCGTGCTCCACCCAGTCGCGCACCGCGGTCTCGGAACGCACGGTAGAGGAGAAGCCCGCCTCCCAGATCGGGTCCTGCGACGGGTCGAACTTGTACAGGCGCAGGGATTCGAAATCATCCGGCAACTGGGTGCGCGCCAGCTCCAGGTGACGCGCCGCATCCTGCAACGCCAGATCCAGGTTGGTCCCGTACTCGAACAGCAGGTTGACGTTGGTGCGCCCCTCGGAGGCACGGCTGTAGATGCGCGTCAGGTTCTCGGTCGCCGCAAGATTGCGCTCCAGCACTCGTGTGACCTGCTCCTCCATGACCTCCGGCGCGGTGCCCGGGTGGTTCACCGTGACCCGGATGTGCGGGTACTCGACATGCGGCAGCAGGTCCACCGGCAGGCGGTCGACAAAGAACATGCCCAGCACGATCACCACCGAGGCCAGCGCCATGATGGCGACCGGCCGGCGGATGGAGAAGCTGGTCACCCGCCCGTGTGGGCGCTGGGAGTCCCCCGCATCGGCCATGCCCTAGCCCCGCCAGCCGACAATGCGCACCCGCTGACCCTCGCGCATGTCGATCGGATTGGTCGCCAGCACGATCTCGCCTTCCTCCAGACCCTCGGTAATCTCGGTCCAGGGGCCCCGGGTCACACCGGTCTCGACCGTGCGCCGTTCCAGCTGTTCATCCACCACCACGTACACATAGCGCGCGTCATCGTCCTCGCCGATCGCCGCGGCCGGCACCGCCAGGGCGTTCGGGCGCTCATCAACGGTCATGCGGATGCGTGCGAGGTTACCCGGACGCACGCCGTTGTCGGCGGCCTCGGCCGGCAGCGCGATCTCCACCGTCACCTGCTGGGAATCCGGCGAGGCGGCCGGGAAGATGCGACGAATCTCGGCGACGTAGTCAGCATCCGGAAAGGCATCCAGCCGAATGGGCACGTCCTGGCCCACGACCAGGTCGCGCACATCCAGCTCGGACACCCCGGGTCGCAGCACCAGCGTAGTAATATCGACCAGCTCCAGCAGCGCATCGCGCGCAGCGACGGCCTCTCCAGGCTCCACCATCCGCTCGGTAATCACGCCGTCGCGGCTGGCAGCGAGCGCCCCGTAATCGACCCGCGCCTGCCACAGGGCCTGCTCGCTCTCGGCCGAACGCAGCGCGGCGCGGGCCCGTTCGTAGCTGGCGCGGCTGGCAATCCCCTCGTCCCGCAACTCGGCGCTGCGGGCGTACTCCAGCCGCGCCTCCTCGGCGTGCGCCACGGCACGCGCCAGCTCCGCGCGCTCCTCGGCCACGTCCAGCTCGACCAGGATATCGCCCTGCCCGACGCGGTCGCCTTCCTCGACATGGACCGCCTTGACCACGCCATCCGTACGAGCCGCCAGGCGCACCCGCGCCCGCGGCTCGACCCGCGCGGAAAGTCGCAGTTCGCGCGAGAGGTCCCGCGGCTGCATCTCCACCGCCGCGATCGGGGTCGCCGCCTCGCCAGCGGGCTCGTCAGCCGCTTCGGAAGACTCGCCCCCACAGCCGGCCAGTCCCACGGCCAGGATCATGAGCAGGGACAGGCGGCCGCCCCCCCGCGACATGCAGGTGGCGGGCAGCGGGCGCTTCAGGGGCGGTCGGTCCGACCGCCGCCAACACAAGAGGGTCTCGAATCGCATGCGCCGGGTCGCTCGCGGGGAGTGGACGAAAGCACAGAGTAGCCGTTATACAACCCTCGACGCAGGAACGAGCCTCCGCGTTCCGTCAGGCCGTCAGATCGATCTGCTGCACGCTGCCGCTGCGGCCATCCTCGGCCACCCAGACGCCGGTCGACTGCACCTGGCCCAGCAGGCTGTTGTCACCGCCATGGCGCAGGTCAAAGGGGGTAGTGACATGTCCGAGGTAGATCGCCCCCACCCCCACCTCGCCCAGGGCCAGCAACTGATCGCGGCCCTGGGCGTCGCGGGTCCAGACGCGCAGGCGGTCATAGACCGGGTCCGCCGCATCGATCCAGCCATTGCCGTCGTGATCGAAGCGGCGCAGTTCGGCGAAGCCGTCCCCGGTCAGCGGCCCGAACAGCTCGGAGCCATCATCGACCTGCCCGCTGCCCGATCGGTCGAGGGCCAGAAAACCGCTTCCGGGCTGCAGGAAGGCCACCTGCTGCGGTGAGCCATCGGCGTCCAGGTCGAATTCGAAACGGGTCTCGGTCAATGCCGCCGCCGGGGCATCGAAATTGATCACCAGCGGGTCATGCAGTTCGCCATCGACACCGCCCTGAATACGGGTGTGCTCGACGAACTCGCGACTCATGGTCAGGGCAATGTCGATCTCGATGGTCTTGCCGTCGGCCGTCTGCACCCGCCCCTGGGCCTGGAAGGCCGTGCGCTCGATCTCCACCCGGGTCTGCTCCACCGACCAGGCCACGGCAAGGCCGCCCGGCGCACGCGGGGCGCCCGGGGGCCGGGCTGCGGGCGGTTCGAGGAATGCCGGCGGGTTCGCATCCGCGTTCGCGTCGGGCCGGAGGTCCGCCGGGTCCACGACGCGGATCTCGCGCCCGGTAAAACGTTCCAGGATCAGCCGGAGCAGTTCGGTGCGCAGCTGGTCCACAGACGTCAGCTCACTGTCCGCCGGGGCCACGCCCACGAAGGGCGCGCGCAGGGCCGCAACGGAGGCCGGGGCCGGCCGTTCGCCCCGGTCCGGGCTCACAAGTCCAGGCAGCCCGGCGCCCTGGCGGGGCTCCGCCGGGGGCGCGGCCCCGCCCCCTTCGCGCACCGTCAGGCGCACCTCGCGCCGGGTAGCCTCCAGCGCCAGGCGCTGGCTCGAGAACTGCATGGAATAATCGGCAATATGCATGGATGTTCCTCAACGGGACGGATTCCCGAGAGGGTTAACGGCCGCACAGCGGCAATCCTTAACCGCCACCGGCAAGCCTTTGCCGCAGGCGGACGCGACACGGCCAAACATGCGACGATCGGGCGATGAACTCGACACCGCAATTCCCGCTGCGAGGCCTGTTCCGCCGCCTGCTGGGACCGTTCGCCGGACTGGAACCAGAGGCGGTCCCCCTCGACAACGACGAGTGGGAGGCCATGCGCCAGCGGGTGCCGTTCATCGCCCGCCTCACACCGGAGGAACGCGCCCGGCTGCGCGAACTGATCGGGCAGATCCTCGCGCAGAAGGAATTCATCGGGATCGCCGCGGAACCCGAGCCGTGGCAGTGCCAGGTGATCGCGGCCTACGCGGCACTCCCGATCCTGGAGCTGGGCCTGGCGCCGTACCGGGACTGGCGCACGCTGATCCTCTATCCGGATACCTTCGTGCCGGAACACGAGTGGGTAGACGAGGCGGGCATCGTGCATCAGGGCGCGATGCCCCAGTCCGGCGAGGCCTGGGAGCGCGGGCCGGTGATCCTGTCGTGGAATGACGTCGAACGCGACGGCGCCGTGGTCGTCCACGAGATGACCCATGTGCTGGACGCCGGCAACGGCGAGGTCAACGGCTTCCCCCCGCTCCCCCGCGGACAGTCCACACGCGCCTGGACCGAGGATTTCTCCCGCGCCTTCGACCGCTTCGTGGAGACTGTCGAGGCGGTGGAGGCCGGCACGGTCGACGAGTCGGCTCTGCCGCTGGACCCGTACGCGGCCACGGCCCCGGAGGAGTTCCTGGCGGTCGCGGTGGAGTCCTTCTTCTTCGAACCCGCGCGGCTGCGCGAGCGGCTGCCCGCCATCTATGATCACCTGGTGGCATACTTCGGTCAGGAGCCGCATCGACGCGGCGACTGGATCGCCTCCAGCACGCAAACCGCCCCGGAGCACGCACCATGACCTCGAGCCCCCTTCGTTTCCTGCCCCCGACCCTGTCGGGGCTTCTCCTGCTGTTGCTTGCCCCCCTGGCCCTCGCCGTGGACGATCTGGACAGCCACTACGTGACCCTGGAACCCGTGGTCGTGAACATGGAGGCCGCCGATCGCGGACGCTACCTGCAGGCCTCCATCCAGCTGGAGGGCCACAATCTGGAAGATGCCCGGGCCATCCGCGAACACATCCCCGCCGTGCGCGACCGCCTGATCCACATCCTCGGCGGCCGCAGCCCCGACAGCCTGACCGGCAGCGGCGCCCGCGAGGATCTGCGCAACCAGGCCACGGACGAGCTGAACGAATTGCTCGAAGAGATCACCGGCTCCCCGCGGATCGCCGCACTGTATTTCTCGGATTTCATCCGCCAGTAGTAGCCCCGGAAGGTCCGGACGGATACCCCGAACGAAAAGACCCCGGCAGTCGGGACCGCCGGGGTCGGCAAGCGGGACGCCGCATCCGGAGTCCCGGGCCCCGTTGGGGGCCCAAGCCATTCAGAAAACGCCGATCAGTGGGGCCGGTGCAGCAGCGGCATCTCGCCGCGCTCCATCATGTGACGGATCAGCGTAGCCCGGCCCGGCTCCTCCTGCTCCAGTTCCTCGGCGCACTGCGAGGGCTCGTGCGCGGCCTCGGCCAGCATCACCTCCAGTTCGCGCAGATCCACCTTCGGCTCCTGCAGGTCTTCCGGCTTCGGGTTCTCCAGCATGTGGGTCTCCCAGAACATGCGCGGGTGCCAGCAATGCAGCTTTGCATCCGGGTGGTGAAAGAGCTCGACACAGCGACGATTCAGTTCCTGTGCATTCATGGGGTCACTCCTCGTTCCGGTGCATTCCCCTCCTGTATAGACCTCGCAATACCCGATCTCAAGGGTTGGTCTTTGAATCGCTTCTCACTCCGTCGGCTCGGCCTGTGCCGCCTCCAGGGCCTCCAGCGCCTCCATCCACTCGCCCTCCAGCGACTCCAGCCGGGCGCGCAGCTCCCCCTGCTCGCGGGTCAGCTGCGCCAGGCGATCCGCCGCCTCTCCCTCGTAAAGGGCAGGATCGGCCATCTCCGCCTCCAGGGCCTCCAGGCGCTCCTGCACCCGGGTGCATTCCTGCTCGGCGCGGTCCGCGCGCTGCTTCAGCGGCTTGAGCGCCGCCCGTGCCTGTGCGGCCTGCTGGCGCCGCTCCTTCTGCGACGGGGCCGGGGCGCTGCGGGCTGCCGATTCACCGGTGCCGGGTTCGCTCGCGGCAAAGGCCTCGCGCTCGCGCGCCTGCAGTTCCCGGGCGTAGTCATCCAGGTCCCCGTCGAAATCTCTCAGATGGCCGTCCTCGACGCGCCAGAAACGGTCGCACACCCGCGCCAGCAATTCGCGATCATGCGCCACGACCACTAGCCCGCCGGCATAGTTCTCCAGCGCCTCGGCCAGTGCCTCGCGCATATCCAGATCCAGGTGGTTGGTGGGCTCGTCCAGCAACAGCAGGGAAGGCGCCTGCCAGATCAGCAGCGCCAGCACCAGGCGTACGCGCTCCCCGCCCGAGCACTGGCCAACCGGGGCATCCGCCTTCTCCCCGGGAAAGCCCATGCCACCGAGAAAGTTGCGCAGCCGCTGTTCCTCGGCGCGCGGATCCTGGCGTTGCAGATGCACGAGGGGCGAGGCGCCCAGATCCAGCTGCTCGCTCTGGTGCTGGGCGAAATAGCCCACCTTCAGGCTCGGCTCGACCCGGCGCTCGCCGGCGGTGGGCGCCAGCTCGCCGGCCAGCAGGGTCAGAAGCGTCGATTTCCCGGCACCATTGGGCCCCAGAACACCGATCCGGTCCTCCGGCCGCAGACGTAAACTCGTCGCATGCAGGCGGGTGCGGTCCCCGGAGCGCACCTCGGCATGATCCAGCGCCAGGAGCGGGTCCGGCAGACGCTCGGGGGTCGGGATCTCCAGGTGGATCGGCCGTGCGGCCCGAATCACGGCGACCTCGTCGAGCTGCTCCAGGCGTTTCAGGCGGCTCTGGGCCTGGCGCGCCTTGCTCGCCTTGGCCCGGAAGCGGCGCACGAAATCCTCCAGATGGGCGCGCTCGGCCGCGACCTTCGCGGCCGCCGCCTCGCTCTGGGCGATCGCCTCCGCGCGCTTGGCCTCGGCATGGGTATAGCTGCCCGCATAGAGCGCGATGCCCCCGCGCTCGATGTGCGCGATATGGGTACAGACGGAATCCAGAAACCGCCGGTCATGCGCGATCACGATGACCGTTCCCGGGTAGCGCGCCAGCCAGTCCTCCAGCCACAGGATGGTCTCGACATCGAGGTGGTTGGTGGGCTCGTCCAGCAACAACAGATCGGAGCGCGTCATCAGCGTGCGCGCCAGCCCCAGGCGCATGCGCCAGCCGCCGGAGAAGTCGCTCATCGGCCGGTCGGCATCGGCCGGCGCAAAGCCCAGCCCCGCGAGCAGCCGCCGCGCCCGGGCGTCCGCCGTCCAGCCGTCGATCGCATCCAGGGCCGCATACAGGCGCGCCTGTTCGGCGCCGTCGGCGACCTGCTCCAGGCGCGCCTGCAGGTCGCGCAACTCGGCGTCGCCATCCAGCACGTAGTCCGCGGCTGAACGCGCGCTCCCCGGGACCTCCTGCGGCAGGTGCGCCACTACCCAGTCGGCGGGCCGGTCGATCTCGCCGGCATCCAGGCTCAGCTCACCCTGCAGCGCAGCCAGCAGACTGGATTTGCCAGAGCCGTTGGCACCGGTCAGGCCCACCCGCCAGCCGGCGTGTACGGTCAGACTGGCATGCTGCAGGAGGACCTGTCGGCCACGGCGCAGCTCGATATCTTGAAGTCGAATCATGTCGCGCAGTGTAGGGCAAGCGAAGGGCGCGCTCATGTAGTCCGGTCATGGCCCGGGACTCGGCGGCCGACACTAGAGAAGCCTGTCGGATTTGGGACTGATCTCCCACAACGCTCGCGACGATCGGTTGTGTGCGTCAAGTTGTGCAGAAGTGAGTCAGCCATGTTCGGTTGGTCGGTATGGCTCAGGCGGCCTCGGCCTGCCTCAGCAGGATTTTCTTGTGCTCTTTGAGCAGATCCATGTTCAGGTAGCGGTTGTCCTCCAGCCAGCCTTCGTGGATTTCGACGGCCAGGGCCCGTACCAGGCGTAGACAGCTGTGGGTGTTGGGGAAGATCCGGACCACCCGGGTCCGGCG
>NZ_KB906517.1:0-16917 GCF_000381445.1 Thioalkalivibrio sp. ALE22
ATACCGACGTTGTCGCCCGCCTCGCCCTGGTCCAGCAGCTTGCGGAACATCTCGACACCGGTGACGGTGGTCTTCTGGGTGTCGCGAATACCGACGATCTCGATTTCTTCGCCGACCTTCACCACGCCGCGCTCGACGCGACCGGTCACCACGGTGCCACGACCGGAGATCGAGAAGACATCTTCCACCGGCATCAGGAACGCGCCGTCCACGGCACGCTCGGGCTCCGGAATCCAGCTGTCCATCGCCTCCACCAGCTTGTAGATCGCCGGGGCGCCCACTTCGCTCTCGTCACCTTCCAGCGCCTTCAGCGCGGAACCGGTGATCACCGGGGTGTCGTCACCCGGGAAATCGTAGGAGGACAGCAGGTCGCGAACTTCCATCTCGACCAGCTCCAGCAGCTCCGGATCGTCGACCATGTCGGCCTTGTTCAGGAACACCACGATGTACGGCACACCGACCTGACGCGCCAGCAGGATGTGCTCGCGGGTCTGCGGCATCGGGCCATCGGCCGCCGACACCACCAGGATCGCGCCGTCCATCTGCGCCGCACCCGTGATCATGTTCTTCACATAGTCCGCGTGCCCGGGGCAGTCGACGTGCGCATAGTGGCGAATGTCGCTTTCGTATTCGACGTGCGCGGTCGCAATCGTGATCCCGCGCGCCTTCTCTTCCGGCGCATTGTCGATCTGGTCAAACGCACGGGCTTCGCTCCCGTACTTCTTGCCCAGCACCGCCGTCATCGCCGCCGTCAGCGTCGTTTTCCCATGGTCCACATGACCAATCGTCCCCACATTCACATGCGGCTTCTTACGCTCGAACTTTTCCTTGGACACAGCTCAAACCTCTTGCAGTTCTTTCAAATAACGCGAATTCGGTATCAGGACGCCTTGGCGGCAACCGCCTCGGCGATCTGGGCGGGGGCCTCGGCGTACTTCTCGAATTCCATCGAGTAGGTCGCGCGGCCCTGGCTCATCGAGCGCAGCTGGGTCGAGTAGCCGAACATCTCGGACAGCGGCACCTCGGCCTTCAGCAGCTTCTGGCCGGCCACGTCTTCCATGCCCTTCACCAGACCGCGGCGGCGATTGAGGTCGCCCATCACGTCGCCCATGTACTCCTCGGGCGTCTCCACCTCGACCTTCATCATCGGCTCGAGCAGCACGGCACCCGCCTTCAGGGCGCCTTCCTTGAAGGCCATCGAACCGGCCACCTTGAACGCCATCTCGTTGGAGTCGACGTCATGGTAGGAGCCGTCGAACAGGGTGACCTTGACGTCCTCGACCGGATACCCGGCGAGCACACCGTTGGCCATCTGCTCCTCGATGCCCTTGGAGACGGCCGGGATGTAGTCCTTCGGCACCACACCACCCACGATGGCGTTCTCGAACTTGTAGCCTTCGCCGGGCTCCAGCGGCTCGATGCGGATCCAGACGTGACCGTACTGGCCGCGACCACCGGACTGGCGCACGAACTTGCCTTCCTGTTCGACCGTCTTGCGGATGGTCTCGCGGTAGGCCACCTGGGGCTGACCCACGTTCGCCTCGACCTTGAATTCCCGCTTCATGCGGTCGACCAGCACCTCCAGGTGCAGCTCGCCCATGCCGGAGATGATGGTCTGCCCGGATTCCTCGTCGGTCCGCACGCGGAACGACGGATCTTCCTGCGCCAGCTTGTTCAGCGCGATACCCATCTTTTCCTGGTCGGTCTTGGTTTTCGGCTCGACCGCGATGGAGATCACCGGATCCGGGAACTCCATACGCTCCAGTTCGACCGGGTCGTTCGGGTCGCACAGCGTGGTCCCGGTGTACAGGTCCTTCAGACCGACCACGGCGCCGATGTCACCCGCGCGCAGCTCCTTGATCTCCTCGCGGGAGTTCGAGTGCATCTGCAGGATGCGGCCGATGCGCTCGCGGCGGTTGTTCTGCGTGTTCAGGACCGAGTCGCCGGCCGACAGCACGCCCGAATAGACGCGCACGAAGGTCAGCGAGCCCACGTAGGGGTCGGTCATGATCTTGAACGCCAGCGCGGCGAACGGCTCGTCATCGGAGGCGTGCTTCTCGACCGGCTCCTCGGTGCCCGCCTTGACGCCCTTGATCGCCTTGACCTCTTCCGGCGATGGCAGGTACTCGACGACCGCGTCGAGCATCGCCTGCACACCCTTGTTCTTGAACGCGGAGCCGCACAGCATCGGCACGATCTCGAGCTCGATGGTGCGATGGCGCAGCGCGGACTTGATCTCTTCCTCGCTGAGCGTGCCCTCGTTGAGGTACTTGTCCATCAGCTCTTCGTTGGCCTCGGCGGCCGCCTCGAGCATGTTCTCGCGCCACTTCTCGGCCTCGGCCTTGAGCTCCTCCGGGATATCCTTGTATTCGAAGGAGATGCCGAAGTTGTCCTCGTCCCAGTAGATGGCCTGCATCTTCACCAGGTCGATCACGCCCTTGAACTGGTCCTCCGCGCCGATCGGCAGCTGGATCGGGACCGGGTTCGCCTGCAGGCGTTCCTTCATCTGTTCATAGACGCGCAGGAAGTCGGCGCCGGCGCGGTCCATCTTGTTCACGAACGCCATACGCGGCACGGCGTACTTGGTCGCCTGGCGCCACACGGTCTCGGACTGCGGCTGCACGCCACCGACCGCGCAGTACACCATGACCGCGCCGTCGAGCACACGCATGGAGCGCTCGACTTCGATGGTGAAGTCCACGTGCCCGGGGGTATCGATGATATTCACCCGGTGCTCGTCGAACTGCTTGGCCATGCCGGACCAGAAGCTGGTGGTCGCCGCGGAGGTGATGGTGATCCCGCGCTCCTGCTCCTGCTCCATCCAGTCCATCACGGCTGCACCGTCATGCACCTCGCCGATCTTGTGCGACAGACCGGTGTAGAACAGGATGCGTTCGGTCGTCGTCGTCTTGCCGGCGTCGATGTGCGCGCTGATCCCGATGTTCCGGTAGCGCTTAAGTGGGGTCTTGCGTGCCACGGTGAGCCTCTCTAAACAGATTTACCAGCGGAAATGGGCGAACGCCTTGTTCGCTTCCGCCATGCGGTGAGTGTCTTCGCGCTTCTTCACGGCCGAGCCCTTGCTGTCGGCGGCGTCCATCAGTTCGCCAGCCAGCTTCAGGGCCATGGTCCGTTCGCCACGCTTGCGGGCGGCCTCGACCACCCAGCGCATCGCCAGCGCGTCCTGACGCACCGAGCGGACTTCCACCGGAACCTGATAGGTCGCGCCACCGACGCGGCGCGACTTGACCTCGACGCGCGGACGGATGTTGTCCAGGGCACGCTCCAGCGCGCCCATCCCGTCGCCCTGCTTGGACTCGATCTGGTCCAGGGCGCCGTACACGACCTGCTCGGCGACGGATTTCTTGCCGTCACGCATGACCGTGTTGATGAACTTGGCCAGGCGCTCGCTTCCGAACTTCGGGTCGGGGAGGATGTGACGCTTGGGGGCAGCTGCTCTTCTAGACATGTTTCAGTTCCCGGACTGGATCTCGGTTAGGATTTCTTGGGACGCTTGGTGCCGTACTTGGACCGGCCCTGGGCACGCTTCTGCACGCCCTGGGTATCCAGGCTGCCGCGCACCGTGTGGTAGCGCACACCCGGGAGGTCCTTCACGCGGCCGCCACGGATCAGGACCACCGAGTGCTCCTGCAGGTTGTGGCCTTCCCCGCCGATGTAGCTACTGACTTCGTAGCCATTGGTCAGCCGCACGCGCGCAACCTTGCGCAGCGCCGAGTTCGGCTTTTTCGGGGTGGTCGTGTAGACACGGGTGCAGACCCCGCGCTTCTGCGGGGAACCCTGCAGCGCCGGCACATCGCTCTTTTCGACGGGGCGCTTGCGGGGCTTGCGTACCAACTGGTTGATCGTGGCCATGAAACCCTTTCTCCTAGCCTAAAAATAACGACAGGCCGGCGCCGAGACCGGCCTGTCGAGGGAGCGGAATTCTAATCGCCGCCCCCGTGAGTGTCAAGATGGGACGGGTCACTCGGACCCGTCTTCCGCGGTACCCGGATCGGTGGTGGCGGGCTCGGACTCGGCGGTGGCCGCCTGGGTCTCCTCGACCGCCTCGAACTCGGGCATTTCCAGCGCGCGCTTGCGACGGCGCTCCTTGTGGTAGGCGAGGCCCGTCCCGGCGGGGATCAGGCGCCCGACAATCACGTTCTCCTTCAGACCGCGCAGGTCGTCGCGGGCGCCCCGGGTGGACGCCTCGGTCAGTACGCGGGTGGTCTCCTGGAAGGAGGCCGCGGAGATGAACGACTCGGTGACCAGCGAGGCCTTGGTGATCCCGAGCAGCACGCGCTCGTAGGTCGCCGGCTGCTGATCCGCACCCAGTTGTTCGTTCTCCTCGAGGACACGCACGCGATCGACCTGGTCCCCGGCGAGGAACTTGGTATCGCCGGCGTCCACGATGTTCACCTTGCGCATCATCTGGCGGACGATCACCTCGATGTGCTTGTCGTTGATCTTCACGCCCTGCAGGCGGTAGACGTCCTGGATCTCCTGCACCTGGTACTCGGCCAGGGTGGTGACACCGCGCAGGCGCAGGATGTCGTGCGGATCCAGCTCGCCATCGACTACGACCTCGCCACGCTCCACGCGCTCGCCCTCGAAGACGTTCACGGTCCGCAGCTTCGGGATCAGCATCTCGACCGGGTCGCCCTTGTCCGGGGTGATCACCAGGCGCTGCTTGCCCTTGGTCTCCTTGCCGAACGACACGGTACCCGAGATCTCCGCCAGCACCGCCGGCTCCTTCGGACGGCGTGCCTCGAACAGGTCGGCCACGCGGGGCAGACCCCCGGTGATGTCACGGGTCTTGGAGGACTCCTGCGGCAGGCGCGCGATGACGTCACCGACCTCGACCCGGGCGTTGTCCTCCAGGTTGAAGATCGCGTTGGCCGGCAGCATGTACTGCGCGGGCATGTCGGTGCCCGGGATGTACACCTCGTTGCCGTCGTCGTCCAGCAGCTTGACCGTCGGGCGCAGGTCCTTTCCGGCCGACGAGCGGCTCTTCGGATCCAGCACCACGTTGGACGACAGCCCGGTGAACTCGTCGGTCTCCTTGGTGACGGTGACGTTCTCGACGAAATCCGCCAGACGGATGTTACCGGCCACCTCAGTGACAATCGGATGGGTATGCGGATCCCAGGTCGCGACCTCCTGGCCGGCCTCGACGGTGTCGCCATCATGGACCGTGATGGTCGCGCCGTACGGGATCTTGTAACGCTCGCGCTCACGGCCCTGATCGTCGATCACGCCCAGCTCGCCGGAACGCGATACCGCGACCAGGTTACCGGCCTTGTTGGTGACCGTCTTCAGGTTGTGCAGACGCGCGGCCCCGGAGTTCTTCACCTGGATCGCGCTGACCGTCACCGCGCGGCTCGCGGCCCCGCCGATGTGGAAGGTACGCATGGTCAGCTGGGTACCCGGCTCGCCGATCGACTGCGCGGCGATGACGCCCACGGCCTCCCCGGCGTTGACCTCGTGGCCACGGGCCAGATCACGCCCGTAGCACTTGGCGCAGATGCCCTGGCGGGTCTCGCAGGTGATCGCCGAACGCACCAGCACCTCGTCCACCGACGCGCCGTCCAGGGTGTCCACCATGGCCTCGTCCAGCAGGGTGCCCGCGGGCACCAGCACCTCGTCAGTGCCCGGGCGGAGTACGTCCACCGCGGTGGTACGCCCCAGCACGCGATCGCGCAGCGGCTCCACGACGTCGCCACCCTCGATGATCGGCTTCATCAACAGGCCCTGCTCGGTGCCGCAGTCCGGCTCGGTCACCACAACGTCCTGGGAGACATCCACCAGGCGACGGGTCAGGTAACCCGAGTTCGCGGTCTTCAGCGCGGTATCGGCCAGGCCCTTGCGCGCCCCGTGGGTCGAGATGAAGTACTGCAGGACGTTCAGACCCTCGCGGAAGTTCGCGGTGATCGGCGTCTCGATGATGGAGCCGTCCGGCTTGGCCATCAGGCCGCGCATGCCGGCCAGCTGCCGGATCTGCGCGGCGGAACCACGCGCGCCGGAATCGGCCATCATGAAGATCGAGTTGAACGAGTTCTGCTCGACCGTTTCGCCGTCCTTGTTGGTGACCTGCTCCTTGCCGAGGCGCTCCATCATGGCCTTGGCGACCTGGTCATTGCAGTGCGACCAGATGTCCACGACCTTGTTGTAGCGCTCGCCCTTGGTGACGAGACCCGAGGCGTACTGATCCTCGATCTCCTTCACCTGGTCCTCGGCGCCCTGCAGGATCGGGTGCTTCTCGTCCGGGATCACCATGTCGTCGGCGCAGAAGGACACGCCGGCACGGGTGGAGTAGTAGAAGCCCGCGTACATCAGCTGGTCCGCGAACACGACCGTGTCCTTCAGGCCCAGGCGGCGGTAGCAGGAGTTGATCAGCCCGGAGATCGCCTTCTTGTTCAGCTCGCGATCAATCAGCTCGAACGGCAGACCCTTGGGCATGATGCGCGACAGGATCGCGCGACCGACCGTGGTCTCCACGCGCATGGACGGGAGCGCTTCGCCCTCGGCGACGTCGGCCATGGTGTCCGCGATGCGCACGGTGATGCGCGCATGCAGGTCCACCTGCTTGTGCTCGTAGGCGCGGTGCACCTCGTCCACGTCGGAGAAGGTCATCCCTTCGCCCTTGGCGTTGACCTTCTCGCGCGACAGGTAGTACAGACCCAGCACGATATCCTGCGACGGCACGATGATCGGCTCGCCGTTGGCCGGCGACAGCACGTTGTTGGAGGACAGCATCAGCGTGCGCGCCTCCAGCTGGGCCTCCAGCGACAGCGGCACGTGCACGGCCATCTGGTCACCGTCGAAGTCGGCGTTGAACGCGGCACAGACCAGCGGATGCAGCTGGATCGCCTTGCCCTCGATCAGCACCGGTTCGAAGGCCTGGATGCCCAGGCGGTGCAGGGTCGGGGCACGGTTCAGCATCACCGGGTGCTCGCGGATCACCTCTTCGAGGATGTCCCAGACCTCGGGGCCTTCCTTCTCCACGGCCTTCTTGGCGGCCTTGATGGTCGTGGCCAGGCCACGGCGCTGCAGCTTGCCGAAGATGAACGGCTTGAACAGTTCCAGCGCCATGCGCTTGGGCAGGCCGCACTGGTGCAGGCGCAGAGTCGGACCGACCACGATCACGGAACGACCGGAGTAGTCGACGCGCTTGCCCAGCAGGTTCTGGCGGAAGCGGCCCTGCTTGCCCTTGATCATGTCGGCCAGGGATTTCAGCGGGCGCTTGTTGGTGCCGGTGATCGCACGACCGCGACGCCCGTTGTCCAGCAGCGCATCCACGGACTCCTGCAGCATGCGCTTTTCGTTGCGTACGATGATGTCCGGGGCGTTCAGCTCCAGCAGGCGGCGCAGCCGGTTGTTCCGGTTGATCACCCGGCGGTACAGGTCGTTCAGGTCGGAGGTCGCGAAGCGGCCACCGTCCAGCGGCACCAGCGGGCGCAAGTCCGGCGGCAGCACCGGCAGGACCTTCATGATCATCCACTCCGGCTTGTTGCCGGACTCGAGGAAGGACTCGACCAGCTTGAGCCGCTTGCCCAGACGCTTGATCTTGGTCTCGGAGCCGGTCTCGGCCAGCTCCTGGCGCAGCTTGGCAGCCTCGGCCGGCAGATCCATCTCCTTCAGCAGGCTCAGCACGGCCTCGGCGCCCATCAGCGCGGTGAAGTCGTCGCCGTGCTCTTCCATGGCTTCGAGGTATTCCTCGTCGGTCAGGAGCTGGCGCTTCTCGAGCGTGGTGAAGCCCGGATCGGTCACGATGAAGGACTCGAAGTAGAGCACCTTCTCGATGTCCTTCAGGGTCATGTCCAGCAGCAGGCCGATGCGGGACGGCAGGCTCTTCAGGTACCAGATGTGCGCAACCGGCGAGGCCAGGTCGATATGCCCCATGCGCTCGCGGCGCACCTTGGTCTGGGTGACCTCGACGCCGCACTTCTCGCAGACCACGCCGCGATGCTTCAGGCGCTTGTACTTGCCGCACAGGCACTCGTAGTCCTTCACCGGCCCGAAGATCTTCGCGCAGAACAGGCCGTCACGCTCCGGCTTGAAGGTCCGGTAGTTGATGGTCTCCGGCTTCTTCACCTCGCCAAAGGACCAGGAACGGATCTGGTCCGAGGACGCCAGGCCGATGCGGATCGCATCGAACTCTTCCGGCTGGGTCTGCTGCTTGAACAGATTCAGGAGGTCTTTCATTCGCTTGCCTCACAAACTTGGTTTCGAGGGGCGCGCACGCCCCGTCGGATCACAATCGGATCGGAGAAGATCAGTCCTGCTCGAGCTCGATATTGATGCCGAGCGCCTTGATCTCCTTCATGAGCACGTTGAACGACTCGGGGACGTTGGCCTCCATGTGGTGCTCACCGTCAACGATGTTCTTGTACATCTTGTTACGGCCCTGCACGTCGTCCGCCTTCACCGTCAGCATCTCCTGCAGGGTGTAGGCGGCGCCGTAGGCCTCCAGTGCCCAGACCTCCATTTCGCCGAAGCGCTGACCGCCGAACTGCGCCTTGCCGCCCAGCGGCTGCTGGGTGACCAGCGAGTACGGGCCGGTGGAACGCGCATGCATCTTGTCGTCCACCAGGTGGTTCAGCTTCAGCATGTGCATGTAGCCCACGGTAACCGGGCGATCGAATTCGTCGCCGGTGCGGCCATCGTAGAGCTGGGCCTGCCCGGTCTCGGGCAGGTCCGCCAGGCGCAACATCTCCTTGATCTCGGCCTCTTCGGCACCGTCGAATACCGGCGTCGCCATCGGCACGCCACCGCGCAGGTTCCGGCAGAGGGTGATGATCTCGGCATCCGACATGGAGTCGAGGTCCACCTTCTTCTCGCGGTGGTTGTAGATCTTGTCGAGGAACTCGCGCAGCTTCGCGATCTCGGCCTGCGCCTCCAGCATGCGATTGATCTTGTCGCCCAGGCCCTTGGCGGCCCACCCGAGGTGAACCTCCAGCACCTGCCCGACGTTCATGCGCGAGGGCACGCCCAGCGGGTTCAGCACCACGTCGACCGGGGTCCCGTCCTCGAGGAACGGCATGTCCTCTTCCGGCACGATCATCGAGATCACGCCCTTGTTGCCGTGGCGACCGGCCATCTTGTCGCCCGGCTGCAGGCGACGCTTCACGGCCACGTACACCTTGACCATCTTCTGCACGCCCGGCGGCAGGTCGTCGCCCGCGGCCAGCTTGGCCTTCTGGTGCTCGAACTTCTTCTCGAACGCCTCGTGCTGGTCCTGGATCTGACGACCAAGGTCCTCCAGCTGGGAGTTGACCGCGTCGTCCTTCAGCCGCACCTCGAACCACTTGTCGCGGGACAGACCCTGCAGGTACTTCTTGGTGACCTTGGAGCCGTCACCGAGGCCGTCCGGCCCGCCGGCGGCGGTCTTGTTGACCAGCAGCTTCTCCACGCGAGCGTAGATATCGTCCTCGTAGATGCGCAGCTGGTCCTTCAGGTCCTTCTGCACGGCGGCCAGATCGTCGGCCTCGATCGACTTGGCGCGGGCGTCCTTCTCCACACCGTCGCGGGTGAACACGCGCACGTCGATCACCGTGCCCTCGATGCCGGACGGGACGCGCAGGGAGGTGTCCTTCACGTCGGAGGCCTTCTCGCCGAAGATCGCCCTCAGGAGTTTCTCTTCCGGCGTCAGCTGGGTCTCGCCCTTCGGCGTCACCTTGCCCACCAGGATATCGCCCGGATTCACCTCGGCGCCGACATACACGACGCCGGACTCGTCCAGCTTGTTCAGCAGGGACTCGGAGACGTTCGGGATATCCGCGGTGATCTCTTCCTGGCCCAGCTTGGTGTCGCGGGCGACACAGTTGAGCTCCTCGATATGGATGGTGGTGTAGCGGTCCTCCTGCACCACCCGCTCCGAGATCAGGATCGAGTCCTCGAAGTTGTAGCCGTTCCACGGCATGAACGCGACCATCATGTTCTGGCCCAGCGCCAGCTCACCCATGTCGGTGGAGGAGCCGTCCGCGATCGCGTCGCCGCGGGCGATCTCGTCGCCCACCGCGACCAGCGGCCGCTGGTTGATGGAGGTGTTCTGGTTGGAACGCGAGTACTTGGTCAGGTTGTAGATGTCCACGCCCGGCTCGCCGGCCACGGTCTCGTCGTCGTTGACCCGGACCACCACGCGACCGGCATCGACCGAGTCCACAGTCCCGCCGCGCTTGGCGACGATCGCGGAGCCGGAGTCGATGGCGACGGCGCGCTCGATGCCGGTGCCCACCAGCGGCTTGTCGGCACGCAGGCACGGCACGGCCTGACGCTGCATGTTCGCACCCATCAGGGCGCGGTTCGCGTCATCGTGCTCCAGGAACGGCAGCAGCGCGGCCGCCACCGACACGATCTGCTTCGGCGAGATATCCATGTACTGGATCTTGTCCGGAGTCGAGATCGTGAACTCTTCCTGGTGGCGGCAGGAGACGAGGTCGTCGCTCAGACGGCCTTCGTCGTCCATGGCCGCGTTCGCCTGGGCGATCACGTACTGGCTCTCCTCGATCGCGGAGAGGTAAACGATCTCCTCGGTGACCTTGCCGTCCTCGACCTTGCGGTACGGCGTCTCCAGGAAGCCGTAACGGTTGGTGCGGGCGTACACCGCCAGCGAATTGATCAGGCCGATGTTCGGGCCTTCCGGGGTCTCGATCGGGCAGACGCGACCGTAGTGCGTCGGATGCACGTCGCGCACCTCGAAGCCGGCACGCTCGCGGGTCAGGCCGCCCGGGCCCAGCGCGGAGATGCGGCGCTTGTGGGTGACCTCGGACAGCGGGTTGTTCTGGTCCATGAACTGCGACAGCTGGCTGGACCCGAAGAACTCCTTGACCGCGGCCGCCACCGGCTTGGCGTTGATCAGCTCCTGCGGCATCAGGCCCTCGCTCTCGGCGACGGTCAGACGCTCCTTGACCGCGCGCTCAACCCGCACCAGGCCCAGACGGAACTGGTTCTCGGCCATCTCGCCCACGCTGCGGATAC
Organism: Thioalkalivibrio sp. ALE22; assembly: GCF_000381445.1. NCBI lineage: Bacteria > Pseudomonadati > Pseudomonadota > Gammaproteobacteria > Chromatiales > Ectothiorhodospiraceae > Thioalkalivibrio > Thioalkalivibrio sp. ALE22. The sequence continues at coordinate 10,975 of NZ_KB906517.1, forward strand.
GGCGGTTGCCCAGGTGGTCGATGTCGTCGGTGCGGCCGTTGCCGTTGCGCAGGTCGATCAGGACCTTCAGCACATCCAGGATGTCCTCCGGCGACAGCACGCCCTCGCCCTCGTCGGTCTCGCGACCCACGCGACGGTTGAACTTCATGCGGCCCACGGCGGAGAGGTCGTAGCGATCCTCGGAGAAGAACAGGTTGGAGAACAGGTTCTCCGCGGCGTCCTTGGTCGGCGGCTCGCCCGGGCGCATCACGCGGTAGATCTCGACCTGCGCCTCCAGCTGCGTCTTGGTCGGGTCCAGACGCAGGGTGTCCGACATGTACGGACCATGGTCGTAGTCGTTGGTGTAGATCGTCTGCAGGGTCTTCACACCCTCGGCGCGCAGCTTGTCCAGCAGTTCCTGGGTCAGGGCGTCGTTGGCGCCGGCGATCAGTTCGCCGGTGGACTCGTCCACCACGCCCTTGGCCAGCACACGACCCAGCAGGTATTCGTCCGGCACCCGCAGGGTGCTGATGCCGGCCTTCTCGATCTCCCGGATGTGACGGGGGGTGATGCGGCGACCCGCCTCGACGATGACCTTGTCACCGTCGGTGATATCCACCACGGCGGTCTCGCCGCGCATGCGCTCGGGGATCAGGTCCAGCTCGCCACCATCCTCGTCGAGGGTGAGCTGGTTGAATTCGAAAAAGGTGGCCAGGATCTCTTCGGTATCCATGCCCAGTGCGCGCAGCAGGATCGACGCCGGCAGCTTGCGGCGACGGTCGATGCGCACGTATACCCCGTCCTTGGCGTCGAACTCGAAGTCCAGCCAGGAACCGCGGTACGGAATGATGCGGGCGTTATAGAGCAGCTTCTGCGCGCTGCCCTGCGTCTTGCCCTTGTCGCTGTCGAAGAACACACCGGGGGAGCGGTGCAGCTGCGACACGATCACGCGTTCGGTGCCATTGATGACGAAGGTGCCGTTCTCCGTCATGAGCGGCATCTCGCCCATGTAGACCTCCTGCTCCTTGACCTCCTTGACCACGGTGGAGCCCGCCGGGGCTTCCTTGTCGTGGATCACGAGGCGCAGCAGCACACGCAGCGGGGCCGCATAGGTCACGCCACGGATCTGGCATTCCTTCACGTCGAACATCGGCTCGCCCAGGCGGTAGCTCACGTACTCGAGCTGGACATGACCGGAATAGCTGACGATGGGGAATACCGACTGAAACGCCGCGTGCAGGCCCAGGGGATCACGCCCGTCCGGCGCTTGGTCCGCCTGCAGGAAATCCCGATAGGACGTCAACTGGGTCTCGAGCAGGTACGGGACGTCGAGGATCTGGGGACGCTTCCCGAAGTCCTTGCGGATACGTTTCTTTTCGGTATAACTGAGGGCCATGGCTTACCTCGGAGGCTAGCTGAACAACGCGGAACAAAACCCGCGCCACCACGGGCTGAGGCTGACGACCAAACGGCCGCCAGCCTCAGGGCTTCGTGATGTACACGAAAACAACAGGCGCAAGCGCCTTCTTACTTCAGTTCGACGGTGGCGCCCGCTTCTTCCAGTTCCGTCTTCATCTTCTCGGCCTCTTCCTTCGGCGCGCCTTCCTTCACGGTCGCCGGCACGCCTTCGACCATTTCCTTGGCTTCCTTCAGACCCAGCCCGGTCAGGCCGCGCACGACCTTGATCACGCCGACCTTGTTGTCGCCGAAGCTGGACATCACGACGTCGAACTCGTCCTTGGCTTCGGCGGCGGCGGCTTCACCACCACCGGCAGCGGCCGGGGCGGCCGCGACGGCGGCAGCGGCGGACACGCCGAACTTCTCTTCCATCTCGCTGATCAGGTCCACGATCTCGAGGACCGTCATGTTGCCGATGGCTTCCAGGATATCTTCTTTCGAAACGGCCATTTCTAACTCTCCTAACGGGTCGTACCCGAATTCATTCAGTACTTGCTGCAGAAAAAGGCGGTAAGGGTTCAGGCTGCCTGTTTCTGGTCACGGATTGCTGCAACGGTACGCACCAGCTTGCCGGGGACTTCGTTCACCGTACGGGCGAACTTGTCGAGCGGCGCCTTCATGGTGGCGAGAAGCTGCGCAAGCGCCTCTTCACGCGTCGGCAGGCTCGCGAGGCGATCGAGATCGTTCGCCCCCATTAGCTGCCCACCAAAGGACACCAGCCGGACCTTCAGCTGATCGTTCTCCTTGGCGAAGTCCTTCACCAGGCGCGCGGCGGAGCTGGGCTCCTCTTCACTGAAGGCCAGGATCAGCGGGCCATGCAGCTCGGGCTGCATGCACTCGAAATCCGTACCCTCAATGGCACGCTTGGCGAGGTTGTTCTTCACCACTCGCAGATAGACACCGGAGGACCGTGCCTGCCGACGCAGGTCGGTCATCTGCGCTACCGAGAGACCCCGATATTCCGCGGCGACCGCGGAATGTGCCGAGGCAGCAACCGTAGCCAGTTCCGAGACAATCACCTTCTTGTCATCGAGATTCAAAGCCACGTTGACTCTCCTCTAGTAAGACCACCCGGAGGCGGTCGTGAAACCGGGCGAACCCGGTACTGCGGTGCTCCCGTCGCAGGTACTTCCTGAATCGGGTGACACCATCTGCGCAGGCTGAGGTATTAAGCCGGGCCCGAAGGCCCCGCGCCTGCGGTCTTGGATGGCGTGCCGCTTGCGCGACAGCCGACCAAAAACCGAATGTTGTTGCTCAGAGGCTCAGCGAGCCCTGATCGACCTTGACGCCCGGACCCATGGTGGTCGACACCACCACGCCCTTGACGTACTGACCCTTGGAGGTCGCCGGCTTCATCTTGACCAGATCGGCCAGCAGGGCGTTCAGGTTCTCGGCAAGCGCACTGGATTCGAAATCCGCCGCGCCGATCGTGCAGTGCACGATGCCGCCCTTGTCGGTGCGATAGCGCACCTGCCCGCCCTTGGCGTTGGTCACCGCGGTGGCCACATCGGGGGTCACGGTGCCGACCTTCGGGTTCGGCATCAGGCCGCGCGGCCCGAGGATCTGGCCCAGCTGACCGACCACGCGCATCGCGTCCGGGGAGGCGATCACCACGTCGAAGTCCATCTGACCGGCCTTCACCTGTTCGGCGAGGTCGTCCATACCGACCACGTCCGCGCCGGCTTCCTTCGCCGCATCGGCGTTGGCACCCTGGGTGAACACGGCCACGCGAACGGTCTTGCCGTTGCCGTGCGGCAGCACGGTGGAACCACGCACCACCTGATCGGACTTGCGCGGATCAACGCCCAGGTTCACGGCGACATCGACCGACTCGCGGAACTTGGCCTTGGGCAGGTCCCGCAGGAGATCAAAGGCCTCGGTCACCGGATACAGACGAGTCGGTTCGACCTTCTCGCGGATGGCCTGCATACGCTTGGAAAGCTTTGCCATGTCAGAGACCCTCCACTTCGAGGCCCATACTGCGGGCACTACCGGCAATGGTACGGACCGCGGCATCCAGATCCGCCGCCGTCAGGTCGGGTTCCTTGGTCTTCGCGATCTCTTCCAGCTGGGCACGGGTGACCGTACCCACCTTGTTGGTATTCGGCTGACCGGACCCGGACTGGATGCCCGCGGCCTTCTTCAGCAGGATCGCCGCCGGCGGCGTCTTGGTGATGAACGTGAAGCTGCGATCGGCGTACACGGTGATGACCACCGGGATCGGCAGACCGGGCTCCATTTCCTGGGTCTGCGCGTTGAACGCCTTGCAGAACTCCATGATGTTCACACCGCGCTGACCCAGCGCGGGGCCCACGGGCGGGCTCGGGTTGGCCTTGCCGGCCGGGACCTGAAGCTTGATATACGCTTCGATTTTCTTTGCCATGAGAACTCCCTCGGGTGCGAACGCCTCGCGGCTCCCCGATCAGCAGGTAACGACGCTTGCGCGTCGGTCAGGTTTTCTCGACTTGGTGGAACTCCAGTTCCACGGGCGTCGAGCGGCCGAAAATCTGGACGGCCACCAGCAGGCGGCTCTTGTCGTAGTTGACCTCTTCGACCACGCCGTTGAAGTCGTTGAACGGCCCATCGATCACGCGAACCATCTCGCCCACCTCGAACAGGACCTTCGGGCGCGGCTTCTCGGCGCCTTCCTGCATGCGCTGCAGGATGGCGTCGGCTTCCTTGTCGCTAATCGGGGCCGGGCGATCGGCCGTCCCGCCGATAAAGCCGAGCACGCGCGGCACGGCCTTCACCAGGTGCCAGGCCTCGTCGTTCAGGTCCATCTGCACCAGCACGTAGCCGGGGAAGAACTTGCGTTCGCTCTTGCGCTTCTGGCCGTCCTTCATCTCGACGACCTCCTCGGTGGGGACGAGGATCTCGCCAAAGTGATCCTGCATGCCGAAGCGCTCGATGCGCTCCTCCAGGGACCGCTTCACCTGCGCCTCGAAACCCGAGAATGCCTGTACGACGTACCAGCGTAGTGCCATGGTCGAGAATCCTGATGCTTATCCGATGAACCGACTGATGCCCCAGCCCAGGAACATGTCCAGGAGCCAGAGGAAGATCCCCACCAGGATCACGACAGCAATGACGATCAGCGTGGTCTGGGTCGTCTCGACGCGGGTGGGCCACACCATCTTGCGCACCTCGGTGCGCGCGTTGCCCATGAAGCCGGCGAGCTGGCTGCCCTTGGCGGTCGTCATCCCGATGCCGATGGCGACCCCCACAACGGCGAGCAGCCCGAGGACGCGAATCAGAGTGGATTCGTCCTGGAACCAATAGAAGCCCATGACGCCGGCAATCAGCAGCGCCACGGCCACCGCGAGCTTGACGGTATCAAGCACGCCGGTCTGTTCCGATTGTTCACTCATGAATACGTATCACCCGGTGCTGCCGCCATCCGGAAGATGGCAGGCCAGGAGGGACTCGAACCCCCAACCTGCGGTTTTGGAGACCGCTGCTCTGCCAATTGAGCTACTGGCCTATAAATCGAATCGACAAGAAACAAACGCGAGAGACGACGCACCCGGCGCCGCCTCTCGCGGTCGATCTGTCAACTTGTCTACTGTATCACTCGATGATCTTGGAGACGACGCCGGCGCCGACGGTGCGGCCACCTTCGCGGATCGCAAAGCGCAGCCCGTCTTCCATCGCGATCGGGTTGATCAGGGACACCGTCATCTTGACGTTGTCGCCCGGCATCACCATCTCGGTGCCTTCCGGCAGTTCCACCGAACCCGTCACGTCGGTCGTACGGAAGTAGAACTGCGGGCGGTACCCATTGAAGAACGGCGTATGACGACCGCCCTCGTCCTTGCCCAGGATGTACACCTCGGCCTCGAAATGCGTGTGCGGGGTGATCGAACCCGGCTTGCACAGCACCTGACCACGCTGCACGTCGTCACGCTTGGTGCCACGCAGCAGGATACCGACGTTGTCGCCCGCCTCGCCCTGGTCCAGCAGCTTGCGGAACATCTCGACACCGGTGACGGTGGTCTTCTGGGTGTCGCGAATACCGACGATCTCGATTTCTTCGCCGACCTTCACCACGCCGCGCTCGACGCGACCGGTCACCACGGTGCCACGACCGGAGATCGAGAAGACGTCTTCCACCGGCATCAGGAACGCGCCGTCCACGGCACGCTCGGGCTCCGGAATCCAGCTGTCCATCGCCTCCACCAGCTTGTAGATCGCCGGGGCGCCCACTTCGCTCTCGTCACCTTCCAGCGCCTTCAGCGCGGAGCCGGTGATCACCGGGGTGTCGTCACCCGGGAAATCGTAGGAGGACAGCAGGTCGCGAACTTCCATCTCGACCAGCTCCAGCAGCTCCGGATCGTCGACCATGTCGGCCTTGTTCAGGAACACCACGATGTACGGCACACCGACCTGACGCGCCAGCAGGATGTGCTCGCGGGTCTGCGGCATCGGGCCATCGGCCGCCGACACCACCAGGATCGCGCCGTCCATCTGCGCCGCACCCGTGATCATGTTCTTCACATAGTCCGCGTG
>NZ_KB906518.1:0-13088 GCF_000381445.1 Thioalkalivibrio sp. ALE22
CACAAGCACATGAAGAGCACCAACATGCTCGAGCGGCTGAACGAGGAGATCCGGCGCCGGACCCGGGTGGTCCGGATCTTCCCCAACACCCACAGCTGTCTACGTCTGGTGCGGGCCCTGGCCGTCGAAATCCACGAAGGCTGGCTGGAGGACAACCGCTACCTGAACATGGATCTGCTCAAAGAGCACAAGAAGATCTTGCTCCGGCAGGCCGAGGCCGCCTGAGCCATACCGACCAACCGAACATGGCCCACTCACTTCTGCACAACTTGACGCACACAACCTCGAGGGTTTGCTGCGGAAGGCGGCCTGCAGCAGAAACTCCGGTCAGCGGCCCACTCTGGCGGACGCGTGATCTCGTGCTCCAGAACGGCGGTGTAGCGTCCTGACCGGGTCGTTCCAGCCCATGTGTCGTTTTGCGTCATTGCGGGTGGATGGCGTGTCCGCGCCTGCGCGAGAAGTGGATCACGGCGTTTGGCAGAAACGAGACCTTCGTTGCCGGATGTCGTTCTGGCATTCCGCTTGCTGTTCCTTCAGTGCAGTCAATTGAACGCCAGCATGGCCTTGATCGATTGACTGCAATTCGATCCAATCCTGAAGGAGAAACGCATGATGTCGACTTTCCAGAAAACTGCGATCGCGATGGTCCTGGGTTCCATGTTTGCGCTGGGCGGCCTCGGTGCCGCGCAGGCCCAGACGGGTGGAGATGCCGGCGCGGGCGCCGATACCGGAGCCCCTGAAGCCGGTGCTGGCGCTGAAGGCGGTGCGGGTGCGCCCGAAGGTGGCGCGGGCGCCGGCGGCGGTGCGCCGCAAGGCGGAGCCGGCGCGGGTGGTGGCGGCAGCATGGGCGGAGGTGCCGAGGCGGGCGCCGGCCCCATGGATGATGACGACGACGAAGACGAAGATGACGACGAAGGGGCCCCTGACTGGTAAGCCCCACTCCCTCGCCAAGCCGGGCACCCCGCCCGGCTGGCTTCTTTCACGTTCGAACACCCGGCTTGAAACCCGTTCTGGTCGGAGTCCGCAAGCGATCGGGTCTGGCTCACCGCAGGGCCCGCACTCCGAAGGCCTGTGCCCACCCCGGCTTTGCTGAGGCCAAGAGAACCGTGGAGACTCCTGCCAGGGAGATACTTTCCGCGATCTGAAATGGATCGTTGGCCCGGCCTGTGGATTACAGGTCCGAGTATTTGCGGGCGTTGCCGCGGGCCTTGTGCACCGGGTATTTGCGGATGTTGATCTCCAGCTTGTCGCGGGCCGCTTGCAGAAGGTCGATATCGAGCTTGCGGGCCAGCAGCAGGAGGTAGATCTGGACGTCCGCGATCTCCTGGCGTACCGCCTCGTGGGTCTCGGGGGACAGGTGTCGCGACTGTTCCTGGGTCAGCCACTGGAAGTGTTCGATCAGTTCGCCGACCTCGCCCGCCAGCGCCATCGACAGATTCTTGGGCGAGTGGAACTGGGCCCAGTCACGTTCCGCGACGAAGGCCTCCACCCGGGCGGTCAGTTCGTCCAGTTCCGGTGTGCCGCTCGATGGGACGTCCATGGATCCTCCGTTCGGTCGGTGCCGCTGCGTTGCCGGCATCGTAGCGGAGTCTGCGGCTGGACGTAATCGCGGCTGCGCGGTGCTAGCTGTGATCTCTCAACAGGTTGTCGCTTGGGGCGCGGCCATGCTCGGAAGGGCAGGGGCAGGCTTCCGGCGGAACGAAAAAGATCCTGTGTTATGCCTTCCGATCTTCATGGCTTCCTGTGAATCGCTTTTGGCAGTTCGCGCGTCGGGGTTTCGGTCTGGAGATCGCCACGGCCGCTTTGCGGCCTCGCGTTGACGGGAAGGGGAGAGCGGCGCTGCGATGTTGGGGGCGGGGACGTTATAGCCAGCCGCGGCGGCGGAAGAGGTAGAGCATGCCGAGGACGACGGCGAGCATAAAGCCGAGGAGTACGGGGTAGCCGTAGTAGGTGTAGAGCTCGGGCATGGACCAGGGGCTGTCCGGGTTGTCGAAGTTCATGCCGTAGATGCCGACCAGGAAGGTCAGCGGGATGAAGATGGTGGCGATGATGGTGAGTACGCGCATCACGTCGTTGGAGCGCTGGTTGATCGCGGACATATAGGCCTCGATCAGGGTGGCGGCCATCTCGCGGTAGGACTCCAGCAGATCCATGATCTGGATCGTGTGGTCGTGGGCGTCGCGCAGGTACGGGAAGAGCTCCGGGGTGAAAGGCTCCATGTCGTCGCGCATCAGACGGGCGATTACGTCGCGCGTGGGCCAGAGCTGGCGGCGCAGCACGAGGAGTTCGCGGCGCAGGATATGGATCTCGTTGAGGGTTTGGCGGTCGGGTTGTTCGAGGACGGTTTCCTCCAGCGTTTCCAGGCGTTCGCTGATGTGCTCCAGTACCGGGAAGGCCTGGTCGATGACGGTGTCCATCAGGGCATAGGCGAGGTAGGCGGCCCCCAGGCGATTGAAGTTGCGGTTGGCGCCGCGCATGCGTTCGCGGACCGGGCCGAAGGGCTCATGCTCGCCGCTGTGAATACTGATGACCAGGCGGGTATTCACCACGAACACATTGACCTGGTCGAGTTCGATGTTGCCGTTGTGATGGCGCGGCTGGCGCAGGATGGCGACCAACTGCTCCTCGAAGAAGTCCACCTTGGGGCGCTGGCCCTGGTGGCGTACATCTTCCAGCGCCAGCGGGTGCAGGTCGAAGGCCTCGCCCAGATCGTGCAGCTGACGCGGACTGGGCGCGCCCTGCAGGTGCAGCCAGACCAGGCCACCCTCGTGCGGTTGTGCGCCCTCGCGCAGGGTGCGCTGCGGGTCGAGTTCGACGAGCTGTTCGTGGTGGTAGTGCCAGGCGGAGACGACCGCGTCGCCCGTGTGCGGGTGTTCGGTGGCGTGGACCCCATGGCCGGGGGCGGCGCCGGGCTTGAGGTAGGTCTTTTCGAACAGGCGGGTCATCGCGAATTCCGAACGGATTGTTGTCCCCAGTATAGGGGGCTGGAATGGGGTGCGCGCGGGGGGCGAGTCTGGCAGTCTGGTCGGCGACTGAACGGCCCGGAGCGGGCCGGGTCCCACGGGGGAGAAGCGCAAGTGTGTACCTTAATCAGTGTTTCCCTGGCGGCGTTTCCAAGGAGTGCGGTATGGAATTGAAGACCATGTTGGTGCCAGTGGATGGTTCTGCCAATGCGTGGCGCGCGGTGGAGGTGGCCGCGGACCTGGCGGCCAAGTATCACGCCCGGGTGGTGCTGGCCAGCGTGCTGCTGCAGGGCGAGGTGCCGCCGCATATCCGAAGGCTTTCCGATCTTCCGGACCCGGATGATCCGCCCCTGGCGATGGGTGGCGCGGCGGTCGGCTCCGCGGTGCCGCCGAAGGTGCTGCGGGATATCGCGAAGAAGCTGGTGGAGCAGGCGCACGAATACTTCACCGAACTGGGCGTGACCGACATCGAGCACCATATCGAGGATGGCTCTCCGGCCAAGGTGATCCTGCAGCAGGCCGAGTACCACGACGTGGACATGGTGGTGATGGGTTCGCGCGGGCTGGGCGGCCTGCAGGGGCTGCTGTCCGGCAGCGTGTCGCACAAGGTGCAGCAGCTTGCCCGCTGCATCGTGGTGACGGTGAACTGAGCCCGGCTTTGTTGCGATGTCGCGGTTATCGGTCGATCTGCACGAGTGCTTTCGCAATGGCCGCCGGATCGACGCCGAGCTGAACGGTGCGATCGAGCAGGCCTGCGACAAGCGCATCAAGACGGTAGAGATTATCCACGGCAAGGGCAGCGGGCAGTTGAAGAAGCGCGTGCTGCGTTTCCTGCAGCAGCCGGAGATCAAGGCCCGCTACCACCGTGTGGAGAAGGACTCGAAGAACCACGGCCGGCTGTTCGTGCATTTCAAGCACTGAGCAGGCCGTTCCCTCTTTTCCGCTGTAGGAGGCCAGCCCTCTGGCCGATGGGTTGTGCCGGCGCTGGATCGGCCAGAGGGCTGGCCTCCCACAGGGGGTATGGGCTTACGGCCTTTGGTCGCCCAGCTTGCGCTCGGCGAGTGCATAGCCGAGGTCGATCATCTCGGCGGCGCGGTGGAAGTCGAACACGCCGCAGGCGTTGACTGGGACCTCGATCAGGTGCTCCGGGTTGTAGGCGGCGATACGAAAGCGCGCGATGGTGCCCTGCATGGCCTCGATGGAGTGGGAGACGATGTCGATCAGCCCCAGTGCGCGGGCCTCCTGTTCGCGGCTCAGACTGGGGTCGGTCTCGCCCAGGCCCAGCTTGTCCTGCCAGTCCTGCAGCCAGGTGCCGACCCGGTCGGGCAGGGCCTCGGCCAGGCGGTGATTCAGCAGGCCCCGGCTATCTGGTGCGCCCACGTGCGAGTCGGAAGTCCCGGTGCGTTCGGGGCGGATCAGTTCTTCGCCGACGCGGCCATTCAGGCTGACCGCCAGGGTGATGTCGGTGTCGTCGTTCAGGGTCGGCGCGATCGGGACCGGGTTCAGCAGGCCACCATCCACCAGCAGCCGCCCCTTGTGGCGCACCGGGGTGAACACGGTGGGGATGGCAATGGACGCCCGGATGGCGTCGAACAGGGAACCGGTATTCAGCCAGACCTCGCGTTCGCGCTCGATGTCGGTGGCCACGGCGGTAAACGAGATCGGCAGCTGTTCGATGTCGGTGTCGCCGAGCATGGCGCGCAGCTTCTCGATCAGGCGGTCGCCGCGAATCAGGCCAGCGCCGCGAAAGGAGAAATCCAGCAGCCGCCAGACATCCTGGCGGCGCAAGGTCTTCACCCAGTCCTCGTAGGCGTCCAGCTGGCCGGCCGCGTAGATGCCGCCGACGACCGCGCCCATGGAAGCGCCCGCGATGGAGCGGATCTGGTAGTCCGAGTGTTCCTCCAGCCAGCGGATCACGCCGATCTGCGCCAGGCCGCGGGCGCCGCCGCTGCCAAGGACCAGGGAGATGGACTGGGGCTTTCGCGTCATGGTGGCCGCCCTGCCTGTCTGGGGTGTTGGGGGGAACGCGCCGATCGCTTCGCGGAGCTGCTGTTACCGGTTTTCCTTGAGGATATGTTGGGGGTGTGACGGGATTTTTCCAGCGTAGAGGCCTGGTTCCAACGAATGGGTCTCACGGCAGGGGTTTGCTTGCAGGCGGACGCCCCTGCCGGCGTCCGACTCTGGCCGGGGCTTCGCCTGCAAGCAGGCTCCTACAGGGGGTGGTGTGCGGCGATGGGGGCTATTCGGGGGAGCGGTTCGGGTCCAGGAGGTGATCGTGCAGGGCCTGGGCGGCTTCGCCGGCAGGTTCTTCCACCCGCAGCTGCCAGACGTGGGCCGGGTGATCCGGTGACCATTCGCTGAAGACTACCAGCCCGGTGTACGGGCCGCGCCCGCGGATGGTGCCCAGCGTCAGGCGGCCTTCGGTATCGCCGAACAGGTGCACCTCGAACTCGGCGGCGGGCGGCGGCAGCCTCCAGTGTCCATCGCGGCCGGTCTCGCGGAAGGCTTCGTCGGAGGGTTCGGCGTCGTCGCCGAAGTGGCGGCGCAGCAGCGGTACCGACAGTCGGTGCGGGAGGCCCAGTACGGTCTCGATGCCGCTGCGGCCGTGGTCCACCGCCTGGGCGGCGGACTCCAGCGGGTCGCGTGGGGCCAGCCATTTCTGCAGAAGTTTGCGCATGCCGGGATGATCCGCATGCCGGCGCCGGTCTGCAAGCGGAGGTGGTCGCGTGACGGCTTGGAGGGGTGCGGCTGTAGGCGTTACCGTGCGGGCAGGTTACTCAAAAGGAGCCAGTCATGGGTTTTGCACTGTCCGAGATGCAGCTGTCGAGTTCCGCGTTCGGCCCCGGCCAGCCGATCCCCAAACGCCATAGCGGGGAGGGCGAGGACACCTCGCCGGCGCTGCAGTGGCACGGCGTGCCGCAGGGTACCCAGTCGCTGGCGGTGATCTGCCACGACCTGGATGCGCCGCTGATCCAGCCGGGCACTTATGGCTTTGTGCACTGGGTGCTGTACAACCTGCCGCCGGATCTGGATGGCCTGTCCGAGGCAACCGATCTGGGCGCGACGGGCCAGACGGATTTTGGTCGCACCGGCTATGGCGGGCCGATGCCGCCCGAGGGCCACGGCAAGCATCACTACTTCTTCTGGCTGCTGGCGTTGGACGCCGACCTGCAGCTACCGCCGGGGTTGACCCTGTGGCAGTTCCTGGAACACGCCGAGCCCCACGTGATCGGCATGAATCGCCTGGTGGGTACCTATCAGCGGGGCTGAGGCCTTGTAGGAATGTCTTGTGGGAGCCGGCTCGCCGGCGAAGCCCCTTCCAGAGTCGGAAGCGGGCAGGGGCATTCGCGTGCAAGCACGCTCCCACAGGGGCCCTATCCTGCTTGTGACGGTTTGGTCTTGACCGGGTGGGGCGGCGGGCGCACGATATGTACCACTTTATGTACGTTTCGGGTAACTGGCGATGACGACGCTGACCGCTACCGAGGCCCGCAAGGGTCTGTTTGACCTGATCAAGGGCGTGAACGAACAGCACGCGATCTACCACATCCGGCATCGCAACGGCGATGCGGTGCTGATGTCGGAAGACGAGTACGCCAGCCTGATCGAGACCCTGGAACTGCTCTCGGAACCCGGCTTTCGGCAGGAATTCGAGCAGGGCCGCCGCGAGGCGGATGAGGGCGATACGCTGGGATTCGAGGAGGTGTTCGGGGAGAAGCAGTGACCTGGACTATTCGGTTCACCCGTCAAGCCGAGAAGGACTTGCGGCGCCTGACGCCGAAGCTGCGTGACAAGGTGAAGCAGATCCTGCGCAACCGGGTGGCGGTCGACCCGTACTGTGGCAAGGCGCTGGTTGGTGATCTGCGCGGATACTACTCCCTGAGGATCAGCTACAAGGACCGTCTGCTGTACACGATTCGGGACGAGCAGTTTTTGGTGATCGTGATCCGGGCGCGTACGCATTACGGCGAATAGCCTTGTAGGAATGTCTTGTGGGAGCCGGCTCGCCGGCGAAGCCCTGCCAGAGTCGGGCGCGGGCAGGGGCTTCGCGTGCAAGCACGCTCCCACGGGGCACGCTCCCATGGGGCACGCTCCCACGGGGGCAGGGGGCGGAGCGGATGCCATCCACAAAAAAGGCCCGGCCGAGGAAACTCGGGCCGGGCCTTTTGCGTTCCCGGGCGGGTGCCCGGGGCGGCGTGAGGTCGCTTAGTAGCGGTAGCCGAAGGCCTTTTCGAACTTGTCAGCGAACTCGTCGGCGGTGAAGTGGTGGTTCTGGGTGCCGGAGTGGGCGATCTTGATCGAGCCGATCAGCGAGGCGATGCGGCCGGTGGTCTCCCAATCAAAGCCCTTTTCCAGGCCGAACAGGATGCCGGCGCGGTAGGAGTCGCCACAGCCGGTCGGGTCCTTGATTGCGGCCGGCTCGACCGACGGGATGGTGATCTTCTTGCCGCCGGTGTAGATGTCGGAGCCGTCGCCGCCACGGGTGACGATCATCGCGTCCACCATCTCCGCCAGCTGCTCCATGCTCATGCCGGTGCGATCGGCGGTCAGCTGCGCCTCGTAGTCATTGAACGCGGCATAGGTGGCGTTCTCCATGAAGCGCTTCAGGTCGTCGCCGTCGAACATCGGCAGACCCTGGCCCGGGTCAAACATGAACGGGATGCCGGCGTCGGCGAACTGCTGGGCGTGCTCGATCATGCCGTCACGGCCGTCCGGGGAGACGATACCGACCTTGATGCCGTCGGCGTCGGTGACCTTCTGCTGGTGCGAGAAGCCCATCGCGCCCGGGTGGAAGGCGGTGATCTGGTTGTCGTCCTGGTCGGTGGTGATGAAGGCCTGACCGGTGTAGGTGTCCCGCAGCTCCTTCACGAACTTGCGCGAGATACCGTGCTTGTCCATCCAGTCGGCGTAGGGGGCGAAGTCGCCACCCACGGTGGCCATCACGGTCGGGTCCGCGCCCAGCAGCTTCATGTTATAGGCGATGTTGCCGGCGCAGCCGCCGAACTCGCGACGCATGTCCGGGACCAGGAAAGACACGTTCAGCATGTGCACCTTGTCCGGGAGGATGTGGTTCTTGAAGCGGTCGGGGAACACCATGATGGTGTCGTAGGCCATGGACCCACAGATCAGAGCGGACATGTTGACTCCTTGCGTTGTTGAAACGGGTTGGCGTGGCGTCCGAAAAAGACGGCACAGCGGCCTGGCGGCGCGCGATTTCGGGGTTCGCTGCGCGCCCGCAACAGGCCGGACGGTGCGCATAGGGTAAATATTTGGGCGCAAAACAACAAATCGGGGGGGATGGAAGCAGGGGTCGCGCTGGCTTTGTGCTCGATTTCAGCGATTGCCACGTCGCCTTCGGTTCCTCGCAATGACGTTGCTTTTGCCCCCGTCATTGCGAGGAGCGCAGCGACGAAGCAATCTCCAAAAGCTGGCAGGGCGTCCACGATTCGCCTTCGGGGGCAGCGTCAGGAGATTCCTCGCTTTGTTCTCCCTGCGGGCCGACCTGCGGCCGTTCAACGCGCTGCGCGCTTTTGTGCCACGGCCCCTGAAGGGGGCCTCGCAATGACGGGACGGTAAACAACGTCATCGCGAGGAGCCGAAGGCGACGTGGCGATCTCCGGACGTAACCCCGACGTTGGCCCGGCCGGGGCGGCGGCACAGCTTCTGGCGACGTGATGCGGGGGCTTTGTGGCAGCATGGAGCTATTCCCGCGACTGAGGGCAAGGCCGATGAATCCGCGCGTATTGATCCCGATCCTGATCATCCTGCTGTTGCTGCTGAGTCTGTGGTCCATGAGCCTGGACGGGGACGGCGGCATCCTGCCCGGTGCGCCGGATACCGGGGCGGCACCGTCCGGCGAGCGGCCGGTCCTGCTGGCGGGCCCGCTCACTCCGATGGCATGAGCCCAGCCGTGGCTCGAGCCCCGGACGCCGGTGCGGCCACGCGGGAGGTGATCTTTCGCGCGGCGGGGGTGACCAAGGTCTACCGCATGGGCGAGGTGACCATCCACGCCCTCCGCGGGGTGGACCTGGAGCTCTACACCGGCGAACTGGTGGTAATGCTGGGAGCCTCGGGCTCCGGCAAGTCGACCCTGCTGAACATCATGGGCGGGCTGGACACCGCGACCGAGGGCGAGGTGCGCTACCGCGACCAGGACCTGGCGCAGGCCTCCGAGCGCACGCTGACGACCTTTCGCCGTGACCATGTCGGCTTCGTGTTCCAGTTCTACAACCTGATCGCCAGCCTGACCGCACGCGAGAACGTGGCGATCGTCACCGAGATCTCGCGCGACCCGATGCCACCGGAGGAGGCGTTGGCGCTGGTCGGGCTGGAGGACCGCATGGACCACTTCCCCTCCCAGCTCTCCGGCGGCGAGCAGCAGCGCGTGGCCATCGCCCGCGCGATCGCCAAGCAACCGGCGGTGTTGCTGTGCGACGAGCCGACCGGTGCGCTGGACTCGAAGACCGGCATCCGCGTGCTGGAGGCCTTGCAGCACATCAACGAGCGCTTGGACACGACGGTGGCGATCATCACCCACAACGCGGTGATCGGCGAGATGGCGGACCGGGTGATCCACCTGAGCGATGGGCGCGTGAGCGAGATCCACGAAAATGCCACGCGCCAGTCCCCGGCCGAGCTCCACTGGTAGCGACCGCGGCCGACCATGCGCGCCCTGAACCGCAAGATCCTGCGTGATCTCGGTCACCTGAAGGGACAGGCGGCGGCGATCGCGCTGGTGATCGCCAGCGGCGTGATGACGCTGGTGATCGCCGTGACCAGCCTCGATGCTCTCACGATCACCAAGGACCGCTTCTACTCGGAATACCAGTTCGCCGACGTGTTCGCGGAGATCAAGCGCGCGCCGGAGAGCGCGGTGGAACGCTTTCGCGATACGCCGGGGATCAACCAGATCGAGACCCGGGTGCGCGCCCCGGTGCGCCTGGAGGTCGCCGATTTTGACGACCCGATCCGCGGCACCGTGCTCTCGATACCGGACGGGGGCGAGCCACTGCTGAACCGGCTCTACCTGCGCGAGGGACGGCTGCCGGAGGCCGGTCGCGAGCGCGAGGCGGTCGTCAGCGAGGCCTTCGCGGAGGCCCACGAGCTGCGGGCCGGCGACTCCCTGCGCGCGATTATCGACGGGCGCCTGACCGATCTGCAGATCAGCGGCATCGCGCTGTCGCCGGAGTTTGTCTATCAGATCAGCCCCACCGACCTGCTGCCCGACTACGAACGCTACGGCATCCTGTGGATGAACCGCCGCGCGCTGGCTGCCGCCTACGGCATGGAGGGGGCATTCAACGCGGTGGCCGTAAGCCTGGAGGCGGGTGCGGAGCCGGCCCCCGTGATCGAGGCAATGGACCGGGAACTGGCGCGTTACGGCGGCATGGGGGCCTATGGCCGCGACGATCAGTTCTCGCACCGCTTTCTGTCCGAGGAGCTGACCCAGCTGCGGGCGCAGGCGGCGATTCTGCCGACCATCTTCCTGGCCGTCGCGGCCTTTCTGCTGAACGTCGTCGTCGGCCGCATCATCCGCTCCCAGCGCGAGCCGATCGCCGTGCTCAAGGCCTTCGGCTACGGCAATGGCGCGATCGCCGGGCACTATGCCCTGCTGACCGGCGGCATCGTGCTGGTGGGCTGTGCGCTGGGGCTCGCGTTCGGGGCCTGGGCCGCACAGGGTCTGGCCGGCATCTACGCGGAGTATTTCCGCTTCCCCGAGATGAGCTTTCGCCTGCAGGGCTGGGTGATGGTGCTGGCGGTCGGCGTGGCCATGGGCGCGGCGATGCTTGGCACCTTCCGCGCGGTCTGGCAGGCGGTGCGCATGCAACCGGCCGAGGCCATGCGTCCGCCGGCCCCGGAACGTTTTCATCGCGGCTGGCTGGAGCGCTCGGCGGCCTGGGGCGCGTTCGACCAGCCGACCCGGATCATCCTGCGCAACCTCGCGCGCCACCGGCTCAAGTCCGTGCTGTCGGTGATCGGCATCGGCCTCTCCGGCGGTCTGCTGCTGATGGGCGCCTATCAGCTGAACGCGGTGACCCAGATGCTGGACACCCAGTACGGGCAGGTCCTGCAGATGGATATCGACCTGCAGTTCACCGACCCGGTGCCGGCGCGCGCGGCCGGCGAGCTGCGCCACGAGCCGGGCGTGCTGGCGGTGGAGACCTTCCGCGCGGTGCCGGTACGGCTGGTGGGCGTGAACCGCGAGGAGCGCGTGCGCCTGCTGGGGCTGGACGCCGAGCCGCGCCTGCGGCAACTGCCGATGGGAGGCGGGCGCGGCCGACTGCCCGACGAGGGCATCCTGCTGACGGACTATCTGGCCGAACAGCTCGGGCTGCGCGTGGGTGACCCGGTGGAGGTGGAGATCCTGGAAGGGCGCCGCCGCACGGTCACGGTGCCGCTGGCCGGTGTGGTGGAGGAACCCATCGGTGTCGGCGCCTATATGTACCGCCCGGCGCTGAACCGCCTGATCGGCGAGGGCCCTGCGGTCTCCGGCGCCTGGTTGCTGACCGACCGCGCACAGGAAGATGCGCTGTTTCGCAGCCTGTCCGACCGCCCGCGGGTCGCCAGCGTCGGTCTGATCGCGGAGGCCGAGCGCAACATCCGCGAATACATCGGCGAGACCGTCATTGTGTTCGCGATGGTGTTCGTCGCGCTGGCCGTGTCCATCGCCTTTGCCGTGACCTACAACAACGCGCGCATCACCTATGCCGAGCGCGCCCGCGATCTGGCCACGCTGGAGGTGCTGGGCTACTCGCGCGGTCAGGTCAGCTGGATCCTGCTGGGCGAGATCGCGGTGCTGACCCTTGCCGCGATCCCGGTCGCCTGGCTGACCGGAACGGGCTTCGCCTGGCTGCTGAACCAGGCCTTTGCGATGGACCTGTTCCGCGTGCCGCTGGTGATCACGCCGCAGGCCTACGGTTTCGCCGCCCTCGGCATCCTGGTCGCGGCCAGTCTGACCGCGTTCCTCGCCTGGCGACGCCTGCAGCAGCTCGACCGCGTACAGGCCCTGAAGGCGGCTGAGTAGCGGTCGTTATTGCCCGCCTCTTTGTGGCTGGTCCTGGTTCGGCATCTGGTGTTTACGGTGGCTTCGTCCCGCCGCCTGCCATGCGCTCACTCGCGAGCGCGCCGCGAGGTACTTTCTTGCTTGCCCAAGAAAGTACCCAAAGAAGGGCACCCGGATTCCGCCCGGGAACCTTGCTCCAGGGCCCTCGGGCCGGCGGCGCTGAAACTCGCTGCGCCTTTGGCTTCGCTCAGACAGTCAGCGCCTCTTTTCCGTCCCGAGGACCCTTCCGCAAGGGGCTTCATACGGGGGGATGAAGGTCAAAACACAAGCTGTCCCTACGCCTGCAGCCAACTCCAACGTCGTAGGGTGCGGTTGAGCACAGCGAAACGCACCGTTCCGACGTCGGGGCAACCCTGATGCGATTCGCTTCGCTCATCGGCATCCTACTCGCCCCCCGGCGCCCGCTGGCGGGCGCGGCATGCCAGGGCCGAAGGCCGCGCGTGACGAAGATGTCGGAAGACCCAGCCTCCATCTATGTGCTACGCAACTGGGACAGCCGTTGTTTGGACCTTCACCCCCGTTGTCGTCGCGCCGAGTGGAGAGGATTTTCGCGGGAAAAGAGGCGCTGACTGTCTGAGCGGAGCGTAGCGCAGCGAGTTTCAGCGCCGCCCGCGAAAAGCCTCGGAGCGAGGGAAAGCCCGGCCCGCGTAGCGGGCCGGGGTCGCGGCAGTCGGGCGTGTTTCTTGGGTACTTTGAACCGCCCCGGGTTTCCCGGAGACCCGTTGGTTTGGGTCACGCTGCACGAACGGACCCCTGAAGTGGTTGATGGTACTGCGCTTCGATCGTTGCCGGCGGTCGATACCCGTTGGATTCCAACAGGCGTCGCCGGTTGAACCAGTCGACCCACTGGAGCGTAGCCCACTCGACGTCGCGTCGATCGTTAAGACGTCCCCAGTAGGCCCGGACCTCGGTCTTGTACAGCCCGTTGATGGTCTCCGCCAGGGCGTTGTCGTAGGAGTCACCGACCCGGCCCACCGAGGGCTGGAGCCCGGCTTCTCCGAGGCGGTCGGTGTAACGCACCGATACGTATTGCACGCCGCGATCGCTGTGATGGATGGGAC